>NZ_JASPBG010000001.1:0-471013 GCF_030228125.1 Corynebacterium sp. UMB10119B
CTTGTGTCGTTGAGCGACGCGGTCTGCGGGTTCCCCGGAAAGGATCCAGTCGAGAAAGATTTTGAAGTGGCGTACATCGTTGGTGCGGGCGCGGGGGTTGATTGTGGATGCGTTGCAGTTCGGGCAGCGCCAGCGTTGTGTGCCTGCGGTTGTGGTTCCGTTTTTTATCAGTGTGTGGCCGCATAGTGGGCAAGACGGCCGGTTTGTGATTGCCATAGCAATTGGCCTTACCGCACCACGGTCGGGCCCTATACCACAGGTGTGGTGGTATTCGGTGTTGATTTCTCGAAACGGGCGAATGGAACTGTTTTGGAAACCATATCGGACTGTTAGGCGAGGTCATCCCAGGAAACCGGACAGATTTATACACACAAAATGTCCCTTAAGCCGTTGTTGTCCTCGCTGGATTGTGGTGCACAGCTAGCGTTCAGGAAACAGCTTCGCTATGGGCCGCGCACCAAATTCCCGGTTTCTGATTGCCGCGTTTACGTTTCCCCTGGTCGTTGCTCGATCGCGCTGGATTGTGGTGCACAGCTAACGTTCAGGCAGCTTCCTTAGGTTTCTGGTCCGGGTTAAAAGCGTGAGATTCAAGGAGAGCGATGCTGGTCGCCGAAAATCGACCCGGGCCGGGCGGGAGGCGCGACCTGCATCGCACGCTTCTAACACCTCGACCGGAATGGGTCGGCATGGTCCTCAGGAAAGTTCCCCGCAGATCTGTGAAACCGGGAACGATCTTTGTGGGCATTCGTCGCGACCTGGCGAAACGGAACCGTTGGTCGACGCGAACCGGCCTAAAACGCAAAATAGCTCCCGGACGTGGGAACTTTTTCGGTTGGTTGAGGGATTGCACACCAAATCCCGGCATTTCGGCTCGGAAGTCGTGCATTTCCCCAGGTCGCGAACGTACCGCCCGGAAATGTGGTGCCCAGCGAACACCCAGCGGGCGCAGATACCCCTACAGCTCCGCCTCGATGGCGGTGAAGACGGCCTGCATGCTGGCCTGTGGCGTGCCGGGGACGACGTCGGCGAGGACGACGCCGACTCCTTGCGGGGCCTGGAAGGTGACGGCTTCGGCGTCGAGGGGCATGAGGGCGCCGATGATGGCCAGCTCGGCATCAGGGATGCCAGCAGAACCAGAAGAACCGGCCGGGATGTCGATGTCGGTGACATCCCACTCGCCGACGCGCAGGCGGAGGGAGCCGGTTTCGATGTTGTCGGGGTCGGGGAAGACGGCGACTTCGCGCAGCTCGGCGCGCAGGGCTTTGGCGGCGAGGGCGATGTAGTCGAGGAGGTGGACGAAGGCGTTGTCGGTTTGGGGGACGCTGTGGACGACGGAGTCGATGAGCGGGGCGTTGTGGGGTCCGCGCAGGCCGAGCAGCGTGGTCATCGGGGCTTCGCGGAAGGCGTCGAGGTCGTCGAGGATGGCGTCTTCGATGTCGGCGGGTTCGGCGGCGGCGTCGAGGTGGATGTTGGCGTCACCGAGCAGCGTGAGGCAGCGGGCGAGATGTTTGACGTCGCGTTGGGTCAGCTGGTGGGGCATTAGCGTTCTTCTTCCTTTTCGTATGATTTGGCCCAGGGGTTGCGCCGTTGGGTGCCGTAGCGGGACCGCGCCTGAGCGGGAGCAGCGGGAGCAGCGGGGGCGGAGGCGGGAGCAACAGGCTCGGCGGGTTCGGAGGGGGCGTCGAGAAGCTCGGCTTGTTCTTCTTTGAAGCGGCGGCGTTCGCGGGTTTCGGCCCAGATGAAGTAGATGAGGCCGGCGGGCGCCATGATGCCGAAGGCGATCCACTGGAGTCCGTAGGAGAGGTGGTTGCCGGTCTCGAGCATGGGTAGGGGGATGGCGGTGAGGACGCCGGGGGAGTCGCTCAGGAGTTGGACGTAGGGGCTGGCCAGGGCGGTGTCGGTGAGTTCGCCGACTTGACCTGGGCTGATGGAGTAGACCATGGTGTAGCCCTGGTCGTTGAGGGGTGCGGAGGGGTGTACGCCTTCGTCGACGCGCATCATGCCGGAGATGGTTTGTTCGCCGGTGGGTGGGGCGTCGATGTCGGGGACTTGGGTGGAGCCGATGGCGGGGACCCATCCGCGGTTGACGAGCACGCTTTGTCCGTTGTCCAGGCGGAATGGGGTCAGTACTTGGAAGGATGGGGTGCGGTCGATGGGGCGCAGGCGCAGCAGCACATCGCTGTTTTGGGCGTAGGTGCCGGTTGCGGTGATGCGGGTCCACTCGGCGCCGGGGGCAAGGGCACCCTGCTTGTCGACGACCTCTCCGATCGGCACCGGGTCATGCTCGAAGGCGGTCTTGATGTGGTCATTGCGCTCGACGAGCGCTTCGTTTTTGTTGAGCTGCCAGGGCGCCAGCAGGGTGAATGCGAAGTAGGAGAACAGCACGATCAGGATGGCGACGATGACCCAGCCTGGGGTCAGAAACGTTTTCCACCATGGTTGTGCACCTGTTTCAGGTTGCATTGTTGCTCCCGCTTTCACAGATTCCGTACTTTCTCCGGCTAGTCTAGCTGCGCTTTGACCCAGCTGATAATACCTGGGGCGGCGGCTTCGATTTGTTCGCGTGTGGTTTGGAAGCCGTCGGCGCCGCCGTAGTAGGGGTCTTCGACGCCGGCGCCTTCGGGGGCGGCTGGGTCGAAGGAGCGCAGCAGGCGGATGCGGGATTCGGGGACGCCGCGGGCGATGAGTTCGGAGACGTGGTTGGTGTCGAGGGCGACGATGAGGTCGGCATCGATTTGGTTGGCGCCGAACTGTTGGGCGCGGTGGCGGGTGCCGTCGTAGCCGTGGTTGGCGAGTTCGGCGACGGCGCGCGGGTCGGCGGGGCCGCCGACGTGCCAGCCGCCGATGCCGGAGGAGGTGACGCGGACGTCGTTGGCGAGGCCGGCGTCGGCAAGTTTGGCGGCGATGATGACTTCCGCCATGGGCGAGCGGCAAATGTTGCCGGTGCACACGAAATCAATATGCATAGAGGATCTCCTTGAGCTCGGTTGCGGTTTGTGCGGTGTGGGTGGCCTGTGCCCACTCCTCGGCGTCGCCGTATCCCCAGGTCACGGCGACGGACGGGATGTCGAAGTGGGCGGCACCCGTGAAGTCGTGGGTGCGGTCGCCGACCATGATGGGGCGCTTTGCTGCGAAGGTGTTGTGGACGTACTCCAGCACCGCGATCTTGGTGCTGCGGCCGCGCTCGTGGTCGGCGGCGCCGAGGAAGTCCAGGTGCGGCCAGATGCCCGCGCGCTTCAGCGCGAGTTCGGCGAAGGTTTCGCTTTTGGACGTCGCCGTACCGACACGGAACCCATCCCGGTCAAGCTGGGCGATGAGTTCGGCCATGCCGTCGAAGACGGTGAACTGCTGCCACCCGTCGGTGCTCATGAAGTCGGAGTAGACCTGCATCGCGGCGTCGACTTGCGCGGGCGTGCACCCGGCCTTCTCGTAGGACTCGCGCATGGGCGGCCCCGGGATCTTCGCGATGAACGCTTCGTCGGGCGGGGCGACGTCGATGGCGGCGAGCCCCCGCAGGAAGCCTTCGCGGATTCCTGGGAAGGAGTCGAGGATGGTGCCGTCGACGTCAAAGAGCACGGTCGGGCGGTTTGTTTGGAGTGTCACGCCCACCAGCATTCCAGGTTTGTAGGCTAGTTGCCATGACGACGAAGACTGTAGGAGATATTGTCGCGGCACTCGAGGCCGCCTACCCGCCCGAACTCGCCGAAAGCTGGGACCAGGTCGGCCTGATTTGCGGCGACCCGGACGAGCCCGTGCACAAGGTGGCGTTTGCCCTGGACTGCACGATGAGCGTGGTGGAGCGCGCGCTGGAGGAAGGCGCGGACATGCTGGTGGTTCACCACCCGCTACTGCTGCGCGGGGTGCACTCTGTTGCGGCGAATACGCCGAAGGGCAAGGTCGTGCACACGCTGATCCGCGGCGGCTGCGCGTTGTTCGCGGCGCATACGAACGCGGACTCGGCGCGCCCGGGGGTCAATGACAAGTTGGCGGAGCTGGTCGGGATTCGGCCCGGCAGGCCGATTCGCCCGGTGGGGGATGTGGACGTCGATACGCCGGGGGCGCTCGAGCGAGCCACCGGCCTTGGGCGAGTGGGCACCCTGCCTGAGCCGATGACCCTGCGCGAGTTCACCCAGCGCGTGGCCGACGCCCTGCCTGAGACCGTGTGGGGCGTGCGCGCCGCAGGCGACCCGGAGCAGATGGTGCGCACCGTCGCCGTCTCCTCCGGCTCGGGCGACAGCTTCCTTGACGATGCGAGGGCGCTCGGCGTCGATGTCTATGTCACCTCGGACCTGCGCCACCACCCAGTCGACGAGCACCTGCGCGCTGGTGGGCCCGCCGTGATCGATACTGCGCACTGGGCGAGTGAATTTCCGTGGACGCAGCAGGCAGAGGGTATCGTGAACCCGCTAGGCGTGGAAACGTGCATCATCCCCGTGCGCACGGACCCATGGACCGTTTCCGCCCACCCGAATCAAGCCAAGTAAAGGAGCAGTGCTTCCCCGTGAAACTTGCCGTAGAACTCCAGCAGGTACTACTGAATCTTGCCAAGGCTGACCGCCAGGCCGCCCACCCCGACGCCACGAGCGAGGAGGAAAAGGAGCTGCAGCGCCTCACCGCGGAGCTCGAGCGCATGCGCGGCGCGGCGTCTGCGGCGCAGCTCGCCGTCGACGACATGGAGCTGGAGATCCTGCGCATCCAGGAAGACGAGCGCAAGCTCAAGCGCCGCGACCTGGACAACAAGCGCATGCTCGGCGCGGAGACGGACGAGGAGCGCCGCAAGGACCTGCAGCACGACCGCTACACCACGAAGTCGCGCATCGCGGATTTGCAGTATGAGCTGAAGGAGGCCCACAACGAGATCGCGGCGCTGCGCAACAACCGCGACAACCATGGGGCTCGCCTGGACGGGCTCGAGCGCAAGGTCGAGGCCGCACAGCGCGCCGTGGACGCTCTCCCGGCACGCGAGCGCGTGGACACCGAAGCACTGCGCAGCCAGCTGCCCGCGGACGTCCTCGAGGCCTACGACGAAATCGGCGCCGCCGCGTTCAACGGCCGCACCTGCAACGGCTGCTTCATCGCCCTGCCCGCCACCGAGCGCAACCAGGTCAACGCCACCCCGGCCGACGAGGTCCCAATGTGCCCGAACTGCGGCACACTGCTGGTACGCACCCAGGTACAGGAGTAGGCGCATGAAGGTAGCCATGTTTTGCGACGGCGGCTCCCGCGGCAACCCCGGCGTGGCCGGAAGCGGCGCCGTCGTCTACGGCCCGGACGGGGAGACGCTGGCGGAAGTCGTCTACGCGGTGGGCAAGAAGTCCACGAACAACGTCGCGGAGTACCACGGGCTCATCGAGGGGCTGAAGGCCGCCATCGACGCCGGCGCCGACGAAGTCGCGGTGTCCATGGACTCCAAGCTCGTGGTCGAGCAGATGAACGGGCGCTGGAAGATCAAACACCCCGACATGCAGCAGCTCGCACTGGAGGCGAAGCAGCTTGCGCGCACGTGCACAAAGGTGACGTACACGTGGGTGCCGCGCGCCAAGAACAAGAAGGCGGACGAGCTGTCCAACGTAGCCATGGACGCCGCCGCGAAGGGCAAAAAGGGCCTCATTGCGCACGAGGCGCCTGCACACGAGGCACTTGCGCAAGCACCGAAGCAGGCTGCCCCGGCAGCACCAAAAGAGGCGCAGCCCCACGAGACCGCCAGCCCCGGCCACTGGTCCGGCACCGACGCCCCACGCACCCGCTTCGTGCTGCTGCGCCACGGCCAAACCGAACACTCCGCCCGCCGCGTCTACAGCGGGCAGGCCAACCCGCCGCTCACCGAAATCGGGCAGGCGCAAGCGCGCCGGGCCGCGGCCGCGCTCGCCGAGATGGGGCACATCGACGTGATCGTTGCCTCACCGCAGGCGCGTGCCCAGCAAACCGCGCAGGCCTGCGCGGACGCGCTCGGGATTGCGCACGAGGACATCGTCACCGAGGAGGGCTTCCGCGAGGTGGACTTCGGTGACTTCGAAGCGCTCAGCAGGCAGGACGCGCAGCAGCGCTACCCCGAGGAGTTCGAGGCGTGGCAGGCCTCCGCCGCCACCGCGCCGCCGAACGGGGAGTCGCTGGCATCGCTGCATCGCCGCGTCACGCGTGCCCGGCTGCGCGTCCAGGAGCGTTACGAGGGCAAAACCATCCTCTTGGTGGCGCACACCACGCCGATCAAGTCGGTGATCCGTCAGGGGCTGAACGTGAGCGCTGAAGTGTTCAAGCACCTGTTTCTGGACTTGGCGTCGATTTCTGTGGTGGAGTTCTACGGGGAGATGGGCGTGGTGCGCTGCGTCAACGACGTCGCCCACCACCGAAAATAAAGCGCACCGGCCGCTGTGTTGTAGAGTGGCACAGTGCGAATGAGCCGGCCGGGCGACCGCGTCGCCCCGAACCGCCACACGCGTTGTGGCTGGCGGGGACCGAGGAAAGTCCGGACTCCACAGGGCACGGTGGTTGCTAACAGCAACCCGGAGCGATCCGCGGGCAAGTGCAACAGAAAGTACACCGCCAACCCAGGCAACTGGGTAGGTAAGGGTGAAAGGGTGCGGTAAGAGCGCACCGGCATGCACAGTGATGTGCGTGGCCAGGTAAACCCCACCGGGAGCAAGGCAAGAACCGCAGCCGCAAGGCTGGGGTCGTCGGACGTGATGAGGCTGCCCGCCCAGTCCGAAGGTAGCTGCTTGATGCGCCCAGCGATGGGACGCACAGATGGATGGTTGCCGCCCGCGCCTACGGACGTGGGTACAGAATCCGGCTTATAGGCTGGCTCATTCGCCTTACACTTCGATCCTGCCAACCTCACCCGTCGTGATCGGGATGACCAGCAGGTTCTCCTTCATTCGGGAGGCAAAGTTTTCGGCTTTCGACGCCGGCACCAGCGCCAGCACCGACTGGGAGACCCCAGGTGCGGCTGGTCTTGCGACGCTCGCTCCGCACTCGCACGCAAGCTGGCTCAGCAGCGCCGGGGTCGCCAGGGCCTCATCGGCGGCGTCACCCGCGTGGGGGTGCAGCGCGTTGACCAGCGCATCGATCTGCTGCGAGCGCAACGCCTGCGCCGCACCCAGTGCGCGTGCCGTTTCGTCCTCACAGCGCTGCAGCACTGCGCGTGCGCGCTGTGGATCCGGTGCGGAACTATCGCCAACGGTGTGGCGGGCCTCCACCCACTGGACCACGCGCGCGGTCGCGTCCGGTAGTTGGCGCAGCGAGGCCACGCCGAAGTTTGCAGCTGCCGTCTCGATGAACTCCTGGCGCCGCCGCATCGACTCCGCGAACGCGTCTGGCTGCGCAGCCTGCTCCTTGGCCACCACGTACAGCCGCAGGCCAAGGCGCTCCGGGTGGGTGATCTGCGTGACCGAGCCGTCCGCCTGCTCCACAAGGTTCAGGGTGGTGCCGTGGCCGCGAAGCGCCGCGGTGTAGCGCGCCTTCAGTGGGCTGGACGTGGCGTACGCGGTGGCGGACTGTGCGCAGACCTCCGCAAGCTTCGTGCGCAGGGGAGGGGCGTCGATATCGTCGTGGGCGCCGGCGCACGCCAGGGTGATGGCGGCTTCTGCCGCGGCAATCTCGCCGAGGCCAACACCGTGCGGGACGTGGGAGACCACTGAGATGTCCATTCCCGTGGTCTCGCGGGAAAGCACCTGGCGGTGGATCAGCGTATGGATCAACCCGGTAATCCGGTGCGCGAGCTGCGCTTCCTCGGTGCCCGCGGTGGGCGCGTTGAGCGCCGCCAGGGTGGTGGTCGCGGCGAGGACCTGGCCGTCGGAACGCGTGAACTGGAGCGAAATGACATCGTCCGACCTGCGGCTCACCGCGGCACACACCCGCTGCGGGCCAAGCCCGATGATGCTCGCCCCGCCATAACTATCGACGCCATCACCAGCCACCACCACTGTTGCCGGCGCGGACGCCACATGGTCGGGGGCGCAGCCAGCGTGGTGGGCATGCGCAGCACGCATCTCCTGTTGGACATTCATAGGGCACAACCATACCCGCGGCGCTAAGGTGGGCGCCATGAACGGAAACTTCTACTACAACCCGACCACCGGCGAGATCACCGAGGGCAAAGAACAGTCCTGGGAAAACCGCATGGGCCCCTACAAGACACGCGAGGAAGCCGAGGATGCGCTGCGCATCGCGGCCGCGCGTAACCAGCAGGCGGACGCGGAAGAGGCCGCAGAGGACAACTGGGGCACCCCACCTTCCTGGGAGAAGTAGCCCCTACTACACGAACAGGACTTACAGGGCTTACAGGGCTTTCTGCGCCGCCTTCTTTACTTCGCGGATTGCGCCGAAGTAGCCGCGCAGTGCCTTTTCACCGTCGCGGAGTTCGCGCTGGAAGCACATGCCGTAGGCGAACACGTCCTCGTCGCGCTGGCGCGCCAGCTTCGCAAGCACCAGCAGCTCCTCGCGCGAGGTCGCGCAGTCCTGGAAGTCACCCAGCATCGATTGCAGGCGCTTGCAGGCCTTGATAAGGCGCTTGAACTTCGGGTCGCCGGTGGCGGCCGCGGCGTAGCGCAGCCGCTTGGCGGCCTTGCGTACGTCGTGCACGTAGGCCTCGCGCTTCGCGCGCGGCAGTGACGTGTCGTGGTAGCGGTCGTCGACCTTGGCGTGGCGCTTCATCAGCTTCTTATATGCCTTGCGCACGTGGCGGGCCAGGGCCTCGTCGTTGTCCTTGATGCCCTCGCGCACCTGGGGAGGGTTCGCGATGAGTTCATCGATGGCGTCGAGAAGGTTGAGGTAGGCGTCGCTGTTGCACATGTTCACGATGTTGCGGTGCGCGAGCTTGTACACGCTGTGCATATCCTCGCGCAGGTGGGCTGCGGCAGCATCATCCATGCAGCCGGAGTCGTCGGTGTCGAGCAGCTGCAACCACCGGGCGTGCACCACCTCAGCGTCGCGCGCCACCCCGAGCACGCCCGCGACGTGCTTGAGTTCCTTCTCGATGTTCGAAAACGCATCGCCCTGCACGAGCCCGTCGAAGGTGCGCAGGATGGAGCGCAGCTCCCGGATTGCCACGCGCTGCTGGTGCACCGAGTCCCACTGGTCGGCGCGTACGGCGCGGTCGCCGTGAACGATGGTGTCGCGAAGCGTGCGTACGGAAGTTAACAGGGAATGCAGCGGGGAATCCGCAGACAGGTGCGCCTCGGTGAGGTGCGGGGGCAGCGGAGCTTTCGCCAACGAGTCCCCGAGTGCGGACGTCAGCTTCGACGGCGAGGAGGACGGGCGAGCGCCGGAGGAGAGCAGGTAGCGCTCCGCTTGGCGCAGCAGGGACGCACCTGCGTTGGTACCCGCGACCTGCTCCGTGAGTTCGAGTTCCCACTCGCGCCAAGTGGTGTGCGAACCCCCTGGTAGCAGGGAGCGGGCGGAGACGTGGTCGTCGCAAAACTCGGCGACGGGCTGGCCTTCCTCGTCGGCGAGGATGGTTTCCACGCGGTGGTTGTCCACCTGGGCAATGGGCTGCAGCGGGTGGCGGCGCACGATGGCGCGGACGGCGTCGACAAGCTCCTGCGGGACCGTGTGCGGGTCCTGCAGTGGGCAGCGTAGCTCGGTGCGGCCTTGACCTGCTGGAATCTTCATGTGCCAGCCGTCGTCCGGGCCTCCCGTGCGGCGGCGCAGCGTGATCTTCTCGCGCGTCAGGCGCAGGTCAGCCGTGTCGTAGTAGATTGCGGAGAGCTGCTGGTGGCTCGTGCTCGCGAGCGCGGACACCCCCGGCAGCTGCCGCATGTCGGGGACGGCGGTGGAGTCGTCGACAGCTAACTTGATCTCAATTTCTACGTACTCATGTGGTGCAGCCACGGCGAAGCCCTACTTTCAACACGAAGCATGTGTGGTCACCGCAAAGTCTAACGTGTTCGCCCACTTTCGCGGCGACATGAGCGCAGGCGCAGTAGGGTACAACACTATGGACACGCAACAGGAAAACGTACTTCGCATGGTTGAACAGCGAGACATCGCGTTCATCCGCCTGTGGTTCACTGACATTTTCGGATCCCTGAAAACCGTCATGATGAGCCCCGCCGAACTTGAGGCCGCCTTCGACGAGGGCGTGGGCTTCGACGGCTCCTCCATCGAGGGCTTCTCCCGCATCTCCGAGTCCGACACCTTGTTGCGCCCGGACCCCTCCACCTTCCAGCCGCTGCCGTTCGACGAAGGCACCGGCCTGCAGACCGCCCGCATGTTCTGCGACATCACCATGCCGGACGGCGACCCGCTCTACGCCGACCCGCGCCAGGTACTGCGCCGTCAGATGACGCACGCGCGCGAGCTCGGCTTCGAGTTCAACGCCAGCCCTGAAATCGAGTACTACGTGCTCAAGCAGAACATGCCTGGGGAGGACCCGGTGCCGGCGGACAAGGGCGGCTACTTTGACCAGGCGAAGCGCAACGAGGCACCGAAGCTGCGACGCCAGGCGATCGCCGCGCTGGAGTACATGGGCATTGTCACCGAGTTTTCCCACCACGAGGCCAGCGCCGGCCAGCAGGAGATCGACCTGCGGCACACCGACGCGCTGACCATGGCAGACAACGTGGTCACCTTCCGCTACATCGTGAAGACCGTCGCGGAGGCCAACGGCGTGCACGCCACGTTCATGCCAAAGCCGTTCGCGGACATGGATGGTTCCGCGATGCACACCCACTTCTCACTGTGGGAGGGGGAGACCAACGCCTTCCACGACCCGGACGATGAGATTTCGCTGTCCAAGACGGGCCGCCAGTTCATCGCGGGCATCATCGAGCACGCCAACGAGATCTCCGCGGTGACGAACCAGTGGGTCAACTCATACAAGCGCCTCCAGTTCGGCTCGGAGGCGCCGACCGCGGCGACGTGGGGCGTGTCCAACCGCTCCGCGATGGTGCGCGTGCCCACCTACCGCCTGCACAAGGCGGACTCGCGCCGCATCGAGGTCCGCTCGTTGGACTCCGCCTGCAACCCTTACCTTGCGTACGCGGCGGTGCTGGCAGCGGGCCTGCGCGGCATCGAGGGAGAGTATGAGCTCGACGAGCCAAGCCGCGACGACGTATTCGCGCTGACTCGCCGGGAGCGCCGCGCGATGGGGTACCGCGACCTGCCGAACTCACTCGACCAGGCGCTGCGCCACCTGGAGCGCTCCGAGTTCATGGCGGAAGTGCTCGGGGAGCAGGTCTTCGAGTTCTTCCTGCGTTCGAAGTGGGACGAGTACCACGCTTACACCTCCCAGATCACCCCGTGGGAGATCGAAAGCGGCATCGACCTTTAAGGAAACACCATGTCTGCAGACGCACCCTTGCCGAACCCTGCGAAGCTCGGGCTGACCAGCCCCCGCGCCGCCGAGGACTTAGCCACGCTCGGCATCACGGATGCGAAGGTGCTCGCAGCGCTTGCCGACGCCGGCGATCCAGACCTGGCGCTCAACACGCTCTACCGTCTCTTCAGCGCGCTTGACGACGCCCCATCCTGGCAGGACGTGCAGTCCCACCTTGCGGCCGACGGCCAGTTCCGCACCCGGCTGTTCGCGCTGCTCGGCGGCTCCACGGCGCTGTCCGACCACCTGGTGGCGCACCCGCAGCGCTGGCGCAGCCTGCTCGAGCCGCTCCCAGGCAGCGAGGAGCTCTTCCTCACGATGCTCGCAGCCGTCGACGCCGCACCGGCGGGCCTCGAGGGCGACACCGCAAGCGAGGACCTGACCACCCCCGGCACCTACCGGGCGGGGCAGGAGTGGTCGCGCCACGCCAGCGCCACCGCACCGCTTCGCGAGCACTACCTCACCCTGATGACGCGGATCGCCGCCTCCGACCTCGCAGGTGAGGTGGGCTACCGCGACGTCACCGAGTACGTCACCACGCTTGCCGACGCCGCTCTGACCGCCGCGCTGGCCGTCGCCGTCCGCGAAACCTACGGCGACGACGACCCCGACTCCCGCCTCGCGATCATGGCAATGGGCAAGTGCGGCGCCCGCGAACTGAACTACATCTCCGACGTCGACGTCATCTTCGTCGCCGAACCAGCCACTGCCCCGGCCACCAAGACCGCCAGCACGGTGATGCAGCTGGGCACCGCTTGCTTCTTCGAGGTCGACGCCAACCTTCGCCCGGAGGGCAAGTCCGGCGCGCTCGTGCGCACCGTTGACAGCCACCTGACGTATTACAAGCGGTGGGCGCAGACCTGGGAGTTCCAGGCGCTGCTCAAGGCACGCCCGATGACAGGCAGCGCCGAGCTGGGGCAGCGCTACATCGCGGCGTTGCGCCCGCTGGTCTGGGAGGCGTCGCAACGCACAAGCTTCGTCGAGGACGTCCAGGCGATGCGCAGGCGCGTGCTCGAGCACGTGCCGAAAGACCTGCGCGAGCGCGAGCTCAAGCTCGGCAGCGGCGGGCTTCGCGACGTCGAATTCGCCGTCCAGCTGCTGCAACTCGTGCACGGGCGCATCGACCCGAGCATCCGGGTGAAGAACACTGTCGACGCGCTCCAAGTACTCACCGACGGCGGCTACATCGGACGCGAGGACGGCGCCAAGCTGATCGACGCCTACGAGTTCCTCCGCCTGCTCGAGCACCGACTGCAGCTCACCCGCTTCAAGCGCACCCACCAGCTGCCCAAACCCGACGACGCGAAAGCGCTGCGGTGGCTCGCGCGCACCTCAGGCTTCCGCACCGGCCCACGCGCGACCGCGACCGAGGCGCTGCGCACCCGCCTCAAGCAGGTCCGGTTCACCGTGGCCAACCTGCACGAACGCATTTTCTACCGTCCGCTGCTTAGCGCGGTGGTGAACCTGAGCTACGGCGAGGCTACCTTGAGCGCCGACGCCGTCAAGGCCCAGCTCGCCGCACTCGGCTACCGCCACCCGGCGCGCGCCCACGACCACCTCACCGCGCTGGTGAAGGGCACCTCGCGCCGGGCGAAGCTGCAGGCGATCCTGCTGCCGTCGCTCATGCACTGGCTGGGTGGCACCGCGGACCCGGACGCGGGGCTGTTGAACTACCGCAAGCTTTCGGAGGCGGCGGAGGATAAGAGCTGGTTTTTGCGCATGCTGCGCGACGAGGGCGTGGTCAGCCAGCGCCTCATGCAGATCCTGGGCACCAGCCCGTACGCCTCCGAACTGATCATCGCGGCCCCTGAGGTGGTCAAACTCTTTGGCGACGGCTCCTCGGGTCCGCGCCTCATCGAGGCGGCGCCCGACCAAGTGGAGAAGGCGATCGTCGCAGCCGCCGGGCGCTACGAGGACCCGGACCGCGCGGTGTCGGTGGCGCGTTCGCTGCGTCGGGCGGAGCTCGCGCGCATCGCCGCTGCCGACCTGCTCGGCTTCATGGAGGTGCGCCAGGTCTGCGAGGAGCTCACCTACGTGTGGGACGCCGTTCTGCGCGCCGCGCTCGCCGCAGAGATGCGCGCCCAGCACCAGGACCCCGAGCGCCCAACGCCGGCGCGCATCGCTGTGATCGGGATGGGCAGACTCGGCGGGGCGGAGCTCGGCTATGGCTCGGACGCGGACGTGATGGTGGTTGCCGCAGCCAACGAGGGCTACAACGACCACGAAGCAACCGTGTGGGCCGCCAAGGTCATTGAGGCGATGCGCGCGCGCCTGGCCAAGCCGAGCGCCGACCCACCCCTCGAGGTCGACCTCGGACTGCGCCCCGAGGGGCGCTCTGGCGCGGTGGTGCGCACGGTGGAGTCCTACGAGCGTTACTACACCGAGTGGGGCGAGGTGTGGGAGCGCCAGGCGCTGCTGCGCGCCGTCACCATCGCCGGTGACCGGGACCTCGGCGCGGACTTCCTCCGCGTCATCGACCCAGTGCGCTACCCGCCGGGGGGTGCCAGCCAGCGCGACATCAGGGAGGTCCGCCGCATCAAGGCGCGCGTGGACAACGAACGCCTGCCCCGCGGGGCGGACCGCGCCACCCACACCAAGCTGGGCCGCGGGGCGCTCGCCGACGTCGAATGGACCGTGCAGCTGCTCACCATGATGCACGCGCACACTCACCCGGCCCTGCACACCACCTCCACGCTGGAGGCCCTCGACTACCTCACCGACCCCGACGACGACCTACCGCAGGTCATCGCTCCACACCAAGCCCGCCAGCTGCGCGAGGCATGGCTGATGGCCACCAGAGCCCGCAACGCCATCGTGCTCGTCACCGGCAAGCGCACCGACCAGCTGCCCGCGCCGGGCACGCAGCTCGGCCCCGTCGCTGGTTCCGCGGGCTACAGCCCGGAGCACCAACAGCAGTTCCTGGAGGACTATCGGCGCACCACCCGCCGCGCATACCACGTGGTTGAGGAGGTGTTTTGGGGCGAGGCCCCCTCGCACGAGTTCGAATAACTTATGCTGGTGCCCATGGCTGTACAGATTGCAATTGACCTTGAACACGCAACGTTCGCGGACCTCGTCGCACTTGTCGACGCCGCCCGCGTCGCCGGCGTCACCGCAGACACCGCACTCGAGCTGGCAGACTCCACGCTGAGCATCGCCGTGGAGCCCGGCACCACGGATGCACACCAGCAGCGCGTGCCCGAGCGCACCCGCGAAGGCGAGGGGCCGACCACGGTCTCCACGCCCGGATCCTCGGCGCTGCCGCAGCTTGGCGACGCCGCCATCCGCTCCGTCGTTGACATCCTGACCGGGCGCCAGGAACCCCCGCGGCGCTAGTTTGCCTTCGTTGGTGGCGCTTGCTCGACGATCTTGAGTCGGCGCATCTGCGGCTGCGCCTTCGCCCGTGCCACGAGCAGGCCCACGATCAGCAGGATTGCTAGCACATAGACCGCGATCCAGGCGTACTGGAAGTCCTCCCACGTGTACTGCACCGAATCTGCCGAGTGGTCCAGCAAAATCCCCACAGCCTGGGCTGCCACCATGGAGGAGGTAAACCCGCCCATATTGGCCAGGCCGGTCCCGGTCGCCACCATGGCGGGTGGTACGTGCTCGCGCACGTT
This sequence comes from Corynebacterium sp. UMB10119B, assembly GCF_030228125.1. Taxonomy (NCBI): domain Bacteria; kingdom Bacillati; phylum Actinomycetota; class Actinomycetes; order Mycobacteriales; family Corynebacteriaceae; genus Corynebacterium; species Corynebacterium sp. UMB10119B. Next base: position 14,935 of record NZ_JASPBG010000001.1, read on the forward strand.
ATCGAATCCGAAGTTGGACGCGGGCACCACTGTGCCCATCACGATCACCACCGCCAGGATCGCGCCGAAGCCGCGCGGAGTGGACGTCGAAAAGAACCACAAAAACATCAGCGGCGTCAGCGAGCACAGCACGATGACCGCCATGTCACGGCGCACGCCCAAGCGTGCAGAGACCGCACCGAGCACCGGCGATGCGACGATCATGCACACCGTCAGCACGATGAGCACCGTGCCGGCCTCCTGCTCGTTCAGGCCCATGCCGAGCGTCATCATCGGCACACCCCACAGCAGGGTGAAGGTGATCATCGGGAAGATGGAGAACCCGTGGATGAAGAATGCCTCCCAGCACACCGGTGAGCGCACCACCGTCGAGAGCGTGGTGCGAAGCGGCACTTTTGCGCTTTTGGCCGCAGCCTCCTCGCCAGGCTTCGTGGGAGCGTCCGCCACTGCGACCACCGCGGCGAGCGCCACGAGCACCCCGACCGCACCGAGCGAGACGAACGCGACCTGCCAGCCCTTCGCGTGCAGCAGCGCCAAGAACGGCACCGCGGACAGGAACTGACCCATCTGCCCAATCGCAGTGGACAGCTGCGTAAACAGCGGCGTCTTGCGGGGAGGGAACCAGCTCGGCAGGATACGCATCACCGCCAGGAACGCCGTGGCGTCGCCCGCGCCGATGAGCACGCGCGCCGCAAGTGCGACAGGGTAGGAGGACGTAAACCCGAGCAGGATCTGGCCCACCGCCATCACGAGCGCGCCGACGATCAGCATGAAGCGCGGCCCCTGCCTATCGATGAGCACCCCGGTCGGGATCTGCGCCAACGAGTACACACCAACCTGCACTGCGGTGAACACTGCGATCCGAGAAGCGTCGATACCAAAGCGGTCGATCGCCTCAACACCCGCGACACCGAAGGATGTGCGACCCAAGATGGCGACCACGTACACCGCGACCGCAGCGAACCACACAAAAAGGGCGCGCCGGGTGACGCGCTGCTGTGGGTCGTTGGTCTGGGAGACAGGGGAGTTGGAATGGGGCATGCGGTATAACGTACTCCTTTGGCTGTGCAATCCGGCATGCGGGTCCGGTGCGTCACGTAGACTGTGCAACCGTGGATTACATTTCAACGCGCGATACCGCAGGCACAACCTACAAGTTCACCGACATCCTGCTCACGGGCTTAAGCCCGGATGGCGGCTTGTTCCTTCCCGTGGAGTACCCGCAGCTGAGCCCCGAGCAGCTCGACAGCTGGCGCACGCTGCTCGCCGAGCGCGGGTACGCGGCACTCGCCGCCGAAGTGCTCAAGCTCTTTATCGACGACATCCCGCACGCCGACATCGAAGCGATCACCGCCCGCGCCTACCGCACCCCCGTATTTAACGACGCCGCCATCGTCCCCGTAACCAAACTCGAGGACGACCTGTGGCTGGCACACCTCTCCGAGGGGCCAACCGCGGCGTTTAAGGATATGGCGATGCAGCTGCTCGGCGAGCTCTTCGAATACGAGCTGGGCCGTCGCGGCCGCCACCTGAACATCCTGGGCGCTACCAGCGGCGATACCGGTTCCTCTGCCGAGTACGCGATGCGCGGCCGCGACAACATCCGCGTGTTTATGCTCACCCCAGCTGGCAGGATGACGCCATTCCAGCAGGCCCAGATGTTTGGCCTGGACAATCCGAACATCTTCAACATCGCCCTCGACGGCGTCTTCGACGACTGCCAGGACGTGGTCAAGGCCGTCAACGGCGACGCCGACTTTAAGGCGAAGTACGCCATCGGCGCCGTCAACTCCATTAACTGGGCACGCCTGTTGGCCCAGACGGTCTACTACATCTCTACCTACCTGCGTGTGACCGAGAGCAACTCGCAGAAGGTGAGCTTCTCGGTGCCGACCGGCAACTTCGGCGACGTGTGCGCGGGCTACATCACCAAGCGGATGGGCCTGCCCGTTGACCGCCTGATCGTGGCTACGAACGAGAACGACGTCCTCGACGAGTTCTTCCGCACCGGCCAGTACCGCCCGCGCAGCGCGGCCGAGACTCAGGCGACGTCCTCGCCGTCCATGGATATCTCGAAGGCGTCGAACTTCGAGCGCATGATGTTCGACGCCGTCGGGCGCGACGCCGCGCTGACCGGCGAGCTCTTCGGCACCAAGGTGAACGACGGCGGCTTCGACGCCGAGGACTTCGGCGGCGCAGACGTCCTCGACCGCATCCGCGACGCGTTCGGCTTCTGCTCCTCCTCGTCCACCCACGCTGACCGCGTGGCGACCATCCGCGAGGTCCACGAGCGCTCCGGCGTGCTGATTGACCCGCACACCGCCGACGGTGTCCACGCCGCCCGCGCTGTCAGCGGCGACGTCAACACTCCTATCGTTGTGCTTGAGACCGCGCTGCCGGTGAAGTTCGCCGAGACCATCGTCGAGGCCACCGGCACCCAGCCGGAGGTGCCCGAACGCTTCCGTGGCATCATGGACCAACCACGGCACGTCACCGAATTGCCGAATGACGCCGACGCCGTGAAGGCCTTTATCCAAGACTCCATCGAAGGGAAGTAGAACATGGCACAGGAACAGTTCGCAGGCCCGGAGTACTTCACCGAGTTCGACCCCGAGAAGTTCATCCGAGACATGAAGATTCAGAAGGAAGAAGCTGCCAAGGGCGACCCCGCCTTCGCTGACGATGAAGCGGGCGATGAGCAGTAGCGGCGACCTCGCCAAGAAATACCAGCCCGAAAACGGGCAACAGTGGACGTTCCCGGAGCCGGTCGCCCCAGTAGGGCAGCCGGCGCCTCGTCGCGGGCTAGGTGGTGCCGCGTGGTTTACCATCATCGTCGCCGCGCTGTGCTTGGTCGGGATGGTGGTGTGGCTGGGCCTGCACACCTCTGAAATAGACACGCGCACCGCCGAGGAGCGCCAAGCCCAGGAAGCCGTCCAGCGACCCGGGGAGCAACCGCCTGCCGCGGCAACGGGCAACCGGATCCTGGTGCCCGAGTTCGCACCGTGGGCGCCGGGCTCGCTGATCCAGTCCACGGACCACTACCCAGAGCCGGGGGAGCGCTTCACCGCGCAGTCCTGCACCGTCGCGTTCACGTTCTCGGGTGCCGACGGCCGCTCCTACGCCGTCACCGCCGGGCACTGCGGGCGTGAAGGCAACCTGGTGTGGCCGAAAGGGGCCTCGGACACGAACGACTACTCGCAGGAAGTCGGTAGGTTTATCTACTCCGGGCTTTACACCCCTGATGTAGAGGACCCAGAGGCGGAGCGCATCGACGTCGGCATTATCGAGATCTACGACACGGACCGCGCTGTGCCGCTCGTCGGCGACCCGATCCCAACTGGCATCGGTGCCGACATCGGCCCTGTTGACCGCGTCTGCAAAACGGGCGGGACGACCGGCTACACCTGTGGCCACTTCGAGGCCGCGAGCCGCGTCCAGATCGTCACCGGCCACGACGACGAAGCAAAGCGCGAGTCCCGCGGCGACATCGCAGGCGTCTGCGCCTCCTCCGGCGACTCAGGCGGCCCCGTCTTCGCAGACGTGAATGGGCGCGCCACCATCATCGGCGTGGTATCCGGGACGGAAGCCGACCGTTCAGGAGAGGAGTGCTGGGAAGGCATGGAGCACCCGATCATGATGTCCTACTCCAACGTCGACCAGATCCTGAGCGTCATCGAGCGCGTCGTGCCGGACGCCCAGTGGGTCGAACAGCAGTGGTGAGCTACTGCGTATCGGGCGTCGGGTTCGTCTGCAAGTCGTGCTTGCCCTTGTCATCAATCTCGAGCGTGGTCACTTCGCCAGCTCCGTAAGCCTGGTAAATCACCTCGACGAAGCCGTCGGGGAGGCCAACGTCTTCCCACATTGCGATGAGGCTGTCGCGATCAGCCTCGTCGGCCACGTTCATCCACGTTACCTTGACTTTCTGTCCGAACGGGTAGTGCAGGAACCCAACGAAGTCGGCGTCGTAACTCAGCGCGAGGCGCATTTGCTGCGCAATCGATTCTGGTGCGGGAGCGTCGTGGCAGTAGTCCCACAAACTCACGTTGAGGTTGCTGCCCGTGCGCAGCTCGACGCCGGGGATGCAGTTCTGCTGCAGCAGGCGTGAGAGGTGCCCCGCGAACGAGTCCACGTCTTGCACCGCGGTATCCGTGATGTCGCCGCGCAGCGCTGCGCCGCGATGCGCCTCGCGCACCTCTGCATCCGCGATCAGGTACGGCCGGATGCTCGCTTCTATCGACGCGATGTCGGCCTGCGGTGCCTCGGGCTGAAACACTAGTTCGCGCTGCAGCCGAGTCTCCTGCGGGGCATTGTGCTGGTAGACGTACAGCGCAACTGCCAGCGACGCCAACACCACCACAAGCGCGCCGTAGACCACCACGAACACCGCCGTCGGCACTCGACGAAGCAAAGCGGCAGACTGAGCGGAGTCATCAGTGGTGGTGTGCAACATGCCGTAAATAGTAACCGAAGTACACTTGAACCCATGCCTATACCCGAGTTCATCGTGCAGACCCGAACAAAGATCGGAACCGACCCAATGTGGGTTCCCTCCGTATGCGCCGTCGTGCTGCGGGATTCCACCGCGGACACCCCGTGGGCAGTCCCCGAAGTGCTCCTCGTCCGCCGCGCGGACAACGAGGAGTGGACGCCCGTGACCGGCATCGCTGACCCTAGCGAGGACGCCCACGACGCCGCGGTGCGCGAGGTGCTCGAAGAGACCGGCATCAAGGCCACCCCGGCAGCGATCCTCGGCGTCGGCGCCATCGGTCCCGTCACACACGAAAATGGGGACGTCGCAAGCTACATGTCGACGCAGATCCGCCTCGAAGCCGTCGACCCCTCCCAGGAGCCCGTCGTCGGTGACGACGAATCCATCGACGTCGGCTGGTTCCCGCTATCCCACATGCCGGTCACGGACGCGAAGTGGCGCCTCGTCATCGGCGACGCCGCCGCCCAGCGCAAGCGCCCCGAGGGCTTCCAGCCACGCATGGGCTTTAGCAAGCGCAACTAATGCGGTTCGGCGTCGACGTATCCGAGCACCAGGCAGGCTTTGACTTCACCGCCTGCCCGCTCGACTTTGCCATCATCCGCACCACGGATGGCACCTACCAGGACCATGCGTTCCCCACCCTGTTTGTCGACGCCCGCTCCGCCCACCTCAACGTATCCACCTACCACTTCCTGCGCAGCCCTTCCGAGGGAACCACCATCAACGAGCAGGTGGAGGCCAGCGTCGAGGTACTCCAGCGCGCCCCCGGCGCCATGAATTGCCCGATGTGGCTCGACGTGGAAAGCCCTGCCGGGCTCGCGCTTTCCGACGTCCGCTCCGCCTACGACACCTTCCAGGGGCGTGGGGTGCGCGTTGCTGGCGTCTATACGAATGCCTGGTATTGGCGTCGATACATGCGCTTGGCGCGCCCCTCCCAGTTCGGCGCCCTCTGGCTTGCCGACTGGGGCCCCAACGAGCCAGCCTTCCCCGGTGCCGACACCTGGCCATCCCCACTCGGCATGGGCACTCCCGAGGTGTGGCAATATACCTCTCGCGGGTCCATCGGGGGATTCACGGTGGACCTCAACGCATGGAGGGAAGACTCATGAGGGTTGTTCACACAGTGTTGGCAGCTGCGCTGTGTGCTGCGTGTGTTGTGGTGCCGCCTGTGGCACCGCCAGCTCAGGCGCAGTTACTGGGGAAAGGCGATAGCGAGCCTTTGCCCGAGGCCCCGCTCGAGTCGTACGAGCGCAACATCGCGACCTCACCGCAGCGCTGCACTGATTTCGAGATTGTCATCGCCGCCGGCACCGGCGACTCCAACCAGGGCGACGACCCGCTACACGTGCGCGGACTGCGACCCGGGTCGACCCTGATCGCTGACGTCGAAGCGGCTGGCGAGAGCGTGTCTGCCTGGCAGGTGCCGTACACGGCCTCGGTTGGCGTGCTCGGCACGCTGGGGGAGACCAGGACGAACATGGCCCTGCCGTACGGGGCGTCGCTAGATACGGGCAAGCGTGCGGTGCGCACGCACCTCGCCACGCTCCACGACGCATGCCCGGACACGAAGGTGTTGTTCCTCGGGTTTTCGCAAGGGGCTGGCCTGCTCGGGGACCTCGTGGCGGAGTCCCCCGACCCGAGCCTTGTCGCGGCCTACCTTATCGCGGATCCGGGGCGCAGCCGCACCACCTACCACACGGCGGAAACAGTCACCGGCGCGCGTGGCGTCCGCGGCGAGAACGGCGAAATCCTCATCCCGCTCGACGGCGTACGCCTTGCTAGCGATGTCTCGGGTCTCACCGGGCCACGCCGCACCAGCTTCCACGACGCTGAGGCTGAGGTACTCACGTTTTGCCACAGCAACGACCTCGCCTGCGCCACGCAGCACGACGGGTTGGCGCAGCGCGTCGGCGTGCGCCTCGCCCAGCCCGCCGCGGCCCCGCTGCACAAACTAGCCGGACGCGGCTTCAAGGACTTCGGGCACAACCCCATCGCTACGATGCTTGCCTTGGCGTGGGAACTTGCTGCCGTGTCTCATGTAGTACAGGAATATGCGGGGGAGACACCGCCGTTTTCGGGAGAAGACATCACCGGGTTGGGCGTGCTGCTCCACGTGGCCGCGCAGGAACTGCTGCCGATGGCCGCCGGGCTAGGCGTTCCTCAGATCCCGATGCCACTGATTGACCTCATCCCGCACGTGATGAGCATGATGCCCCACCACCTGGCCTACTTCGAGGGCGGCGACCACCCCGCGTGGACCATCGACGGCGAGTCAGTAGAGTCGTGGATCGCCCACGACATGGTCGCCCGGATGCAGGCGAGCTAACTATTCCTTGTGGTGTACGTCTTACCTGGCACCGGCTGCGGCACCATCTGATCCAAGCTCGCCGGCCGCAGCCCCTTCGCCCGCAGGCCGTCGATCACGCACTCCACGGCTTGGGCCGTCGTCGGGTGGATGTCGTGCATCAACACGATCGACCCGGCCCGTGCCTGGTCAACCGCAGTCTTGCACGTCCGCGCCGGGTCGCGGTGCTTCCAATCCAGCGTATCGACGTCCCACAAGACCACCGCCTGACCCTGCACCCGCGCCGCCTCGGACACCGTCGCGTTGAGCGCCCCATACGGCGGGCGGACAAACCGCGGGGAAGCACCAGTGGCATCAGCAATCGCGCGGGAGCCCTCCTCCACTTCGCGACGCACCTCCGGCTGCGAAAGCCTCGTCAAGTCACGGTGCGTGGCAGTGTGGCTGGCTACCGTGTGACCGGCAGCCCGCATCCGCTTCACGACGCCCGCATTCGCGCGGACCTTCGGCGCCAACACGAAAAACGACGCCGTGGCGTGCTTGCGCGCAAGGATATCCAACACCTGATTCGTGGATGCAGCCGGACCGTCGTCGAACGTGACGGCCACACAGTTGGAGCAGTCCGCAGGTTGATCCTGGGCCGGAGTCGGCGCGCTGGGTGCAGGGGCCGGAGCGAGCTGCTGTGCCAACGGATGATTGCGCGCCTGCGGCGGCAGCGCCCGGTAGATAGCCGTGCGGAGCTCCTCACCAGCCTGGGAACTGGATTGAGAGAACGCCTGTGAGCTGCCCACGAGCGGGTTCGCGACCGCGTTCGGCGCAGTACACAGCACCGCCACCGCAACGAGCGTGGATACGACTTTGCGCATTGCTTACACCACCATCCAGAGTTAGTACGCGTGTCAGCGTACCTGGTTTGAAGGACTCGCGAAATCCTGACGTAGATACTCGGATGCGGGCAGCACCTTGAACTCTTCCAATTGTTGGCGGTGTTCGCCGCGGTAGACCACCCAGCGTTGCGCCGGATCTATGCTCAACTGACTGCCAACCGTGGCGACGTTTCTTCCGTAGCGCGAGCGGAAGGTCACGGAGGACTTTATTTCCACAGCGCGTGGCTCGTGCGTCATGTCGAGGAGATCCACTTCAATCTTGCTGTCGTCTCGGTAGAAATACAGCTCGGGAGCTATCCCTTGGTGGTGGTAGCACTTGGCGGTTTCTGCCACGATGAGGTTCTCCATCACCGCGCCGAAAGCTGGGGAGTTCACGAGGTCTGCTTTTGTGCGGAGGCCCAAGAGGTGGCAAAGCAGGCCGGTGTCATAGAAGTACAACTTGGGGGTCTTCGTGAGCGTCTTGCGGGAATTAGTGTGAAAGGGACGTAGCGCGAACACAATGAAGCTGGACTCCAGGATGCTTACCCAGTTCTTCACGGTTGCAAACGCGACGCCGAGTTCACGAGCCAGTCCGGTGTAGTTGATGAGGCTTCCTGCGTTCAGCGCTAATAGCTTCATCATCTTTTGGAAGGCCTCCGCGTTCTGGACATTGAGTAGCTGCGTGACGTCCCGCTCAACGTATGTGCGGAGATAGTTCTGGTAATAAATTTCTGGTGGCATATCCACTTGATACAGGCGTGGGTAGCCACCACGAACCATGAATGCCTCAGTGCTCATATCTGGTCGTGTGGTGAGTGCTTCCTGGAAAGAGAGAGGAAGCAGGTGAGTGATGCCTACTCTTCCCGCCAGGCTCTGTGAGATCTTCTCCATGAGGAGGAAGTTCTGCGAACCGGAGAGCACGTATTGTCCCGGTGTGCCCCGTTCGTCCGAAATAACCTGCAGAGACGAGAATAGCTCGGGCGCATACTGAGCCTCGTCGATGATGAGGGCAGAGCCACGATCATGGATAAAGCCCGTGGGATCCTCGGTGGCTAACGCGCGTAGCGTTGGATCTTCGAGATTGAGATAGGTGAAATCAGGGAACTGTTCACGAATCAATGTCGATTTTCCGCTTTGCCGTGGTCCGGTCACGCTCACGATCGGAAACCACGAAGCCAGTTGCTCAAGATGCTGTCCCAATTCCCTCGGAATGAACACTATTTCACCAAATCCCTAAAGTGCGACTTACCAAATCCATAAAGTGCAATCTACCAAATCCCTAAAGTCCGACTTACCAAATCCCTAACATGTTGATTGTTATCGCTGGTCATGGTGGTAGTGGTGTCGTCGGTGGAATCAGCTTATATCCGTTGCAACGCGCGCTGAGCCCAGTCAAAACCAATCCTTTCTTGTTCGATTCGCAACCACGTGTTGTCTGCATGGGTATGAAGGAATTCAAGCGTGGCTTGTTCCTCGTCGCTGAGCGTGATGGGTTTGAAGCGTTTGGAAGTAGTCTCTTCTATGCCGTACGCGGCATGCGCGCGGGCGGTTGCGAGGTCCATGAGTACTGACCGTGTGTGGGGGAGGTTCATTCGTACATGGTCGAGGATGTAGAAACCGTTAGAGTCTAAATCTCCCCAGTACAAGACCTCCCTGTCGTGAAGCCAGGTGGCGTCGCGGGAAAGCGAAATCGCGTTCATTCCCTGCCCATAAATCGCAATGGTATCCGGCATTTCCGGCAGCGCTATATAGGTCTGGTAGTTCTCCACGATGATGGCACGCGAACCCGGTAACTGGTGGCGACGGACCTCATCGAGCTCACAGCAGACTCGATGGAGTCCGAAGAGCTTGCAAGAAGAGTCGAGGCTGCGCATGTCCATCATTGCAGGGGCGCGCTTGAACTCCAACGGACCTGTGAGCGACTCGATGAGGGAGCGGTGCTGGGCTATCCATTTACTATCGATACCGCGAATCGGAAGTTCTCGCTCGTAGAAGCGTGAGGTGTCGTTTGCATTGATCCAGGTGACGGTGTCGATGAACTGCGTCGCTGTTGTGTCGTCGAATTCTTGCCACGATTTCAGCCGCAACGCGAGCGGGGCCCGTACGTGCGCGCCAAGCGTCGTCTCAAAGCGGTCCAACAAGGCATTTATCCGTTGCCATTCCTTCAGCTTGCCTGCAGCGCGAGCGGCCACCACAGGGGAGGACAGGACCACTGCCGACGGGACCGTGTGGGTGCCGTAGACGTCCAGGCGTTTGACTGTGGTCTCAGGCTCTAACCAATGCCGTTCCCAGGTAGAAAGCCACTCGCGTACTCGGGAGCCGTCGTCTTTGGAAACTTCTGCAGCAGTGGGTGGGCTCAAGCTGATGCGTAGTGGGCTGAATTCACCGGCTAACCAGCTGCGGTGGTTGCGTCTATAAAACGTCAAAGCTCGCTTGTGTACGTCAGGCGGAAACTTCACTGTTCGTCCTCTTCTGTAGCAGGGGAGACTGATGCCGCGACTTCTTCGAATTTCAACTGCGCAGTGCGGGAATGCTTACGGTCCGGGCAGTCGACCTTAAGGATGCCGCCGATGTAGTCTTCCACGGTTTGGAGGAGTTTGAGTGGCGTAGCCAAAATCATGTGGAAGCCGAATCGATGGAATGCCTCCATCGCGGCACGAGTGAACTCCGCGTCGGCGCGGTCGAAAGCCTCGTCCAAAATGACTGAGCCGAACTTGGGATAGGTCGCCCCGTCATGCACCACCGTGGCACGCTTTGCCTGCGCGGTGGTTGTTCCAATTCCAGTCAGGCGGTAGCGCAGCGCAGCAGCCAGGCAGAACGAGGATAGCTTTTGTGCTTGCCCGCCTGAAAGCCCTTCCGCGGAGTCGTAGACGGCGCCTCGCTTACCGTCCGGAGTGATTTCCACTCCAAGAAATTTCACGTGTTCGCGGGTATCTAGACGCTGGATGCGCTGCCGGACAGTCGTTGTGTCGTTCACGGTGATGTCATCGATGACTGCCTTGAGTTTGGAAAAACGAGCTTCGCTGGCTGCCTGGTCGTCGTCGTGCAGGGACCCTTCCAGCGCGTCGTTGAGTTTTGCGATGAACTGGCGAGCCTCAGCGGGCTGGGACTCTTTGACCTCGATCTGGAGGAAGTTTGGGCCGTAGAAGCTGACTTCGGACAAGGATTCGTTGACAGGCACGATGGAGCTGCGGGTCTTCGCGGTGGCTTCTGAGAGTAAACGCCGCAGTCGACCCAAGTGACGGTCGGTTTGTTCACGCAGCAGCTCCCGGAAGTCAGCTTCAAAGCGGGGGAGGTCATCGTCTTCCAGGCGGTCCAGCTCGGCGAGAAAGTCCCCACGCCATTGCAGGTCAGGGTGGAGATCCCCGCGACGCTCCGGCCACCTATCCACGTATTTCTCCATCGCAGTGCGAACGGTGTTCTCCAGGCGAACGATTGTTGATTGCAGACCAGAGATTTGTTTATTCAGTTCTTCCTGCAAGGTTCGTTGAAGCTCATCGATGTTTGAGCGTTGGGCGCGTCGAGTGTGGCGATCAAGGCGTGCTGCGAGCCGTTGGATAACACTCGAGTCCAGCGGCTCGGTTTCGTCCAAGACGTGCTGTGCCTGGGCATACTCTTGTTCGGCTCGCTGAAGCTGGCTGCTAAGGCCGCCAATTCGCTGGTTGAGGTCCGTCACGCGCGAAGAACAGTCGTTGATCCGTTGCGCAATAACCTCGAGTTCTTTGCGCAGTTGGGCCAGTTCCTGGTTCCCATCAACGAGGCGGTCGAGCGCTGCTTGCGCGACGTTGAGGCTGTTTTCAGCAGAGGGGACGTCGATAGCAGAGAAATCCTCGGTCTCTAGCAGGCGTTCGCAGATGCCCACGCGGCGCTCCAGGCGCTTAACGTGTGCCTCAAACCGGGTGCGCTGTTCCTTGAGCTGCTGGAGCTCGGATTTCTTTCGCACGATGATATTGGTGAGCTCGTCGATCTTATCGTCGACGTTGCCAGACAACACCCAGCGAGAACGATCGTCAATGCGCCGACGGTCGTCTTTTGTATGCCGAGTTTTATTCTTGACCTGACCATTGAGTGTTACGGCTTTGGAAGCTGACCGGAACTCGTCAAGCGTTTGTACACAGGCATGGTCGAACCGATCCGAGAGCTGGGATTGTAGCCAGTCATGAAAGCGGCCGCTGCGCACGAACAGTTTTGTGCCAAGAGAACCTTGTACAAACGGGCGTGGCGTCGAGTGCTCCATCGATGAGGTCACCCGCACGTAATCAAGCCGGGCATCGAGGTGCGTGGAATCCACAGCCTTACTCACAGCCTGATAATGCTCTTCTGGGACGATCAACGTCCTGGCGAACCCGCCCACTATGCGTTCAGCAGCCGGTTGCCACTCAAGGTGATCTGGGTGCATATAGATTTCATCGGCCACGAACGGGAGCTCTTTGAGCGCGATGCCAGTGATATCTGCAATTCGCTGGCGGGCGCGGAGCAGGCGCGCATCCATGGAAGAGCGATACTTGCGGATGATTTGAAGCTCATCACTTGCCCGCGCGATGGCTTTGTCAGTTTCATCAATCTGCGGGTAGATCACCCCACGGCGTTGTTCTTGGGTAGCTACCTCGTCGCGAATGTCTCCGGCCTCACGGCGTAGCGAATCCCGGACGAGTGAAAATTGTTCGCTCGTCGTCGGGATTCCGGTGCCGTCGCCTAAGCGATCAAGCAGGCCTTCGTAGACTCCGGCCTGCTGTTGCACAGCCTGCAGGCGAAGTTTGGCATTGTCTCGTTGATTTTGTGCTGCTTGAATGCCTGTGTCACCAGTGCCATGGATCTGGGCGTGAAGCGAATCCTTCTCGGTATTGAGGCTATCGAGGATTGCTTCCACTTGGGTCCGCTCGTCCTCCACCGCATCTTTTTGTGCGTTCAGCTGCTCGACGTCTTCTTGGGCGAAGCTCGCTCGTTTCTCAGCGATGAACCGCTCGAGCCCAGCTTTATCTGCGTCGGCCTCATCGAGCTGGCCGAGAAGCTGAGTCGCTTCATTGATGGATTCGCGCATGGGAACCAAGTGCGCAATCTGATCACGGGCAGTAAGTACTGTCGAGTGCGCGGACTTGAGCTCGGTGAACATAGTCGCTGCGGTTTCCGCGACGGCAAAGGTTTCCGGTTCGGGCAGCATGAAGGTGCGCATCAGGTGGTTCAAGTCCCCGAGAGTCTTTGCGGACTGGGTGCGGTGCAGCAATGCCAAAGCACCATCGTCAGGAATCCCCAGCTGTTTTCTCAGTGCGGCGATAAACGGACGATGGCTTCGGTTGATTGCGAAGGCATCTTTGTAGGTGCGCTTGGCCAGGCCGATATCGGCCTCCTGTACAGCAATGGGTTCGAAGTCCGCTAGGTTCACTTGCCCTGGCAGCGCCAAGAATAAGTTCTTCACGTCGGCAGCAACATGGGCGTTGGCACTCAGATACATCAGGTAGACCGCACTGACTTCTCGACCAGCGCCGTCTGAATAGGTGAGATTCACGCCTGACCATGTAGCGCCTGTTCGTAGGAATGAACGGGTGAGCTCGTCGACCTCTACGGAGTGCTCCCGACGCCACGCACCACGGCAATAAGTAATGAGGTCGCGGCCTGAAGCTTTCGCAGTGTCGGAAGCAGCCGCGTTGAATTTCCGCTTTATTGGAGGGACCAAGATCGTCGATACAGCATCGATGAGTGTCGATTTACCCGAACCGGACGCACCTGTGATGAGGAATCCCTTGCGTGCAACGTCTACTGTGTGCAGGTTGTTAAACGTTCCCCAGTTGTACACCTGGATGCGTGATAACCGGAATTGGCCTGCGATCAGATCAGTCATGCGTTGTCCTCCAGAACCTGTTGGTAGCTTGCGGTAACTGCAGCAATTTCTTCGGCAGAAAAGAGGATTCGCAGCACCGGTGAAACTTCGTAGCGGCCAGTCGTCGGGGTCTTCACCACGATGGAGTTCTTCTTGAACTTATTCCATGCGGCTTCGAACCGTTTGCGCTGTTTCGTGTGGTCAGTGCCCTCTGCAGCTTGATACGGAAGCGTGGCTTCGAAGACTTCGTTTTCATCTACGATGGTGCGTTCATTGGGGTTGGTGTGGATCAGTGCTTTGCGCAGATGCAGCAGTACGACAGTGTCGACAAACTTCAGCGGAAGTGTGCGCAGCATCGCACGTTTATCAGGGTGATCAGCTTCCCACGTCTTCGTATAGGCAACGCCGGCATTGTCGTCGATAATCAAGGTCAAGAACAAGTTGTCGAGCTGTTGCGCTAGCACTTCCCGCGAGGAGGAGACGATGCTAAAAATTTCCGGTGAGGTCAGCATCGACACATACGGGCCGCGGATGAGCTCCGCGAGGGCTCTGCGCTGGCCGGAAGTGAGCGTTCCGGTGTCGCCCTCGTACAGAGTGGTGGATTCATTGTCATGCATGGTGGTTTCCTCTTAGTTGGTTCCTTCGAGAGACTGGTCAAAGACATGAGTAGGGAAGCGGGCTTGCCAAGGGTGTCCACTAATCGACGTCCACCTCAGGAGTTCACTGCCTTCAGTCCGCCGACCATGTTTTTCTGCCAACACAATGACGCCTACTACGCTGGCGACTCCTTGCGTGGCAGGGTGATCCTGCAGTACCTCGCTCAACGTGGCTACACCACGGCGGTGAACGGACGCGTTAATGGCATCGGTGAGCTCCTGCCAGTCAATCTCCGATTCTCTGATCTGTCGGCGCAGCTCCTCGAGGTCTATCTCCCCAATCTCAGCCTCTTCTACCGTGGTCTCGATCCGGTAATCCAGCGGGTCCCACAACCTCCAACTAGAGACGGACTTTGCCTGGTGCGTGCTCAGCTCCAGCTCAAGGTAGACGCGTTGCCCGGGGGCTGCGTCGGCGCGCGCAACTTGTAGAGCACATGCGTTGGCGTCATTAATCGCTTTCGTGAGTGCTTGTTGGGACTCGGCTTCCCTCGACTGTACGAAGCGCCGCAGTGACCTCGATAGGCTGGTCATGGAATCATGCACTTGCCCGGAGGAGGCGTCGAGCGTGCTCATGAGCAGGTGCAGCTGGAGGCGCTCCTCGGGAGTCAGCTTGGTCACGAAATCGCGCGACATGACCGCTTCCAGTGTGGCGTCGAAACGATGGGATTGCTCCGGATCCAAGAACAAGTCATAGAATCCGCCGAATGCCTTGCCTGCATCTGACTCGTTGATGAGGTCTACGCCCCGGAACACGTTGTCCAACACGTCTGCGGCGCTGCGCTCATCCTCCACGATGGATTGACGCAGCTCTACGTTTACTTTCTCCACCTCAGCCTGTACACGTGCAAAATCGGCAGGCAAGTCACTGACTAGATTGAGAATCTCGCGTGCTCGTTCCACAGCTTCGGCATCGGCGAGAACGTTGACTCCGTGCTGACTAATCGCGTCGATCTGACGCTGCAAGCTATCACGCTGGGCTTCCAATCGTGCGATCGCAGTGGCCTCGTCCGGGTCAGTCTCTGCAGCTAGCGAATACAGTGACGCCATCAACGTGCCCAGGCGGGACTTCGTGACCGTGTGCTGGGGGTTAATCAGATGCATCGCATAGTCCAGCGCCGAGTGCGCATCCGGGGAAAGCTCATATGTTTCATCGTGCAGCTCTTTCGGACTGCGACGAACCAGGTACCCGGCCTTCACCCAATCATTCACGTACGCGGTTGCAGCCTTGGGTAGTTCCTCGTCTGTTTGCTCTCGGATGTCAGCAAGCAGGGGCTCGACAGCGGAGATGAAGTCCTGGCCGGCAATGGGTTTATCCTCACCCTTAAACACTGCGCTGAGCACCGTGAGGATAGTCGGAGCATTATGCGCGCGCAGCAGCGTCCAGGCAGGGGACTGCTTGGCGAGACGTGAGAGGGTAAAAACATCGGCCAGCGACTGAGCTCGGGTCATGTGCAATTCTCCATACTGCTGGATCATCTACTAGGCCCGATCTTAGAGGCGGGGTCCGACATAAAAGAGGCGTTGGCGTACGTAACCAACCAACATTAGAAAGGAGATTCGATTGAAGTGCTTGCCGGAGCGAGAACGACCAGCGGAAAGTGCTACCTCCAGAAGCTGGTCATGCCACGCTTGGTGGCAATCTGGTAGTCAATGAGCTCGCCGAGCAGCTCGAAGTTGAAAGGGGAGCCCCAAGGCTGGCGGATGATATTCTTCGTGAAGTCTGCGCCCAGGGCTTCGAGCTCTGGCTGGAAATGCGTGATCGTTGCTTGCTCAGGTGCGATGGCCATGTGTTTCGACGCCACCGAAAACCCAACGATATACGTGCCGCCGAGCGTAAACATCGGCTGGCTCCATTTGATCTGTAGCTCAAGATCCGGGTAGTTGCTGTGCACCCAGTCGATGACGTCGGTCATCCGGGCGCGCTTGTCACCTTCGGGAACGGTTGCTAGAAATTCGTCAAGTGTTTTCAGCGCCACCAGACCCAACATAGGCGATAGCAGTGCCGTGCACGACACAAGTCCGCCCAGCAACCACCCAAGCAGGGTCAGGCAGGCAGCCTGCTACACAATCCCAATCCAAGAGACCGCTGCGTCACGGGAGTACCCGACGCGTGCTTACCTACAGGCTTTCAAATACCAGGGTTGCCTGCACGCGGTCGCCTCCGAGCAGTCCTTTACTGCCAGATGAGGTGGTGGTGATGGTGTGCAGGCGATAGCCTTTCGCGCACTGGGTGTTGATGACGTCTTCGAGTTCGGAAGGACTTCTGGAGGCAGTGCCCATGAGCTTTTCTTTGAGCACCACTTGCAGTACAACGTAGGTTGGATTCGTGCACGTAATCCTAATGTGATTAGCTCGTGAGTTTTAGGCATTTCGGGGGGTATCCGAGCGCCGGAGAACACAGCTTCACATAACAAGCCTTCGTTCTAAGAAATCAAAGCGATCCCGGTAATTAGGCATCGAACTCGGGCAGACGAAGAATATCTGCGACCACATGGGTGCGAAGGTACTCGCGCAGATAGGGGAGAGCGAAGTCTGCGGTGCCGCGGTCGTAAGTGATTAAGTCGGCTTCGCTAAGGCGGCGTCGATAGTTGTACGCTTGTTGTTCGCTCACTTCGAGGCGGCTGGCGACATCGCTGATTTTCGAGGCACCATCATCAAGTGACATTGCCGCAAGGAACCTACGATCCTCCGCAGAAAGATCGTTGAGCGCTGGTTCATGAACAAGTTGCCCGAGTTTCTTTCGTGCACGCGTAATGGCCTTTTCTGTAGCCTCCAATTGAATTGTGTCAGAGGATTCAAAGCGCCAAGCGAAGTTGCCAATCAACTGGATCATGAACGGATAGCCTCCAGTAGCTTGTACAGCAGTCGCGAGGGCTCCCTCGTCCCACGAGCGTCCGGCCTGTTGGACGGGCACTGTGAGCCCCTCACGGACCTCTGTACCTCTGAGTCGGCCGAGATCCACGCGGTTTGCACGCCTTAAGAAAGTGATTGGATTGCGCCCTTCGTCACTGGCAAGCAGAGGTCTCACCGAACTTGGAATACCGGCCATTACCACGGCGATTTCCCTGTTTTCTCGAACGAGGTGTTGAATAGCCGTCGCGAACTCAACAATTTCATCATGATGTACGAAATGAAGCTCATCGACCGTAATTAAGACACCACTGGCAGAACGGTTAAACCTGTTGTGGTTCGCGAGCGTGTCAAGGACCTCCGTGAGTAGAGTACGGAGTGAACGTGGCCTTTGAGCAGGCCGTTCGAACTCATGCTTGAGGCGCAAAGCGCTCGGACCAACTTGAAAAGAGGTTCGGGTCGGCGCATCGCTCTCGAGAAACTCTGTAAGCTGGTCTCTCAACTTATCGACGAACCCCTCAGTCGCCGTTTCGGAAAACGTTAGCCACCCAGCGTTTATTGCGGTGTCTTCTAACTCGTTGAGTAGGGCTGTTTTTCCAATACCTCGTGCGCCAACGAGGAGTGAGATGCGTTCGTGTGCACCTGGTCCTTCTTCAAGCCCGAGTCTGAAGTCATCGATTACTTCGTCGCGGCCGACTAGGAGTGGAGGGCTAGTCCCAAGCGAAGCACGGAAAGGGTTTTGCGTGGTCGTCATAGTTACACATTAGCGCTCTTGTGTGGAGTTGTGTGGTTTGTGTGGAAATGTGTGGTTTGTGTGGAGGTATGTATAGCGGGGGATGTCGCTGGTTCTTGCGAGTGAGCTGTGCACCACAATCCGTCCGCGGACTTCGGCCACCTGGGGAAATACTCAAGTCTTTCTGGGGGAAATGGGGAATTTGGTGTCCGGGCCTGAAGCGTAGTGACAGGGGGCGCAAGTTTGAATTTCGACCTCCACGTTCCTGTAGGTCACAAAAGGGCTAGATGTTACGTGTTGTGTCTTTTGGCACTGGCACGAAGCGGCCCGCACCAGATTCCTGGGTTTGGGAAGGGGACGTCGGCAAATGCGCAGGTCGCCGATTTCGCGTGAGGGAATGTGGTGCAAAAGTCCGCTGCACAGGAAGAAGACAAAGAAAAACCCACGGCAACCGTGACGGAAACCGTGGGCAAGAGGCCAGGACGAACCTGGGCTCAGAATCTAGCAGTCAAAGTACAGCTCAAACTCCAGCGGCGTCGGGCGCAGGCGTGCCGGGGTGATCTCGCTGTCGTACTTCAGCTTCACGTACGTGTCGATGAGGTCCTCGGTGAAGACGTCGCCTTCGGTGAGGAATTCGTAGTCCTCCTGCAGGGCCTGGAGCGACGCCTCGAGCGAGGTCGGTGCCTGCGGGATGTCCTTGGCTTCCTCCGGTGGCAGCTCGTAGAGGTCCTTGTCCACCGGAGCGTGTGGCTCGATGCGGTTCTTCACACCGTCAAGGCCTGCCATCATCATGGCAGCGAAGCCGAAGTACGGGTTGCCTGATGGGTCCGGTGCGCGGAACTCAATGCGCTTCGCCTTCGGGTTGGTGCCGGTGATCGGGATGCGGATCGCGGCGGAGCGGTTGCGCTGGGAGTACACGAGGTTGATTGGGGCCTCGAAACCTGGCACCAGGCGGTGGTAGGAGTTCAGCGTCGGGTTGGTAAACGCAAGGACAGCGCCGGCGTGTTCGAGGATGCCGCCGATGTACCAGCGGGCGATGTCGGAAAGCCCGCCGTAGCCGTTCTCGTCGTAGAACAGTGGCTTGCCATCTTTCCAGAGGGACTGGTGGGCGTGCATGCCGGAACCGTTGTCACCGGCCAGGGGCTTCGGCATGAAGGTGGCCGTCTTGCCGTACTGCGTGGCGGTGTTCTTGACGATGTACTTGAAGTCCTGCAGGTCGTCAGCCGCGTGCAGCAGGGTGTTGAAGCGGTAGTTGATCTCCTGCTGGCCGCCGTTGCCTACCTCGCGGTGGAAGCGTTCGATTTCGAAGCCGGATTCGCGCAGGTTCTTGACCATGGCGTCGCGCACGTCGACGGTCTTGTCGTGTGGTGGGACGGGGAAGTAGCCGCCCTTGACGCGGTTGTGGTAGCCAAGGTTCGGGCCGCCGACTGCATCTGTTTCCTTGCCACGATTCCACCAGCCTTCTTCGGCGTCAATCTCGTAGAACGCGCGGTGGCCTTCGACCTCGTATCGGATGGAGTCGAAGAGGTAGAACTCGGCCTCGGCGCCAAAGCTACAGGTATCGGCGATGCCGGTGGAAGCCAGGTACTGCTCCGCCTTGCGCGCAACGTTGCGCGGGTCGCGGGAGAACGCTTCGAGGGTGAATGGGTCGTTGACGAAGAACTTCACGTTCAGGGTCTTCGCTGCGCGGAACTGGTCCAGCTTCGCGGTGGCAAGATCCGGCATGAGCGTCATGTCGGACTCTTCGATGGTGGTGAATCCACGGATTGATGAGCCGTCGAAGGCGAGGCCTTCTTCCATGACGGTTTCGTCAAACATGGAGGCAGGGATGGAGAAGTGGTGCTCGATGCCAGGGACGTCGGTGAATCGGACGTCGACAAACTCCACATTCTCGTCCTGAATGAACTTCTTTACGTCTTCGATAGTTTCGAAAGACACGGCCTTTTCTCCTTCGGACGGCGTTGGGAACTTCGCACAATTCTAGCGTGAAGCCCCCGTTCTGTAACAGCTTTTCGGGAAAAGAGGATAGGCTATGTCGCATGTCTGCACCCCAAGGAAAACGATGGCTCGACGGCCCGGAGCTTCCGGGCCAGTTCAAAGGCGATGACGCGATCCCCGAATACCCCGGGCAGTTCCTTGGGCTGCCGAAGGAGGGCGCAGGTGCGCAGGCGTCGGTGGCGCGGCGCATGGGAGGCGTCGCGATCGATTGGGCGATCGCCTGGGCTGTTGCTGCGTTCATCCATGCGAATACCACCGTTTTCGGTGGAACCTCCACGCTGACCTATCTGTTGTGGATCCTGTTGGGCATCATTTGCGGTTGGCTATTTGCACGCACGCCGGGCATGGCGATCCTCGGGATGGGGGTGGCCCGCGTCGACGCGGAAGAGCCCGTCGGGCTGTGGCGCGCGGCAGTGCGCACGCTGCTCACTGCGTTCATTCTGCCCGCAGCGCTTGTCGACGCCGACGGCCGCGGCATGCACGATCGTGCGACCAACACGACCGTGATTCGGAGCTAGGGTTCCTCCAACGGGCGGAATTCCACGGTGCGCTGGAACGCCCAGTTCTTGTCAGTGAGCAGACGGGCCACCGTCAGGCCTCCAGAGAGGAACAACACCGTGAGCACGACGGCGGTAGTCGAGTCGATTGCCGCGGAGATATTGCCGTTCGTGATCTGGTGCAGCGCCGCGTAAATGGTGGGGCCGGGAATCATGACCACGGCTGCGGGGATGGTCACCGTGGTGCGCGGCACCCGAAAGTGTTGGCCCAGCCAGGACCCAAGAATGCCGATCACAAGGGTCCCCAGCAGGCAAGCGAGGAAGTATTCCACGTGGGCGTCGACAAGCATGAGGCGCAACACATTGGCGACGGTGCCGAGCGTGGCTGCCAAAAGTGTCATCCTGCGTGAGGCATTAAACAAAATGGCGAACCCACCCACGGAGACGAAGCTGGCGAGCGCCGCAGCCCCGTAAAACGCAGGATCCGGGGTTGCGCTGACCGTACTGGGGGCGGGCGCATCGGTGACCATCGCGATGACCGCGACCGTCAGCATCATGGTGATGACCACTTCGAGTGCGAAGAAGAGCCTCGGCAGCCCCGAGGTGAAGTCGAAGCGGGAGAGATCCATCAAAGAAACGAACAGGGGAAAGCCCGGCACCAGGTACAAAATAGCGGGGACGAAGCCCGCGGAGAGCTCAAAGTCGGAGTGGGGAAGCGCCCACGCGAGCGCCAGGAACAGCAGCGTTGACACCAGGGCCGCTGCCATCACGACGCCTAGCTGCAGGAGGTGTCGACGCCCCAATCGCAGACGGACGTACTGGCCCACACCAGCCGCAATAATCACCAGCAGCGCGGTGAAGAACGAGAAGTGGTTCAGTACAGCGAAGCCGCCACATGCAAGGCCTGCCGCGCAGCTGGACGTCAGCGGACCCCAACGCGGAGTAGGGATCGCCTCAATCTCGTCGATGGCGGCGTTGATTTCTTCCGCGGTGGTGTAGCGGTGCATCTCGTGCTTGGTGAGGTTCTCGAGCGCCTCGATGCGCGACGCGTTCACCCCGGGCAGCGGAAGATCAGCCACGAGTGTGCGGAAGTTGTCCCCGCGGTGCACGGTGCACGTAATCGTGTCGAAGCCGACGACCACGTCGGCGTCGTCGAAGTGCATCGCGCGGGCACAACGCTTCACGGCGCGGGTGACCCGGTAGCCGGGAGCGCCCGCGGACAACAAAAGAGCGCCGAGGCGCAGCGCGGTGCTGGCCTCGACGCCCATGTCGAAGGAAGACATACTTACTTGCCTTGACGCTGCTGCATTCGGCGCATACGGCGGTTCATACCCGCCATGTTCTGGGCCTGCTTCGGCAGCGGGCCGCCAGGCAGACCAGGCATCTGGCCAGGCTGCGTACGAGCGTCCATGGCCTCGAGCTTCGCGCTCATGGAGTAGACGTCATCCTTGCGGTAGTGGCGTGGCAGCTTCATCAAGTGCTTCTGCAGGTCACGTACTGCAACCTGGCCTTCGCCTTCGCCCACGTACACCTCGTGGATCGGCACGCCTGCCAGTAGGCGGTCCACGCGGCGGGACTCCTTCTTCATCAGGGTGCGTAGGCGGTTCTCGTTGCCCTCACCGACCAGGATGACGCCTGGCAGGCCAATCACGCGGTGCACGGTATCCATATGGGTGTTGGCCTGCACACCGGTCTTGGTGATCCACACCATGCCGATGGTGTTGCGCAGGTTCTCCAACGTCCAACCGGCAACGCCCGGGGTGTCACCGACCTCGTCGTACATCGAGCGCTCCAAGCGGCGGGTGAACATCCACATCGCCAGCACGGTACCGAACGCCAAGCCGAGCGCCAGCATGTACCACTGGCCGCCCCAAATGAGGCCGATCAAGAAGAAAAGCAGACCCATGCCAAGCAGGCAGGCCAGCATAATCGGGATGAGCTTCTTATCCCGCTTGCGCTGAATCTGAAACGCCTGCCAAATCTGGCTACGTGTCTGCTTTCCCTTTGCGCGCTTCGCGGCGCGCTCCTGCTTCTTCGCAGCCTTCAGGGCTGCCTTATCCTTCGACTGAGCCATGCCGTCAACTCTATGTCACGAACATGGCCGGACCAAAGTGGCCAAAGCGGGTTAGGAACGTGTTGCTACCGGGTGATCCTTCGAAGCACCGTACTTCTCCAGGAGCGTCGAGGCTTCCTGGGCAGTATCGCCCTTCGAGGTTTCCGCCAGGTGGCGCAGGTTTTCCGGCAACTCCAGGCCGCGGTGCTCCATCGCCTCGACGTAGAGCTTGCCCGCGCGGTATGAGGAGCGCACCAGTGGACCCGACATGACGGCGCCGAAGCCCATCTCGTAGGCCGCGTCGCGGTACTCGATGAACTCTTCGGGCTTTACCCAACGGTCGATCGGGTGGTACATCGGGCCGGGGCGCAGGTACTGGGTGATCGTGATGATGTCAGTGCCGGCGTCAACAAGGTCTTGCAGCGCCTGCATGACCTCTTCCTGGGTCTCACCCATGCCCAGGATCAGGTTGGACTTGGTGATCAAACCGAAGTCGCGCGCCTGGCGGATGACGTCCAGAGAGCGGTCGTAGCGGAACGCCGGGCGGATGCGCTTAAAGATGCGCGGGACCGTCTCCACGTTGTGCGCGAAGACCTCCGGACGAGCTTCAAAGACCTCCTGGAGCAGATCCGGCTTGCCGGAAAAGTCCGGGGTGAGATTTTCGACGCCAGTATGCGGGTTGAGCTCGTGAATCTTGCGCACAACCTCCGCATACAGCCACGCGCCCTCATCCTCGAGGTCGTCGCGGGTCACACCGGTGATGGTGGAGTAGTTCAGGTTCATCTCGCGAACTGACTCCGCCACACGCTGCGGCTCGTTGACGTCGAGCGGCTCGGGCTTCGCCGAGTTGATCTGGCAGAAGTCACAGCGACGAGAGCAGTTCGCGCCACCGATCAGGAATGTCGCCTCGCGCGACTCCCAGCACTCGTGAATGTTGGGGCAGCCGGCCTCCTGGCACACGGTGTGAAGGGACGCGCCCTTCACCTTCTTTTTCATGTCCTCGTACTCAGGGCCGGTCTTGACCGCGTTGCGGATCCAACGCGGTTTCGACTCGATAGGGGTCTGAGCGTTGCGTTTTTCTACGCGAAGTAGTTTGCGTCCTTCTGGTGCAATAGTCACGCCGTCCACCGTAACGGACAGCCCCTCCAAAGTCGAGGTTTAATGGGAGGCTCGCCTTACATCTCGACGTTTGAGCCCCTTCGTCGGATCCGGTGCCGAACCAAAGCTGTGGTCGGCCACCACGAGCTCGCCTGCAAGGGCGCGCTTGAGGGCGTCGAGCAGCGGAGCGGTCATCTCCTCAGGTGTGACGTCGCGGCCAAGCTCCAGGCTCATCGTGGTCACGTCGGCGTCGTCGATGCCGCACGCAACGATGTGGCCGTAGTGCTCCAAGGTGTTGTCGCAGTTCAGCGCGAGCCCATGCATGGTCACTCCGCGGGTGATGCGGATACCCAGCGCCGCGATCTTCCTATCGCGGTGCGACGCCGAGCTATCCGCCGCGTCGACGGTTTTTGGCACCCAGACGCCGGAGCGGCCGTCGATACGCCCGGCGGCATGTACCCCCGCCTTGCGCACCGTCTCGATGATGGCCTCCTCCAGGCGGCGCACGTAGTCCACGACGTCTACCGGCTGGGCAAGCTTGATGATGGGGTAAAGGACAAGCTGGCCCTCGCCGTGCCACGTGATGCGTCCTCCGCGATCAACGTCCACGACCGGGACCGGGTACGACGGATCCGGCAAGTCCTCCGGCTGGGTTCGCTTGCCCGCGGTAAACACCGAGGGGTGCTGCAGCACCAGCACCGTGTCCGGGATCTCGTCTGCCGCTCGCTGCTTGGCTAAGTCCGCCTGGAGGTGCCAGGCCTCCTCATAATCAACGAGCCCCAGCTCGCGCACATCAATAGGCGCGGCTGAGGCCCGAATGGACTTGTCGGCAGGGAAGAACGGATCGCGTGGAGCTGTCATGCCTGCCAACGATAGTCGCTAGTTTTCGACACCGTTAGCGGCAGCGTACTCATCTGCCGTCATCAGCGGGCCGACCTCCTCGACCTCAACCTCGAAGAGCCAGCCGGCGCCGAACGGGTCCTCGTTAATGGCCTCGTAGGCGCCGTCGATGTCTTCGTTGACCGCGGTGACCGTGCCAGTGACCGGTGCGTACAGGTCGGAGACCGACTTCGTCGACTCGACCTCGCCACAGGTTTCACCCGCCGTGACCTGGTCGCCGACCTGTGGCAGCTCAGCGAACACGACCTCGCCGAGGCGATCCGCCGCAACGTTCGTGATGCCTACGCGCACCTTGGTGCCAGCAGCGTCCTCAGGGCGAGCGTTGATCCACTCGTGATCCTCCGAGTAGTAAAAATCAGGGTTCAAAGACATGATTACTTGTCCTTTCGGGAATAGAACGGTGTGTCCACAATAGTAAACGGATAGCGGCGGCCGCGGATATCAATCTCAACATCCGTGCCAACCTCGGCGTGCGCTGGGTCGATGTGTGCGAGCGCCACCGGACGCTGCAGCGTGGGCGAAGGCTGCCCGGAGGTGACCACGCCGATGCGCGTATCGCCCAGGTAAATCTCGGCACCCTCGCGAGCAGCGCGACGCTGCTCCGACGACAGCCCGGCAATAACCACCGACGGCTCGCGGCTGACAAGCGCGTCCTTGCCCACGAAGTCCGCCTCTTTCTTCGCAAACGCGCGGCCCATCCCGGCCTCGACCGGAGTGATCTCGCGGGAAAGCTCGTGGCCGTACAACGGCATCGACGCCTCGAGCCGCAGGGAGTCGCGCGCAGCCAGGCCGCACGGCGTCGCGTTCGGTGCGAGCGCGTCCCAGATCGCGCGGGCGTCCTCGCGGTCGCAGTAGAGCTCGAAGCCGTCCTCGCCGGTGTAGCCGGTGCGAGCGACCAGCACGTCGCAGTCACCGAAGCGCATCGGTGCCGCCGAGTAGTATGCCAAGGCACCGGCGTCGCCGTCGAGGTGCGAAGCGATCGTCGATAAGGAATCAGGGCCCTGCACCGCAACAAGCGCGACGTCCGCGCTACGGTTCGTCAGCTCTACATCGAAGCTTGCTGCGCGCTCCTGAAATGCCTCCCACACCGCGGGCGTGTTGCCAGCGTTCGGCACGACCAGGAAGTGATCGTCTGCGAGGCGGTAGGAGATCAAATCGTCGATGATGCCGCCATCTTCGGCCACAATCATCGAGTACTTCGCCTTGCCAACACGCAACGTAGATAGCGTGGAAATCAACGTGTAGTCCAAAAACTCCGCAGCCTGGGGGCCGCGTACATCAATCTCGCCCATGTGGGAGAGATCAAAGATGCCGACGCGCTCGCGCACCGCACGGTGCTCCGCAAGCTCGTTGTCGTACTTCAGTGGCATGTTCCAGCCACCGAAGTCCGTAAAGGAAGCACCAAGCTCCTCATGCGCTGCAAACAAAGGGGTCTCAGCCATCACAATCACTCCTTACTTTTCCGCACTCGCTGAACTTTCAGAAATATCAAACGCCTCCGGCGGCGGGCAGGAGCACACCAGGTTGCGGTCGCCGTACGCCTCATCAATGCGGCGCACAGGCGGGAAGTACTTCTCGCGCACCAAGCGCTCTACCGGGTAGGCGGCCTGCTCGCGGGAGAACTCGTAGTCCCACGCGGTGCTAGCGACGCTGTGCGCGGTAAACGGCGCATGGTGCAGGACGGAGGCCTCGTAGGACACCTTGCCGTCGATGATCTCTTGGATCTCCGCGCGGATGGAACGCATCGCCTCGATGAAGCGATCCAGCTCGTCCAGATCCTCGGACTCGGTCGGCTCCACCATCAGTGTGCCCGCCACCGGGAACGCCAGGGTAGGGGCGTGGAAGCCGTAGTCCACCAGGCGCTTCGCCACATCCGCCGCGGTCACGCCCGAGCGGTCCGTCAGCTCGCGCAGGTCAAGGATGCACTCGTGGCCCACCAGCCCATGCTCGCCGGTGTAGAGCACCGGGAAGGAATCGTGCAGCTCGTGAGCCACGTAGTTCGCCGCCAGCACCGCATGCGCAGTTGCGGACGCCAACCCCTCCGCACCGCTCATCGCGATGTAGGACCACGCGATCTGCAGCACGCCCGCCGAGCCGAACTTCGCCGCGGCAACCGGCACGCCCTCGCCAACTGGGGCAGGGTCGGCCGCATGCGTTGGGTCGACGTTCGGGTCCGTCGGCAGGAACGGAATCAGGTGCTCCGCCACACCAATCGGGCCAACGCCCGGGCCGCCACCGCCGTGCGGAATCGTAAACGTCTTATGCAGGTTCAGGTGCGATACGTCGCCACCAAAGTCACCCGGGCGCGCAAGCCCAGTCAGCGCGTTCATGTTCGCGCCATCGATGTAGACCTGACCGCCCACCGCGTGCACCTTCTCCGCGACGGCCTGCACCGTGTCCTCATACACACCGTGCGTGGACGGGTAGGTGACCATAATCGCCGCGACGTGCTCGCCGTGCTGCTCCAGCTTCGCATCCAAGTCAGCCAGGTCGATCGAGCCATCCTCAGCAGTCTTGACGACGACCACCCGAAGGTTCGCAAGCGTCGCCGACGCAGCGTTCGTACCGTGCGCCGACGCCGGGATCAAGCAGATATCACGGCCATGGTCACCACGGGAAACGTGGTAGCGGCGAATCGCCAACAGGCCAGCCAGCTCGCCCGTCGCTCCCGAGTTTGGCTGCATGGATACCTCGGCGTATCCGGTGATTTCGACAAGCCAGGCGCGGAGCTCGTCGATAAGCTCCCTCCAACCAGCCGTGAAGCGATCCGGTGTGTACGGGTGCACGTTCGCGAATGCTGGCCACGTGATGGTCTCTAGGCCCGCGGTCGGGTTCAGCTTCATCGTGCAGGAACCCAGCGGGATCATCGTGCGATCCAGCGCGAGGTCCTTGTCGCCGAGCTTGCGGATGTAGCGCATCATCTGCGTCTCAGAATGCACCGAGTTGAAGTTGGGGTGCGTCATGAACTCCGTTGTGCGGCGCAGCGCCTCGGGCAGCGCGGACGGCGCTTCGTTGGCCACCGTATCGACGCCGAAGCCCGCCAGCAGCGCCGCAAGGTCCTCCTCGGATGTGTCCTCGCCGAAGGAGACGCCGACGGTGGTCGCGTCAATCGGACGCACCAGGTAGCCCGCATCCGCCAAACGCTCGCACACCGCCTCCGAGTTGTCCACGACGACGGCCACCGTGTCGAAGAACGCGTCGTGCTTGACCTCGATACCCGCGTCACGCAGGGACTTGGCGAAGCGCGCCGCCCAGTCATGCACCTGAGCAGCGATAGCCTCAAGACCGCGTGGGCCGTGGTACACGGCGTACATCGACGCTGTCACCGCGAGCAACGCCTGCGCGGTACAGATGTTGGAGGTCGCGCGCTCGCGACGAATATGCTGCTCACGGGTCTGCAGGGCCAGGCGGTAGGCAGGAGTGCCCTCCGCGTCCTTCGACACACCCACCAGGCGGCCCGGCAGCTGGCGCTTCATCTTCTCCTTGACCGCCATGTACGCGGCGTGCGGGCCACCGTAGAACAGCGGAACGCCGAAGCGCTGCGTGGACCCGATCGCGATATCCGCGCCAAGCTCACCAGGGGACTCCAGCAGCGTCAGCGCAAGAATATCCGCATCCACCGCGACCAAGCCCCCGCGCTCGTGCACCGCCTCGACCACCACGCGAGGATCAACCACGTCGCCCTCGGTGCCGGGGTAGGCCACGATGGCACCCACGAGGCCCTCTCCCACGACCCCCTCACGCAGGTCAACGACCTCCACCTCGAGGTCAAGCGTGCGAGCACGCTCCGACGCGACCCGCAACACCTGCGGGTGCAGGCGCGCATCCAGCAGCACCGTCCGACCCTTGCGCACTGCGCGAGCCATCAAGCCGACAGCCTCCGCAGCCGCCGAAGCCTCATCCAGCAGGGAAGCGTTCGCAATGTCCAGGCCGGTCAGGTCCTGCACCATAGTTTGGAAGTTCAGCAGTGCCTCAAGACGACCCTGCGAAATCTCAGGCTGATACGGCGTATACGCCGTGTACCACCCAGCATCCTCGACCACACCGCGCCGAATTACCGGCGGCGTCAACGTCGACGAGTACCCCTGGCCGTAGAACGCCTTGAGCACCTCATTTTTCGACGCCAACTCCCGCAACCGATCCTGCGCCTGGTATTCCGTGAGCGGGGCGGGAAGGTTGAGTGGCCCTTGAAGTAGCAGATCGGCGGGGATCGCGGCAGTGGTCAGCGCCTCGAGTGAGTCGTAGCCGACTTTCGCGAGCATCGCCTCCGTTTCCTGCGTGTCCGGACCGATATGGCGGGTGATGTAATCCAAGATCTACTCCTTTGGTAGTTCTGAACCTGATGTCGTGAATAGTCTACGGGGCAAAACTGGCCTGGGTCGGCCAGTCAGCTGAAAATATGCGGAGGTGAAAACAGCGGTGGCCCCAACACTGTATTGGCATTGGGGCCACCGCTAAGATTCCTCATCTTGACCTGTTTTAGAGGTCCAGGTCGTCTTCAAAGTCGCCGGTTTCGATGCGGTCCTTGATCGTGGTGACGAAGCGGCCTGCATCTGCGCCGTCGATCAGCTGGTGATCGTAGGTGAATGGCAGATAGCACATCTGGCGGATCGCGATGGAGTCGCTACCTTCCTCTGTAACGATGACCGGGCGCTTCTCAATCGCCGCGGTACCCAGGATGCCTGCCTGTGGCGGGGTGAGCACCGGCGTATCCAGCAGTGCACCTTCGGAACCGATGTTGGTCACCGTGAACGTTGCACCAGACAGGTCGTCCGGGCGCAGCTTCTTGTTGCGTGCGCGGGTCGCCAGGTCGTTGATAGCTTGCGCGATCTGCGCCAGGTTCAGGTCCTGTGCACGCTTGATCACCGGCACGAGCAGGCCCTGTGGCGTATCCACTGCGACACCAATATTGACGTCCTCGTGGTAGGTGATCTCCTTCTTCTCCGCATCGTAGGACGCGTTGACGTTCGGGTGGGAGACCAGGGCCTCGGCCGTCGCCTTGATGAAGAACGCGAGGTAGGTGATGTTGGCGTCGTGCTTCTTGATGAACTCCGGCTTCACGCGCTTGCGCAGCTCTGCGATGCGGGTGACGTCGACTTCCTGAACGTGCGTCAGCTGAGCCGTGGTCTGCAGCGACTCGACCATCTTCGCAGCGGTGATCTCGCGGATGCGGTTGACCTTCTGGGTGGTGCCGATCAGTGACTGCTTCTCCGGATCCACGGACTTGGTGGACCAGTTGGAGCGTGCGCCCTTCTTTTCCTCGGACTTCGGAGCCGATGCCTCGGCCTTGTCGTCGGATCCACCCTTCGCTGCAGCGATCACGTCCTGCTTGCGGATTCGGCCACCAACGCCGGTGCCCTCAACCGTGGACAGGTCAACGCCGTGCTTTTCTGCCAGCTTGCGCACGAGCGGGGTGACGTACGGGAGGGAACCGTCGGACTTGTTCACCTTGGTCGAAGCCTGCTGTGCTGGCTTGTCTTCCTTCGGCTTCTCCTCCTTTGGCTCTTCAGCCTTCGGGGCTTCCTTCTTTTCTTCCTTGGGTTCTTCCTTTGGCTCTTCGGCCTTTGGGGCTTCCTTTTCAGCTGGCTTGGCGTCAGCGTCGCCGATGCGGGCGATGACTTCGCCGACCTCGACGGTGTCGTCTTCCTCAGCGAGAATCTCTACGAGCGTGCCTGCGACAGGGGAAGGAATCTCGGTATCGACCTTGTCGGTGGAGACCTCGAGCAGTGGCTCGTCGACCTCGACGGCGTCGCCGACTTCCTTCAGCCAGGTGGTGATGGTGCCTTCGGTGACGGATTCGCCGAGCTCAGGCATGGAGACGTCGGTAGCGTCGCCGGAGGCTGGCTTGTCAGCCTTCTCTTCCTCCGGAGCTTCCTTCTTTTCTTCCTTTGGCTCTTCGGCCTTTGGAGCTTCCTTTTCAGCTGGCTTGGCGTCAGCGTCGCCGATGCGGGCGATGACTTCGCCGACCTCGACGGTGTCGTCTTCCTCAGCGAGGATCTCTACGAGGGTGCCTGCGACAGGGGAAGGAATCTCGGTATCGACCTTGTCGGTGGAGACCTCGAGCAGTGGCTCGTCGACCTCGACGGTGTCGCCGACTTCCTTCAGCCAGGTGGTGATAGTGCCTTCCGTGACGGATTCGCCCAGCTCAGGCATGGAGACATCGGTGGCGTCGCCGGAGGAAGGCTTGTCAGCCTTCTCTTCCTCCGGAGCTTTCTTTGGCTCCTCTTCTTCCTGAGGCTCCTCGTCCTTTGCCGAGTCCGATGCCGGAGCTTCGCCTTCTTCGCCGATAATCACAATCACGTCACCGACATCAACGGTGTCGTCTTCCTCGGCCTTAATCTCGAGGATTACACCGGCGACAGGGGAAGGAATCTCCGTGTCGACCTTATCGGTGGAAACCTCCAGCAATGGTTCGTCGACCTCTACCTTGTCGCCGACTTCCTTCAGCCAGGTGGTGATAGTGCCTTCCGTGACGGATTCGCCCAGCTCAGGCATCTCGACAGAGTGCGCCATAATTTAGTCTCCTCGCAGATACATTTTCGTAGAAGCTATACAGGTCAATAGCGTACCTGTCACCGAAGACTTTCGTGCCTTTCGGGGGCAACTAATTTGTTGAAGGCCACCAAACGCAGAATTGGGGCGTCGAGAAATATCCGTATGATGAGAGAAGTGTTTAACCTGTTCGGCAAGCGGAAGAAGCAGACCACCTTCAAACCCCCACGCGCGCCCGGCGAAACCATCCGGCCGGAAGACGCTGCCTACCTCCAGGAATGGGTTGCGAAGCGTGCCTTCGTTGAGGGGTTTGTTGAGCCGGAAACGATGGTCAACGAGATGTCCGTCGTGCTTGTCGATGAAGAGGGCAACTACACCCGCCGGCGCATCGGAGGTCCCAAAGGTATCGACGCCGTCGCTACGCTGCTGAATATATCTCTTTATGACGTCGAAGAGACCGGGTACCCGGACCGGATGCGTCGCAAGATGGAGCAAGAACGCATCCTGCGGAAGCGAGCGGAACAGAAAGAACGCCGCGCCAAGTTTGAGCGCGGCGAACATCCCTTTTCCTAAATCCGGGGACTAGTTGGCTTCAGCAATGCTGCGAAGCGTTGCAACGATCGTGCGCAGCGGGGCGCCCGTCGCACGCTTCGGCGTGTAGCCGTGCGGTGAACCGCCGTTCCACGCCGGGCCGGCGACATCGATGTGCACCCACTCGGTGTCCTCGCCGACGAAGCGGGACAGGTACAGGCCAGCGAACAGCATGCCGCCGGTACGGGCATTGTGGACGTTGCGGATATCGGCGACGGGGGACTTCAGCTCTTCTTCCTGTTCCTCCAGCAGCGGCATCGCCCAGGCCTGCTCGCCAACCTCGCGGCCCAGCGCAGCGACGCGGTCGCGGAACTCATCAGAGCCCATGACGCCGGCAGTGCGGTTGCCGAGGGCGACGAGCTGAGCGCCGGTCAGCGTGGACGTCTCAATCATGAAGTCAGGGTTATCTTCAGCCGCGCGTGCCATCGCGTCCGCCAGCACGAGGCGCCCTTCAGCGTCGGTGTTGAGTACCTCGCTGGTGATGCCGCCGTAGTGGCGAATCACGTCGCCCGGGCGGGTGGCAGTGCCGGATGGCATGTTCTCCGCGAGTGGCAGCCAGGCGTCGACCGCAACATCCAGGTTGAGGCGGGCAGCTGCAACAATTGCGCCGAACTGAGCAGCAGAGCCGCCCATGTCGGAAATCATGTCCTCCATCTTTGCACCCGGCTTGAGGGAGATGCCGCCGGTATCGAAGGTGATGCCCTTGCCAACCAACGCGACAGAGGACTTCGACGCGGAAGGCGTCCACTTCAGGTGCACCAGGCGCGGCGCGCGGGCGGAGCCTTTGCCGACCGCGAGGATGCCGCCGAAGCCCTGCTCCTCAAGCTGCTTCTCGTCGAACACCTCGACCTCGAGTCCAACCTGCTTGCCGACGTTCTCGATGAGCTCCGCGTACACAGCAGGGTAGAGGTGGTTCGACGGCGTGTTCACGAGATCGCGCGCCAGCATGACCGACTCGGCGAGAATCACTGCCTGGTCGAATGCTTCCTTTTCGTCGTCCTTGCCTACAACGGTGACGTCGGTAAGCCCGTGCTCGCCGTCACAGCCGCACTGGCACGGGGCTTTGAAGCCCTTGTATTTATAGGCGCCCAGCAACAGGCCTTCCACGACGGGGGTGACGCCGAATTCAGTCGAGATCACCGCAGACTCCGTGCCATACAGTGTGCGAGCCAGGGAACCGACAGCGCGACGGACAGTCTCATCATCAATCTCATCGGCGTTGCCCAGGCCAAAGGCGATGACCAACTTCCCATCAACGACCACGCGGGTGATCTCGCCGGCGGTGCCCTTCGCGCCGACTGTCTCCAGCGCCTCGAGTGCACCCTTCGGTGCCAGTGAGGTCACTGGGACCTCAACTTTCGAGTCATCCGAGGTCACGGGTAGCAAGAGGGCAGCGGTGTCGCTCGGAGCGGACGTCGAAAAGTTGAGGGAGACGGAGTCGCCCCGGACCGGGAGCAGCGATTCAGGAACCGAAAAAGTCATGAGTACATGCGCCTTTCTTAAGATTATTGAACATCGCCAAGGGTACCTGGAATAAGGGACGCGTGGCGCGGGGCAAGCTATTTGTGCGTGGAAGAAAATATGGAATTCCGGTTCCAAAGAGTGGAATCGGGGAGTAGGGTGGTCTGCATGACTCAAGGCACACCATTTGAAATTATCCCGAATCCGAACAAGGCAACTGACGAAGAGCGCAATGCAGTGCTCGCAAACCCAGCCTTCGGGCAAGAGTTTACTGACCACATGGTCTCCATCGACTGGGACGAGGCCAACGGCTGGCATAACGCGCAGGTCCGCCCGTACGGGCCGATCTCGCTGGACCCGGCGACTAACGTCTTCCACTACGGGCAGGCGATCTTCGAAGGCCTGAAGGCATACCGCCACCACGACGGCTCGATCACGACGTTCCGCCCCGAGCAGAATGCGACGCGTTTTGCCCATTCCGCGCATCGCCTGGCAATGCCTGAGTTGCCGGAGGATCTGTTCATCGAGTCGCTGCAGCAGCTGGTGACGATTGATAAGGACTGGGTCCCCGAAGCTGGCGGGGAAGCGGCGCTGTACCTGCGTCCATTTATGATTGGCACCGAGAAGACGCTCGGGGTGAAGCCCTCGAGCACCTACACCTATTACCTAATTGCATCCCCAGCTGGCGCCTACTTCTCCGGCGGTGTCAAGCCCGTCAGCGTGTGGATCTCCGAGGAATACGTCCGCGCGGCGCCCGGCGGCACCGGTGACGCCAAGTTCGCTGGCAACTACGCGGGTTCCCTGCTCGCGCAGGCCGAGGCAGAAGAAAAGGGCTGCGACCAGGTTGTCTGGCTCGACGCCATTGAGCGCAAGTACATCGAAGAGATGGGCGGCATGAACCTCATGTTCGTCGAGGGCAGCGGGAAGGACGCGAAGTTGATCACCCCAGCACTGTCCGGTTCCCTCCTGGCGGGCATCACCCGCAAATCGCTGCTGCAGGTTGCGGAAGACCTCGGCTACAGCACCGAGGAGCGCAAGATCACGGTGGAGCAGTGGCACAAGGGCGCTGAAAACGGCACCATCAGTGAGACGCTTGCATGCGGTACCGCAGCGGTGATCACTCCGGTCGGGCGCGTGCTGAGCCGCCACGGTGAGTTCACCGTAAACAACAATGAGGCAGGCACCATCACCATGCAGCTGCGCGAGCGCCTGCGCGGTATCCAGGACGGCTCGGTCGAAGACGTCCACGGCTGGAACCACATGCTCGTCCCAGCCGAGAACTAGAGGGATCTCAGGCCGGGGCGCCCTCTGGGGCCTCCGGCCCGAGCACTGTAGTAACGAGCTCAGAAGCCAGGTTGATTTGCGGCAGCGCTGCGAGCGCGCCCACTCCCTGGTTGAGCGACAAGTCCAGTGCCAGCACCGGAATGATATCGAGGGCCTGGAGCGCCAGCATCTGGGCGGGTTCCGGACTGAGCTGGCCCGCCATGATCCACTGCTTCGTGCCGGGTGCGAGGCGCTCGGCGGCGTAGGCGGCGACGGTGGCGTAGAGGCCGTCGAAAAGTACGGGGGTTCGACGAACCGCGGCCTGCGCGAACATACCGACAAGGAACGCGAAATCTGGCCCCGAAAGCTCGGCAAGGACGCGGGGGACGTCGTCACTAAAGGTGCGCACCCGGAACATGGCGTCCCGAATTGCCGCAACTTTCACTTTCCAGACGTTGTCGTCGATGCCCGAGCCGCGCCCGATGATCTTGACCGGCTCGGTGCGCGACAGCGCGCCATAGACGGCGGCGGCGACCGTCGAATTGCCGACGCCAATGTCTCCAGGAATGAACAGGTCAACTCCACTGTCTACGCCCTGGTCAACGACGCGAGCACCGTGCGCGACTGCCTGCTCGAACGCCTCGGGCGTCATGGCGGCTTGCCGGTCTATCGCGCCTGTCGGCAGCGTTAAGTAGTCATTAATCTGAATAATCGACGCGCCCGCGGCTTCCGCTGCAACGCGAGCGACACCGCTACCTGCCGCAATCTGCTTTACAGCGGTCCAGGCGGCGTCGTGCGGCTGCGCGGAAATACCGCGTGCTGCAACACCGTGGTTACCGGCGACAAGCACGCACTGCGGCTGACGGAACGCAACCGGGCGCGTACGGTTTTGCACCGAGGCAGTCCATTCCGCAATCGTTCCCACGCGACCGAGACCGCGCCCCTCCGGGCTGCGCAGTAGTTCGCGGGCAAGCTCGCGGCGCAGGGTTTCGCTTGGATGCTCAATCGGGTCGAATGCAACAGCCATGAAACGTCCTTTGTCCGTTTAGTTCACGGTCTCGCCGATGCGCACCTGTGGCTTCGGCGAGCGCCACTTCCGCGGCTGCGACGCGCGAGAGAACGCGTACATACCAAGGCCGAAGCCGGTATCAGCCGTACCAGGGAACTTCGCGCGCACAGCGTTGTTCGCACGCTTGCCGATCAGGAATGCCTCACCAAGAATCAGCACGATAAACACCATCGGCAAAATAGCGATGGCGCCGGCGATCTCCGGGTACCAGGAGCCGATGAAGAGAATGAGGAACAGCAGGATCGCCAGCGGCATCGCGTAGTTGTTCATGAAGCGGCGCGAATCTACCCAGTCGCGGACGAAGCGGCGGGTTTCGCCACGGTCGCGGTCCATGAGGTAGCGCTCGTCGCCAGCGTCCATCTTGGCTTGGACCTCGCGATTGTGCTTCTTCGCCTCTTCGCGCTGCTGCTTCTTGTATGCCTTCCACTCCTCCTTCGACATCGACTTCTTCAGCTCTTTATTCTTCTGGTACTGCTGAGCGGGAGTCGTCGCGTTGGGGTCGCGGACCACGCCGCGCTTAATCTCCTGATCAAGGCGCTTCGGCGTCGGCCGACCCTTCGGAGGGGTGTAGCCCTTCGGGTACTTCTTCGCGGGTTCCGCGTCGGTTTCGGGAGTCTCCGCTCGATTCGCTGCGGCAGCAGCGGCGGCTGGAGCCTCATCAGATTTCTGCCAAGGAAGTTTCACGCTATACAGGCTACAAGGCCGTCCCCGAAAGTGGGGAATAAGCGCCCGCTCCCATACGCTGTAGACGATGACGGTGTGATGCGAGTACGCTAGTGCCACACTCCGAAGCACGCATCTTGCGTGAAGATATTCGCTAAGCAAGGAGAAAGAATGACTGCACCTACCTCTGCCACGGGCGTGACCCTTACTGAAGCAGCGGCTGCAAAGGCGAAGGCTCTGCTCGACCAGGAAGGCCGCGACGACCTTTCGCTTCGCATTGCTGTTCAGCCAGGTGGCTGCGCTGGCCTGCGCTACCAGCTGTACTTCGACGACCGCGAGCTCGACGGTGACAAGGCTGACGTTGTCGGGGGTGTGCGCCTCGTCGTGGACAAGATGAGCGTGCCGTACCTCACCGGTGCAACGATCGATTTCGCTGACACCATCGAGCA
Source organism: Corynebacterium sp. UMB10119B (assembly GCF_030228125.1). NCBI lineage: Bacteria > Bacillati > Actinomycetota > Actinomycetes > Mycobacteriales > Corynebacteriaceae > Corynebacterium > Corynebacterium sp. UMB10119B. Next base: position 51,183 of record NZ_JASPBG010000001.1, read on the forward strand.
GCAGGGCTTCACCATCGACAACCCGAACGCAGGCTCGGCCTGCGCGTGCGGCGATAGCTTCAACTAAGCAGTAGCTTTTCGACGCCAACACCCCGCGCCCACCTCATGATTGAAGATAGGCGCGGGGTGTTTCGTCTGCGTGGACTAGTTGCAACCGTGCTCGGTCGAGAGCCAATGTTTGGCCTCTTCGAGCGGCGTCTCCGTTTCGACGTCGGGCTGCACCGGATCGTCGGCGAACTCCTCACCAGTGCGCGCCTTGTCCTTCGCGATAGTCAGCATCAGCAGGCTGCCGTCTGGGAAGTCGTACGCCATGTTTGCCGACGCGTAGCCCGCAGTAGGCGAACCGAAACTGCGGGAGTGCTCAAGCCCGCGGAACGACAGCATCGTGGCCTCGCCCGACGAAGCAGAGTCGCCATCGACTAAGACGGCCACCGGCGCATCCCACTTCCCGCCAGAAGTCGTGATCGGGGTGCCGCCGCCGGTCACCGAGTTCCCCTCAACCGTGACCTGGGTAGTGTTCGTCCGAGAGACGAATTCGAGCACCGTGCCATCCGGCAACAGTGAGGAGAGGCCTGCGACCATTGGGCCCATGTCGCCCCCGTCGTTGCCACGCAGATCAACGACAGCCCCGCATGCCCCGGCATCACGCGCGGAAGCCAGACCTGTTGCGAGCGTGTCTGCGTAGCCCTGCACATCATCGTGCCGATCGACGCCAGGCACGGTTGCCACCGCAACGCGGCCCTCGACGCTGACTGAGGCTTCCGACTTCTCTTCCATAGTCCAGCCGAGGTTAGGGTTACCAGGTTCAATCAGACGGGAGTGCTTCCCGCCAGCAGCTTTGACTGCGTCCTCGAGGGCGGGGTAGACGTCGAAAAGCGTATCTGCTTGCTTGGCGGCCTCCTTTGCGCGGGCCTTCGCCTCCTCGAACTCCTTTGAGTCTGCGTAGATGCCCTGCTCGGCGAGCGCGAGCACCGTCGCGCTATACCGCTTCGGCGTCTGTGTCCCCGCGAAACGAGCGGTGCCCGTCAGCATCGCGGTGAGCGTCGGACCGTAGACGAACGCCACGGCGCCAACTGCGAGGAGCAGCGCACTGAGCATCGCGACGATGGTAGTCAGTACCCGTTTCTTGGTCCACATGAGCAGGTCCTCCTTAAAGCTGAACCGGGTATTCCTTGTGCTCGATGCCCGGATCAATGCGATGCTCGACAAAAATGCCGTGCCAGATCATAAACGCGAGCACCGTCCAAAGGCGACGCGAATGATCGGAAACACCGTCACGGTGCTCCTTGAGCATCTCCAGCACCTGGTCCTTGGCGAAGATATGGTCGGTCTGCGAATCGCGGATAGTGTCCTGTGCCCAACCAAAGAGTTCATCGCCGGCCAGCCAGTGGCGCATTGGAACCGGGAAGCCCAGCTTCTTGCGGTGGAGAACATGCGGCGGAACGATCTGCTCCATCGCCTTACGCAACGCATACTTGGTGGTGCCGTGCGCGATCTTCTGGTCGTACGGAATCGTCTGCGCGACTTCAAAGACCTCCTTATCCAGGAACGGCACGCGCAGCTCCAGCGAGTTCGCCATGTTCATCTTGTCCGCCTTGACCAAGATATCGCCGCGCATCCAGGTAAACAGGTCCAAGTTCTGCATCCGGGCAACTGGATCCATCTCTGTCGATGTGGCGTAAATCGGCGCGGTGACCTCGCGGTGGTCCCACTCGCGCTTCGCCCACGGCAGCACACGCTGTAGTTGCTCGAAGTTAAAGGAACGAGCGTTACCGTAGTAACGGTCCTCCATTGGGGTCGTACCGCGTTCGAGTAAGCTCTTGCCCTTCATGCCTTCCGGCAGCACACGGCTTAGCCTGTTCAGTCCCCGTAGAAGAGGCGTCGGCAACTTCTCGAACGGCGCGAGCGACAGCGGTTCCTTATAGATGGTGTACCCACCGAACAGCTCGTCGGCACCCTCACCCGAGAGCACCACCTTGACGTGCTTGCGGGCCTCCTGTGCGACGAAGAACAGCGGGACAAGCGAAGGGTCCGCGACCGGATCATCGAGGTACCACATGATCTTCGGCACCGCGTCCGCGTACTCTTCAGGCGAGACAATCTTCACGATGTGCTCAACACCAATCGCCTCAGCGGACTCCGCAGCCACGTCTACCTCGGAGTAGCCCTCGCGCTCGAAGCCGGTGGTAAACGTCAGCAAGTTCGGATTGTGCCTCTTCGCCAGGGCAGCAATCGCTGTCGAATCAATGCCGCCCGAGAGGAAGGAGCCGACGGTGACGTCCGCTCGCATATGCTTCTCGACGGAGTCTTCGAGCGCCTGAGCGATCCTGTCGTAAAGCTTCTGCTCTTGACCTTGTGGGATTTGCTGTGGCTTGAAGTGTGGTTTGAAGTAGCGCTCCGATGTGACTTCACCGCCAGGCGTCAGTGACACCGTGCAGCCAGACTCCACACGTCGAATGCTCTCGTGCAACGTTTCTGGTTCGGGAACATACTGCAGGTCAACGTAGTGCTCGATAGCTCGCCGATCTAGGTCGAGACCAATCTCCAGCTCTGGAGCCATTTCTAGGATGGACTTTTTCTCGGAAGCGAACACAGTGCCTACCGGGGTAGTAGCGTAAAACAAGGGCTTAATGCCGAATTGATCACGTGCCGCGAACATACGCTGTGTCTCGGTGTCCCAAATGACAAACGCGAACATGCCTCGCAGGTGTTCGACAACCTTCTCTCCCCAGTGGTGGAAGCCAACAACGATTGGCTCGCCGTCCCCCGAGGTATTGAAATCGTAGCCTGCCTCCTGCAGTTCCTCGCGAAGCTCGATGTAGTTATAAATCTCGCCGTTGAACGTCAGCGCGTAGCGCTCCGGATTCTCCTTCGGGCCCCAGCGTAGGGGTTGGTGAGAATGCTCGAGATCGATAATGGCAAGGCGGTTGAAACCAAAAACGGCGTGGTCGTCGTTCCAGGTGCCGGCGGCATCAGGGCCACGGTGATACATGCAGGGCAACGCACGTTCCGCGGCTTCCACGAAGCTTGCGGCATTGCTGTTTGTGGTGAGTAGAGCCAACAGGCCACACATAGACTTGAAAACCTCTCCTATATATAAGGTGTACGCAGCCGTGCGGAGTGCTGGGCCACGAAGCATTTCTTCCAATCAACAATAGGGTTTTCTGTAGGAGATGCGCGAACCAACGAAACCAGCCCCAAAATGCGGAAATTCTTCATCCTTTATTCGGTCCCCAAAAGGGGGCCAACTTATGGTTGAGCAATTTGAGTGAAAAATAAAGCTCTTACCAGGACGTTTGTACCGTTTTATGCAAAACCCGTTGAGTGCACGGCTTTTGCATACACGGTAAAAGATGTCAGCTGACCACGAATGCTTACCTCGACTCAAAATCAAAAGAATTCAGAGGCGATGCGCCTTATCCACTATTCTGACGGAGTAACAATGCTTGGGCGCACCTGTTTGTGCGTCCTGCCGTAAACAGCGAGTGTGGACAGGAAGGCAGACACACGTGGAAAAGGTAAAGGACCGCAACTTCGCGAAGAAAATCGCAGTTGCCGGATCGCTCCTGCTGGGCGGTCTCGCGCTGACGGGCTGTGAGGTTGCACCGCCAGAGGCGCTCTCGAAGGTGCTGGATATGGGTTGGCCAGATCCTGTTACCCCTGAGGGTGAGCAGATGTACAACTTCTGGGTATGGACCTGGGTTGCAGCATGGATTATCGGCATCATCATGTGGGGCTTGTTCCTCACCGCGATTTTCAAGTGGAACGCGAAGAGTCAGGAGAAGCGCGGCAAGTCTGAGTTCCCGAAGCAGCTCCAGTACAACGTGCCGCTGGAACTTGTACTGACGATCATTCCGATCGTCATTGTTATGGTGCTCTTCTTCTTCACCGTCCAGGCGCAGACGAAGACTACAGCCCTCGGCAAGGACCCGAAAGTGACGGTTGACGTAACCGCATACCAGTGGAACTGGAAGTTTGGCTACGCAAACGTTGACGGTGAGTTCACCTCGAACGGTCAGGCATATGACGGTGTTGACACCGAGCGTCAGGCCAAGGCTGAGGCAACGAAGTACGACGACGAGAATATTAAGAACCCGAACCCAATCCACGGCACTTCTACCGGTGACCTCTCGTACCTCAATTTCAATGAGATTGAGACTCTCGGAACCACCGAAGAGGTTCCGGTGCTCGTCCTGCCAACCGATCGTGCGATTGAGTTCCGTCTCGCATCCGGTGACGTGAACCACGCATTCTGGGTTCCTGAATTCCTCTTCAAGCGTGATACCTACGCTCACCCAGAGGTGAACCAGCAGCAGCGTGCATTCCAGATTGAGAAGATCGATAAGACTGGCGCATTCGTTGGTCGCTGTGCCGAGATGTGCGGTACTTACCACTCGATGATGAACTTCGAGGTTCGTGCCGTGACCCCAGAAAAGTTTGCTCAGTACATTCAGTTCCGTATTGACAACCCTGAGGCGCCAAACTCCGATGCGCTCGCATCCATCGGCGAAGCGCCGTACGCCACCTCCACACGTCCGTTCGTGTCTGACCGCCACGGCACCCGCGACGGCAACAACACCAACGACCCTAACGCGACGGTATAGAAAGAGAAGGCAGAGAAATGGCAACTGGTTCAAAAGCTTTCTACGCAATCGGTACCTTCCTGGCGCTGATGGCAGTCTTCTACATGATCAGCACAGCGTGGATTGGTGAAGATGCTTACCTCTACGGGCTCGAATGGGTCGGTGGCGTTGGCTTGGTTCTCGCTACTGCGCTCTGCTTCATGCTCGCTGTCTACCTCGACATCACCGAGCGTCGCATGGACGTTGTTCCGGAAGACTGGGAAGAGGCAGAGGTTGAAGATGGCGCAGGCGTGCTCGGCTTCTTCTCGCCAAGCTCCATCTGGCCGTTCGCAATGTCTGGTGCGGTTATGTTCCTCGGACTCGGAATTGCATTCTGGCAGCTGTGGCTCGTCGTGTTTGGCGCAGTATTCCTCGTGTGGACCACTACGCAGCTGAATCTGCAGTACGGTATCCCGCGCGAGAAGCACTAAAGATTCGCTGACCTCCCCGCCTTCGGGAGGTGTCGGCGAAAACTGATCCCCTTCAGCTAAGGCTGAGGGGGATTTTTGCTTGCTATTTTCATCCTTTCGGTTGAACTCATTCGTAACACTTGGGGGTCATACGAAAGTAGGTCTGCAGCCGGAAACGGTAGCGGTGTAATGTGAGTCCCATCACTATTGGGAACTTTTGAAACACTGCAAAGAATCGATGAAATTGAATCCTGGATTGCCTAAAAATCAGCCGAAAGTGAGCTGAATGAAGTCGAGAAAGTTGTGACCTGCATTGATGTAGTCGGATGAGTGGCTAGAAAAGTTCCCGGTATTGCAGAAAGTTATTTCCTTCGAGCGCTATTAGGCCAGAAAAGGCAGGTTAGCGCGAAATCTGCCGAAAAGTTTGTGGGTGAAAGAAGATGACTTTGACCCGAAAACAGGGGATAATCACATGCGTGACGACCGCAATTTCTAACCAAGGTATGGCGACACCGCAGAATCGTGTCCCGGCGCTGAACCGACCAAACATGGTCAGCGTTGGCACGATCGCGTTCCTCGCCCAAGAGTTGATGTTCTTTGCCGGTTTGTTCGCGATGTATTTCACCTCGCGTGCAAACGGTATGACCGCAGGCGACTGGGATAACCAGACGGCACACCTGAACGTGATGTTCGGCTTGATCATCACGATCGTGCTTGTGTCTTCTTCCGTGACTTCTCAGTTCGGCGTATTTGCAGCAGAAAGGGGTGACGTTTTTGGGCTCCGCAAATGGTTCACGGTAACTATCGCGCTTGGCGTTGTCTTCCTCGGACTCGTGGCTTTCGAGTGGGGAGAAATGATCGTGCACGGCGTGACCATTCAGGCGAGTGTCTTCGGGTCAGTGTTCTTCATCATCACTGGCTTCCACATGGCGCACGTGACCGCCGGCATCATTGCCTTCGTGGTTGTGCTGCTCCGCGTATCTAAGTCGAAGTTCACTCCGGCACAAGCTACTGCAGCAATGGTGACCTCTTACTACTGGCACTTTGTTGACGTAATTTGGGTCGGCGTCTTCATTACTCTGTATATCGTTCAATAGGTATCTGATACGTAGAGTCGCCGTCGAAATGACGGAAGGCCATTTATCTGTATTAGACACTGACGCTCAAAGGGAACAAGATGGAAAAATCACCTAAGAAAAAGCGCAGTCGGCGCAAGGCGCAGCGCACCTTTGCTGGTGCAGCAGCCTTGACGCTCGGCCTCACGGGTGCGGGTTTCCTCGCATCGGCGCTTGCCCCGAACGCGCAGGTCGCTACTGCGCAAAAAGATGACCAGGCAATGATTCAAGAAGGCAAGGACATTTACGACGTCGCTTGCATCACTTGCCATGGCGCAAACCTCCAGGGTGTTGAAGGCCGCGGCCCGTCCCTGATCGGCACCGGCGAAGGTGCTGTGTACTTCCAGGTCAACTCCGGACGTATGCCGATGATGTCGAATGACGCTCAGGCTGAACGCAAGCGTCCTCGTTACACCGAGTCCCAAGCACTGGCACTGGCTGCCTATGTTGCTGCCAACGGTGGGGGACCGGAGCTGGTGTACAACCCAGACGGATCACTCGCGAAGGAAGAGCTTCGCGGTAAGAACTACGATGGCCAGATTCAGGCTGGCGACGTCGCACGTGGCGGCGAGCTCTTCCGCTTGAACTGCGCGTCTTGCCACAACTTCACCGGCCGCGGTGGCGCACTATCTTCTGGTAAGTATGCGCCGGAGTTGGACCCTGCGAATGAGCAGGAGATCTACCAGGCGATGCTGACTGGCCCGCAGAACATGCCAAAGTTCTCGGATCGCCAGCTCAGCGCCGACGAGAAGCGCGACATCATTGCGTTTATTAAGTCCTCGAAGGAAACCCCAAGCCCTGGCGGTTACGCCCTTGGTGGCCTTGGCCCAGTTTCTGAAGGTATGGCTATGTGGATGATCGGCGTAACGCTCGTTGCTGCCGCAGCTATCTGGATTGGATCGCGCTCATGAGTGAAGTAAACAAGAACTACACATCCCAAGATTTGGACCGCATGAATAATGCGGAGCTCGCTGCTCTGGGCACGGAACTCGACGACGTCACCGTTGCGTACCGCAAGGAGCGGTTCCCAGTTGATGGCGACCCACGCGAGAAGTCTTCCGAACTCGGAATCAACATTTGGTTGATTATTTCGGTGCTCTGCGGAATCGCGTTCCTCGGTGTCTACCTCTTCTGGCCATGGGAGCCACGCTTCCACGGCGATGAAGGACTTTGGGTTTACACGCTTTACACGCCACTGCTCGGCCTTACTTCTGGTGTCGGTTTTGCCGCCCTGGGTATCGCGATTGTCCAGTACGTGAAGAAGTTCATCCCTGAGGAGATCTCCGTACAGCGTCGTCACGACGGCCGTTCTTCCGAATTGGACCGTCGCACGACGACCGCTCTGCTGAATGATGCCTGGGAGACTTCCACCCTTGGTCGTCGCAAGGCAATGAAGGGTCTGCTTGGCACCGCTGGTGTTCTCGCCGGCCTCATGGTCGTTGCACCCCTCGGTGGTATGATCAAAAACCCATGGAAGAAGCGCCACGACCTTAACTACTTAGGTGATGGCACGCTTTGGACACACGGGTGGACCATGCAGGAGAAGGGCGTCAAGGTTTACCTCGGTCGCGACACTGGCGCGATCGCCGAGCTGCACGAAGGCGTAGCTGGCTCGCACTACTCCACGGCAGGTGTTTCCCGCCTGGTGCGTATGCGTCCAGAAGACCTCGCTGCTGCTTCCATGGAGACGGTATTCCCGCTCTACCCGGAGGATGTCAACGATGGTGACATTTACGACCCAGAGCGCGACGTATACGAACACCACATGCACTCGCTGCATGGCCCTCGTAACGCAGTTATGCTGATCCGCCTTCGCTCTGAGGACGCACGCCGCGTCGTTGAGCGTGAAGGTCAGGAAGATTTCCACTACGGGGATTACTACGCATACTCCAAGATTTGTACGCACATTGGTTGCCCGACCTCGCTTTACGAAGCGCAGACGAACCGCATCCTTTGTCCGTGCCACCAGTCGCAGTTCGACGCACTGCAGTACGGCAAACCGATCTTCGGACCGGCTGCCCGTGCTCTGCCTCAGCTTCCTGTGACTGTTGACGAAGACGGTTACCTCATCGCCAACGGAAACTTCATCGAGCCCGTCGGCCCGGCATTCTGGGAGCGTAAATCCTAATGAGTACTAAACTTGCACAAGCCGCGGACAACGTTGATTCGCGGTACACGGTAGCCGGTTTCCTCCGGCCACAGTTGAATAAGGTCTTCCCGAGCCACTGGTCTTTCATGCTCGGTGAGATGGCGCTGTACAGCTTCATTATCTTGCTGCTGACAGGTATTTACCTCGCGCTGTTCTTTGACCCTTCCATTACGAAGGTGATCTACGACGGCGGGTACCTACCGCTCAACGGCGTGGAAATGTCACGCGCGTACGCCACGGCTCTGAATATTTCATTCGAGGTCCGCGGTGGCCTGTTCGTTCGTCAGATGCACCACTGGGCTGCGCTGATGTTCATGATGGCGATGTTCGCCCACATGATGCGTATCTTCTTCACCGGTGCGTTCCGCCGCCCACGTGAGGCTAACTGGGTCATCGGCGTTACCCTGATTCTCATCGGCATGGCCGAAGGCTTCATGGGTTACTCCCTGCCAGACGACCTGCTCTCTGGTGTTGGCCTCCGTATTATGTCTGCCATTATTGTTGGTATCCCGATCATCGGTACCTGGATGCACTGGGCAATCTTCGGCGGCGACTTCCCGTCTGACCTGATGCTGGACCGCTTCTACATCCTGCACGTTCTGATCCTCCCGGGCGTGATCCTGGCTCTGATCGCAGCGCACCTGCTGCTCGTCTGGTTCCAGAAGCATACCCAGTTCCCAGGCCCCGGCCGTACCGAGAACAACGTTGTTGGCATCCGCATTATGCCGGTCTTCGCAGTCAAGGCGATCGGCTTCATGATGGTTGTCTTCGGTGTCCTCGCTGCTATGGCTGGTCTGACCACCATCAACGGCATTTGGAACATCGGCCCATACAACCCGTCGCAGGTCTCCGCCGGTTCGCAGCCTGACGTTTACATGCTGTGGACTGACGGCGCAGCTCGTGTCATGCCAGCGTGGGAGCTCTACCTCGGCCCATATACCATTCCGGGTGCTTTCTGGGTTGCCCTCATGTGTGGCGTCATGGTCGTCCTGCTGATCAGCTACCCGTTCATCGAAGCGAAGGTGACCGGTGACACGGCGCACCACAACCTGCTGCAGCGCCCACGTGACGTTCCAGTGCGTACCGGCCTCGGTGTGATGGCACTCGTGTTTTTCCTGTTGCTGACGATTTCCGGTGGCAACGACCACGTTGCTCACTTCTTCCAGATCTCGCTGAACGCGATGACCTGGTTCGGTCGCATCGGTCTCATTGTCTTGCCGCCGTTCGCATACTGGCTGACCTACCGTATCTGTGTTGGTCTGCAGCGTTCCGACCGTGAGGTTCTGGAGCACGGTATCGAAACGGGCATCATCAAGAAGCTGCCTAACGGTGCGTTTGTGGAGATCCACCAGCCGCTTGGCCCAGTCGACGAGCATGGACACCCAGTGCCGCTCGATTACGCTGGTGCTCCGGTTCCGAAGCGCCTCAACCAGCTCGGCTTCGCTGACTCCGAGACCATCGGTAAATTCAAGCCTGCTGAGCTTGGCGTTTCCGAGCGCGTCCGGGACGCGCAGCGCGAGAACCACCATGAGGAGATCGAGACGTTGCGCAAGCTCGAGGAAACCAAACACCTCGATGACCGCAATGCTTCTGAATAGGCTCTAACACACTAGCGGTCGCTCAAGGCGCCCTGGTTGGTTGTACGAGAGTACAGCTGGCCAGGGCGTTTTTGTATGTCTGGTCAGATCACTTTTGGAACTCAGCACCTTTATCTCGCCCGTGCTATGACACGAGCCCACTTCTGACTTCGTTCTGTTACGGCACTTGGTATAGATGCGGAGCAATGGCTCACCGCTTCACGTCTGAAGGCGGAGGAATTTGAAGCCATTTCGAAGCGTTATGGAAGCGTTACACAATGTTAGTGAGCAATGTCACATAAGAGTGATTTAGTGCATTCTTACCAAATCGGCACTCTGTGTACAGGTGAGGAAGGTTCGCAAAAGCGCAGGTAGAAGGTCGTTCGTCAGGTTCGGTACATTGAGGCGCTCTGCTTGTAGTTCTCAGGAAAATTCGCGCGGAATGAGGGGAGGGAAAAATAACGGAACGATAACGGCCGTGTCGTTGGACAAAGATGTTTCCGTTTCGTAACCTAATCGAGACATTGCAGCAACAGCCGTTGAAAGCAAACAGTAAGTACATATAGCGCCTAATTCCCTGAGCCTTAGTGGCTTCGGGAAGCCGGGGACCCAAGCAGGATTTTCTCTCTGGGGTGAATGCGAACGAGAGCGGAGTTTTCCGTGGAAGTCGTAAGGCTGGTTCTCTAGCCCAACCCGTCAGCTAACTCGGTCGGCAAAAGAGAAGATATGGAGTTTTACAATTATGGCTAAGCACCGTCGTCAGGCACACAGCACTGCACGTAACGTCGCGGTAGTGACCGCAGCAGCTGCAGGTGCCTCGCTGCTCTCGCCAATCTCTGCAGAGGCGGCTGAGGTTCGCGTCCCGAACTCGCCGGTAGCTGTTCAGGTTCCAGGTATTGAGAACGTGCCTGGCATCGCTGCGATTCCTGGCATCGAGGCTTGGATCCCATCCCTGGCAGGTCAGAAGTCCAATGCTGATGTCCCTACGGCAATTGCACAGGTTCGTGCGGTTCCTGGCGTCAACAACGTACCTTCGTTTGGCGCATGGCTGGCAAACGTCGAGGCTCAGTTCAAGGCGCCAGCCGCGAAGGCATACTCCGCAAACGTTGCTGCGCCGGCAGTTGCTCCAGCGCCGCAGGTCTCCGCAGGTCAGCGTCTGGTCGATATTGCACGTACAAAGATTGGTGCTGCATACGTATACGGCGCTGCAGGCCCGAACGTGTTCGACTGCTCCGGTTTCACCTCCTGGGTATATGCGCAGGCTGGTAAGTCCATCCCTCGTACCTCGCAGGCGCAGGCGGCTGCGGGTACTCCGGTTCCGCTTGATCAGCTTCAGCCTGGTGACATCGTGGCTTACTACGGTGGCGCTTCCCACGTTGGTATCTACACCGGTAACGGCACTATCATTGATGCACTGAACACCAGCGCTCCGGTCGCTGAGCGTCCACTGCACATGATGCCAGTGCACTCCGCTGTGCGCTTCTAAGCTCGGTATTTATCGGCCGATCCAAACGATTGTGGTGGGGGTCGGCAGAAGAATTACAAGATTGTAACTTTAAGCCCCTCTCGCTATATTGGTGATAGTTTTTCTTGCCAGCGAAGGGGCTTTAAGTGGCTAAACACTCTTTACATGCGCGTCATGTTGCAAATGGGCGTTCCTGGGGGAAGCGCGTGGCGCTGGGTGCATCGCTCTCTGTCGTTGTGAGCAGTAGCGTTGTTGCTCCGTCCGCAGTGGCGGATGACGTCGAAGAACTGATTCATCAGGTTGATGAGCTTTCGCATGAGGTCACCGCAAAGGTAGAAGAGCTCAAGGGCGTCGAGGATGATATTGCCGCGAAGTCGGAGGAACTTGAGCGCTTGCAGTCTGACGCGGCGGATGCGCGTACCCAAGTTCAAGCTGCGAAAATCGCTCGTGATGATCTCCAAAGGGAAGTAGACCGCCTCGCTGCTTCCCGGTACCGCAACGTCCAGGCCGATGTGATCCTTACAACGCTGGACTCTGGTAGTCCCCAGACTGCTATTGACCGTGCTGCGTACCTGGATTCGCTGTCCCGCAAACAGCAAAGCGTGCTCCGCGAGTACGAAGGCGCTGCCCAGGACGCGGCAACGAAGGCGAATGCTGCAAACGTAGCCCTTGCGGAAGCGCAGTATCTCCGAAATGACCTTGATTCAAAGCGTTCGAAGCTCGAGCGTGAGCGCGAGGCGCTGCAGGGACAGATTGAGGAGATTGAGGCGCGCGTCGATAATTTGTCGCCGGAGGCGCGTTCGTTGTGGGAGGGACGTCTGCACCCCGTTGATGCTGGCTCGTTGCCTCCGGTGGGGGATGGGGTTGTCGGTGCCGCGCTCGCGCAGGTTGGCAAGCCTTATGGCTGGGGCGCGACGGGGCCGTCGGCGTTCGACTGCTCTGGGCTCATGGTGTGGGCTTACGGGCAGAACGGTAAGGCGATCCCGCGTACCTCGCAGGCTCAGCTTGCTGGTGGCATGCCGGTGAGCATGGGGGACCTGCAGCCAGGTGACATTGTCGGTTATTACCCGGGAGTGACGCACGTTGGCATGTATATCGGCGACGGCATGGTTGTGCATGCCTCTGACTACGGTATTCCGGTCCAGGTTGTCCCGTTGAATTCGATGCCGGTCCAGGGCGCTGTCCGTTATTAGGCACCATGACTGTTTTATTGGTGACGAATGATTTCCCACCGACTGTCGGTGGGATTCAGTCGTACTTGCGGGATTATGTGCAGGAGGTCGTTCACCGTCGCGGGGCGCAGAGCATCATTGTGTTTGCCTCGATGCAGGATAAGGTGGCTGCTCTCGCATGGGATGCGGAACAGCCGTACACGATTATTCGTTGGCCCTTTCCGGTGATGTTGCCTACTCCTGCTGTCCGGAGGATGATGCGGCGAATTATCAGGGAACAGCACGTCGATACGGTGTGGTTTGGTGCTGCAGCTCCTCTTGGAGTGATGGGGGGTGCTGCGAAGCGTGCGGGTGCTTCGCGGGTTGTGGCAACGACGCATGGCCATGAGGTCGGGTGGTCAATGTTTCGCATTGGTCGTCGACTGCTGCGAACGATTGGCGGTAGTGCCGATGTAATCACGTACATTTCGGAGTACACACTGGGGCGATTCAAGGAAGCATTTGGTCCGAATCCTCAGTTCGTTGCGCTTCCCTCAGGCGTATCGACGTCCCGCTACGCGCCCGCAACGCAGCAGGAGAAGTTGGAGACCAGAGCTTCGTTCCGAATCGGCGCGGAGTCTCCGCTGATTGTGTGTGCGTCGCGTCTGGTGAAACGCAAAGGGCAAGACCGGTTGATCCGCGTCCTGCCGAGGGTGCGCGAGCAGGTGCCGGGTGCACAATTGGTGATTGTTGGGGAGGGTCCGTATGCCCGTCGGCTTCACGCGATGGCGGAGGGCGTCGACGGTGTCAGGTTCACCGGGCGGGTCAGCGACATTGACCTGTGTCGAATCGTTGCGGCTGCAGACGTGTTCGCGATGCCGGTTCGTACCCGCGGCGGAGGCCTCGACGTTGAAGGCCTCGGGATTGTGTTTCTCGAGGCCCAGGCGTGTGAGGTACCGGTGGTCGCTGGTGATTCGGGCGGTGCGCCGGAAACGGTGGCGGACCACAGCGGAGTGGTCGTCGATAAGAATGATGATGCACTTGTCGCGGCGTTGGTGCGTCTGCTGCGTGATCCCCTGCTGCGGGAATCGATGGGGAAGGCGGGGCGACGCCATGTGCAGCGGGAGTTTTCGTGGCAGGTGTTGGGGGAGCGGTGTGAGAAATTATTATTTTCTCAGGCTCTCGGCGACTAGCATGGTCATGTATGTCTACTGAATCCAAGCTGACTGTCGGTTTTGATATCGGCGGGACGAATACTCGCGCAGCAGTGGTCGATGACTCTGGGCGCATCGTTGCATCGATATCTACTGGTACTCCGCAGACTGGTGATGAGCTTATCGACGTCATCGTCGATATGGTGCGGCAGCTGCAGCGGGAGTACGTGGTTGATGCTGTCGGCTTGGCTATCGCCGGTTTTCTTGACCCGGACTGCGAGATCGTGCGGTTCGCCCCGCATTTGCCGTGGCGCAACGACCAACCGGTTCGGGCGCAGCTTGAGGAGGCTCTGGGCCTACCAGTCCGCCTTGAGCACGACGCGAACGCGGCAGCCTGGGGTGAATACCGATTTGGCGCAGCAAAGGATGCGGATATCTGGGTGTTCTTTGCCGTCGGTACCGGTATCGGCGCAACGCTGATGATTGATGGCAAGATTTACCGCGGATCGTTCGGCACTGCCCCCGAGTTCGGGCACTTGACTGTTGTGCCAGATGGGCGCGTGTGTTCCTGCGGTAAGCAGGGCTGCTTGGAGCGGTACGCCTCGGGCACGTCGTTGGTGGACTGTGCTTTGGAGGTCGCAGCGCACGGCGGTTTTAAGAAGTGCGGTTTGTACCGGAAAGTCGTCGATAAGCGGGCGACGGGCCATGACGTGATGGAGGCTGCACGCGAGGGCGATGAGCTTGGCGTGAAGGCGCTTGCGAGTTTTGCGGAGTGGCTGGGCCGTGGTTTGTCGATAGTGGCTGACGTTATGGATCCGGGCCTGGTGGTCCTTGGCGGTGGCGTGAGCGCCGACGCAGATCTCTTTATGGAAGATGCCAAGGATTCGTTGCGTCGTAACATGGTTGGCTCCGGGTACCGCCCTGTTCCGGAGATTCTATGCGCAGAGCTGGGCCCGCAGGCAGGTATGATCGGTGTCGCAGACTTGGCTCGTGAGGATCTAGCAGGGAGACACCGTGCATAACAAGTGGTATTCGGCGTTTAAAGCGTTGCTAGGTCCAGCGCTGCTCGTGTGGAATCGTCCCACGATTGAAGGCGCGGAGCATGTGCCGGACGAAGGCGGCGTCATTCTTGTCTCGAACCACCAAGCGGTGATGGATTCGTTCTATCTGCCGCTGATGCTGCGTCGGCAAATCACGTTTCCGGCGAAGAGCGAGTACTTTACGCAACCTGGCTTGAGGGGCAGGTTCAAGCGGTTTTTCTTTACCGCTGTTGGTCAGATCCCTGTGCATCGCGGTGATTCGAATGCGGGCGCGAACCTGCAGCAGGCTGCGCGCGAGGTGATTGTTGATCGCAACGACGTGTTCGGTATCTACCCGGAAGGCACGCGTTCACCGGATGGTCGCATCTACAAGGGGCGCACCGGTATGGCTCGTGTCGCGATGGACACGGGAGCGCCGGTGATCTTGGTGGCCATGATTGGCACCCGCGAGGCGAACCCGATCGGGTCGGTACTTCCGCGCCCGGCGAAGGTCCGCATCAAGCTCAGCGAACCTATTGACCCGCACGCTTGGGCGACGGAGCACGGATTTGATCCGCACTCGCGGGAGGTGATGCGTCCGTTTACGGACTTCGTGATGCATAAGATGTCTGCGTTGTCCGGATACCCGTACGTGGATGTGTATGCTTCGGACGTCAAAAAGCATCTGGAAGAGACGGGGCGCTATCCTGAGGGCGCCGAGCCCGAAGAGGATTAAGTAAGGACGTTTGATGGACCGGGACCTCGTTACTCGTATTGTGCTCGTGTGCTGCGCGGTGGGAGCGTATCTCGTCACGAGTGAACTTGAGATAGCCAGGAATGTGATTTCGCCGCTACTCGTACTGTTCGTTGCAGCGGTGATGTTTTGGCCACGCAAACCTGAGGGCCCGGAGGGTGAGGCGAACTAGTGCGTTACTTTTACGACACAGAGTTCATCGAAGACGGCTCGACCATTGAGCTAGTCTCCATCGGCATCGTCGCGGAGGACGGTCGTGAATACTACGCGGTGTCCAATGAGTTTGATGCCGCGCGTGCGAATCAGTGGGTGCGCGACAATGTCTTGGATAAACTGCCCGGTGCTGGTCACCCCGCATGGAAGTCGCGGGAGCAGATCCGTAGTGAGGTCTACGAGTTCTTGACGACGCCCCGCTCCGCCCCGGAGCTTTGGGCATGGGTGGGGGCGTACGATCACGTTGTGCTGGCGCAGCTGTGGGGTGACATGACCGGGTTGCCGAAGAACCTTCCGCGCTTTACTCGTGAGCTGAAGCAGTACTGGGAAATGGCGGGGCGACCGAGATTGCCACAGGTGCCGCGCGGGAACCACGATGCATTGGTAGATGCGCGCCATAACTTGAAGAAGTACCGCGTATGCGCGGAGTATTTGCCGCTTGACCGGCTTGGCCGCGCGTCTAGATCGTGAGACGCGCATTTCATACTTTGAGTCTGTGCAGGTATTCGCGCCGCAAAGTTGTGGTATTCGTCGCTGCTTCGTGCTAAACATTAAGTGTGAGTTGGACAGTAGATATCCCCAAAGAAGTTCTCCCCGATTTGCCACCGCTTCCAGGAGACCTCAATGCACAGTTCCAGGACGCGTTGTCGCGTGACGCAAAGCAGCAGCCGAGCTGGGACCGTCATGAGGCTGAGTATGTGCGGAAGATTCTCGAATCTGTACCGCCGGTAGTTCTTGCCCCAGAGGTTGAAGAGCTCAAGCAGAAAATGGCGAAGGTCGCTAACGGTGAAGCGTTTTTGCTTCAGGGGGGTGACTGCGCGGAGACATTTGAGTCCAACACAGAGCCTCATATCCGCGCTAACGTGCGTACACTCCTGCAGATGGCGGCAGTGTTGACGTACGGCGCGTCGATGCCCGTAGTGAAGCTCGGGCGTATCGCCGGGCAGTACGCAAAGCCACGTTCATCAGATCTCGACGGTAACGGCTTGCCGAATTACCGCGGTGACATCGTCAATGGCGTCGAACCGACTCCGGAGGCGCGTCGCCATGATCCCGCTCGCATGGTCCGCGCGTACGCAAATGCGTCTGCGGCTATGAACCTGGTTCGTGCACTTACTGCGTCCGGTACCGCGGACCTGCACAACATCAACACTTGGAACCGCGAGTTTGTGACCAACTCTCCGGCGGGTGCACGCTACGAGGCGCTCGGCCGTGAGATTTCGCGCTCGCTTGCCTTCATGGATGCTTGTGGCGTGAGCGACGAACACCTCCGGACCTCGGAGATTTACGCCTCCCACGAAGCTCTGCTTGTGGACTACGAGCGCGCTATGCTGCGCCTCGCCGAAGACGATCAGGGGGAGACGCGGCTGTATGACCTGTCCGCGCATCAGCTGTGGATCGGCGAGCGCACCCGAGATCTCGATGACTTCCATGTGAACTTCGCCGCGATGATCGATAACCCGATCGGCATCAAGTTGGGGCCGACGACCACTCCGGAAGAAGCCGTGGCGTACGCGGATAAGCTCGACCCGAATTTCGAGCCTGGCCGTTTGACGATGGTGATCCGGATGGGGCACGACAAGATTCGCGAAGTGTTGCCAGGCATCGTCAATGCCGTCGAGGCATCTCGTCATAAGGTGATTTGGCAAAGCGACCCGATGCACGGCAACACGTTTACGGCGTCAAATGGTTACAAGACCAGGCACTTTGACAAGATTCTGGATGAGGTCCAGGGCTTCTTCGAGGTGCACCGTCAGTTGGGCACGCACCCGGGTGGCATCCACATTGAGCTGACCGGCGAGGCGGTCACCGAGTGCCTCGGCGGTGCGCAGGACATCACTGACGTTGACCTGCCAGGCCGCTACGAATCTGCCTGCGACCCGCGCTTGAACACTGAGCAGGCACTCGAGTTGGCCTTCCTCGTAGCGGAGATGTTGCGCTACTAAGATTGCGCGCGGTGGTGGCGCCTTAGGGCATCGGTAGGAGGATCTGCGGAATCTCGCCGTACATGCCGGACCCGAGCCACCAGCCGCCCACCGCAACCAAGCCTGTGCAGATTGCGCTGAACACTAGGAAAACTGCCAGGCCGATTCCCGAGCGGTTGCTCACCGGCTTGCGAGGTCGCGCCGGGGAAAGCGGGGCTTGCGGTGGAGCCGGGGCTGGTACCTGTGGTGGTGGCGGTGCAGGCGCCGGGGGCTGGACTGTCGGCGCATCCACACGTGTTCTCGGGGAATCATCTGTTGAATTCGGCCGGAGGCGAAACTGCGTGGGGTGAGCTGCGGCACGATTCGCTGCGGAATGCCTTGGTACTGGTACCGCGTAGGGTGGTAGCTCAAGCGCGTCCGCTACGTCGTTGAGCGCAGCGAGGAACTCCGATGCGTCATGGAAGCGGTCGTGGGGGTCGGTCGCGGTGGCGGTGGCCACGAGTTCGTCGAAAAGCTTTGGTACGCCTCCGATCCGAGAGCTGGGCGCGGGCACCACATCATGTAGCCGTGCGAAGGCGTGCGCGATGGGGGTATCGCCGTTGAAGGGCTGCTGGCCGGTGAGTAGCTCAAAGAGCACGATGCCTGCGGAATAGACGTCGGAGGCCTGCGTGATCGGTGAACCGTCCACTTGCTCGGGGGAGAGGTAGGCGACCGTACCTACGATCTGGTCGGTGGAATGCGTGATGTCTGAGACTGCGCGCACAAGGCCGAAGTCCGCAAGCTTGACACTGTGATCGCTGTTAATCAGGATATTGTCCGGTTTGATATCGCGGTGCACCATTCCTTTTTGGTGCGCGACCGCGAGGCCAGTGAGCACAGCCCGCATTACCTCGGCGGCGGCGTGCGGTGGCATGGGACCGCGCTCGGCGAGCAGCTCACGCAGTGTTCCACCGGTGATGAGCTCCATGATTAAAAATACTTGGTTCGTGGGTTCGCCTTGGGCAGCGAAGTCGTACACGTTGACTAGGTTGGGGTGGGAAAGCTGGGCCATCGCCCGAGCTTCTCGACGAAACCTCTCACGAAACACGCTGTCATGCACGTAGGACTCGTGCATCACCTTGGCGGCAACTTCACGGCCTAAACGCGTATCGACGCAGCGGTATACCGTCGCCATGCCACCGCGTGCGATGGGGCGATCGATGATGTACCGGTTGTCCAGCGTGTCTCCAACTGCGAGCTGTGCCATGCGCTCCAGTATGGCCCAAACGTGCTCTCGACGCGTAAACTGTCGGTCGTGAGTGCTCAACAGACTATTGATTCTTTGCTCGAACACGATGAACTGCTGACCTTTCCCGAAGTTGCGGAAACACTCGGCGTTCCAGTCACAAAAATCCACGACTATGTTCACGCCGACAAGCTCCTCGTTTACCGCAAGGACGGCGTGAATTACATTCCTGCGCTCCTGCTGGCGGACGGCGAGATGTCAAAGTTCATCAGCGGGGCGATCACCGTGCTTGCGGACGGCGGCTTTTCCCCCGAAGAGTCGCTCCAGTACCTATTTACCCCCGATGAATCACTGAGCGGCCGTCCAATCGACGCGCTGCACGGCCATGGTGCCCGCGAAGTTATTCGCCGAGCACAGGCGATGGCGTTTTAGCCTGCTTGAACGGCCACACCGCAAGCACTGCTGCAAAGGCCACGAACGGTGCCGCGACGAGGAACCAGGCATCGTAAAAGCGGTGGTTACCGCCGCCTGTAAACGCCAGCACGATGATTACGCTCGCGCCCACGGCGGCCTGTTGCACCCACCGCGGTGCCCGGAAAGTTCCCACGAGTGCCAAAATCGATGCGTAGTACCAGGGGAGCGTGACCGCATTCGTGATGAACGCGGCGACGTACGCGGCGGTCGTGCCCTGGACAGCGCGCACGTCATTCGCTGCACCTGGTTTCGGGCGGAACCACCACCACACAACGGCTAACGCCACCAACATCAGGATGGAAGCGGCCGCGCGCACGACAACGAGCAGGCTGTTGTAGTAGAAGTGGTCGTCGAAAAGCTGGAACCCGGGAGTGAGTATCTCGGTGACCAGCGTGGGCCCTGCCAACGGGTTGATCACCTTCGAGTTGCCGGAGATCTCAGCCAGCCAGCCCCACGACGCGCCAGACGCCGCGGTGACAACATAAAGCACCCCGCCCGTCAGCACGATTGACCAAGCCGTGGCGAGGATGAACACGCCGCACTTCTTAAGCACAGATGCTGATGCACCCGCGAAATGGGCAACCATCAGCCACACGATGAAAGGCATCGCCACGGCAGCCGTGGCCTTGAGCGAGACCGCAACAGCCACCACAGCGATGGCGCCACTAAAAGTGGCGAAGGTTGCTGGGCGGCGTAGTGCCCACACGATGCCGACGCTGACGAGCCCCACCATCACGGCCTCGTTGTGCATGCCGCCAACCATATGCAGCAGCATCAAGGGGTTCGTCGCTCCAATCCAGAGCGCAAATGCACTGTCGCCGCCGAGCTGCTGCGCAATTTTCGGGACCGTGATGATAATCAGCGCGAAACCCGCCAGCGCTAGGAGCCGATATGCAACAATGCCGGCGCCTACACTATCGCCAGTTACCAGTGTGATCAGCTTGCCTAACCCCAGGTGCAGCGGACCGTACGGGGTGGTGGTGTTGCGCCAGTCGTGCGAGACTTCCCACAGCAGCGGGCCGGGGTTGACGGCCGCACCTTCTGAGTATGGGTCGAAGCCGTCGCGAAGCATGGCGCCTTGCATCAGATAGGAGTACACGTCGCGCGAGAGCATCGGTGCGCTCAGCGCGAGTGGTGCGGTCCACAGCCAGGTGGTGCGCCGTACCGTATCGAAGGTGGGACGCGTACGCCACAGCCACAGCCAGGCAAGCAACAACAAAACGATGCCGACGCTCATCGTGATGTCCATGAGCGCACGCCCGTGCCCGTACGTCAAATTGTCGACGCCCAACATACGCATCACGCCGCCACGGTTGCGGGTGGCGCCGGCCCCAAAGGAACCAAGGGCCACCAAGATACTTGCCAGCAGCCCTAGTCGTGTCGGCGAAAGAGACTTCATTGCTACATACGCCTAGCCGTGGCTTTGATAGCTAAGTCACGCATGAACTGCGCAACTGCATCATCAATCCCTGCGTCCGAAAGGTGCTGCAGGCCTGATTCAGTGAGGCGGTCGATGCGCGCCTCTACTGCCTCGACGGCGCCACTTTCTTGAATAAGCCCTGCGAGTTCGGAAAGCTCCTCTGGTGATGCTGCGACACCAATCCCGTCGCGAAGGCGTTGCGCTGCGGCAGGATCGGACGCATCCAAGTTTGCCAGCGCAGTGGCGAACAAGACGGTGCGCTTGCCCTCACGGATATCGTCGCCAGCCGGCTTGCCGGTCACCTCAGGTTCACCGAAGACCCCAAGGATGTCATCGCGGAGCTGGTACGCAATGCCAATATCACGTCCGTAACCACGGAACGCGGCGATCGTTGCATCCGGTGCGCCGGCAATCGCGGCGCCAAGGTGGAGCGGCCGTTCAATCGTGTACGCAGCGGTCTTGTACCGATTCACCTTGTCTGCGAGCTCAACAGATTCGCTGCCCTTAGCCTCTAACATGATGTCCAGCAGCTGGCCGCCGATCACCTCAGTGCGCATCCCCACCCACGGCTTCGCCGCGCGGTCGAGGGCATCATTCGTGAGCCCCGAGTATCGCCACATGTCTTCTGCCCACACCAGCGCAAGATCACCAATCAAAATGGCCGAGTGCTCGCCGAAGGACGCGGCGTCACCACGATAGCCTTCGTTGCGGTGCGTTGCCTCAACTGCGCGGTGCACTGTTGGGTTGCCGCGCCGGGTGTCGGAGGCGTCGATAATGTCGTCGTGGATGAGCGCACACGCCTGAATGAACTCGAGCGAGCTCACTGCGCGCAGCACTGCGTCGGGGTTCTCCTGGCTGTGGTCGAGCCCTCCTGCGCCGATGAAGCCAGCCCAGCCGTAGAGTGGCCGTATCCGCTTGCCTCCACCGAGGACAAACTTGCGCAGGTAAGACACTGCGTCTTCCACCGGGGCACCAATTTCCGCGACTACCGATTCCTGGCCGTCGAAGAACACGCGAAGTTGCTCCTCAACAAGCACGGGGATGGCCTCGAGCGTTGGCCCTTGTGAGGATACTTCAGACACGTTGTGCTCCATTCCAGAATCTGTCGTAGACGTATGCACCTAGAGACTACCGAGTTACCACGACAAACCTACAACATTGGTGAGGCGCTGAGTGGCAGCGATCGCCCGAGAATCGCAAATGGCCGCGGATCAGCAGGGTAGAGGTAGTTACGTGCGACGTCGGAGAACCCAAATTTGCGGTAGAGCTTGAACGCACCGTTGTCCTCGTGCTCGACCTCAGGGGTAGACAGTAGAGCAAATTTTGCCGGTGCAAGGCGCAGGAGCTCCCGGAGCAACCTCGCGCCGATACCTCTCCCTTGATAGGTAGGGAGCACATGGATTTCAGCGACCTCAAAGTAGCTTTGGAGTAACTCCTTTTCGCTTTTCGACGGCCCCCCTTGCATGGCAAGCGCCCGCCTGAGCTGCTGATCCCACCATCGTTCACGCTGTCCCAACATTCCGTATGCAATGCCGATGATCGTGTCGTCAGCAACTGCCGCGACTGCAGTGAAGCCTGGGGAGAGAGCCTCTTGGCGCCAGGAGGAGATGCGTTGTGCCCGAACATTGACCGGGTAGTCCATGGCCTCTATATAGAGGTCGACGAGTGCGGGCGTTGCAAGAAGGTACTCGGCCGATGTGAGTCGGCGGATTTCGGTCTTCATGCCTTTATCGAACCACGAGTCCGGGAAGTTTCGCCATATTCGAACAAATGAGCGAAGTTCTGGGGGATTTGTCGGACCCATTTTCTATATTCATCTCAAATGCGAAAGGGAAATGAAGGAGAAATCAACATGAACAGCGTTATCTCTGCGACAACGAACGAAGTTTACGGTGCTCGCGTCCGTCAATCGAAGCGTGACCAGTTTCTTGAAACCGCCGATGGCTGCCTCACGTATGCCTATGAGCGATTTGAGGAGGGGGCGTACGACGAGGCTATGGAATATGCCTACCGTGCAGCGCTGCGGACTGCGGGTGCGGTGTGTTCCGATAGTCCGGTAATTCAGAAGCGAAAGCGGCTGCCAAGGAGCGCGTGGAAGAAGCTTGCACTCACGGGGAAGGGTGGTGAGCGGTGGGCGAATGTGTTTGAGTCGTTCTCGCGGGAACGCGGCCGCGTTGCCTCAGGGATTGAGCATATGCCGCCAGCTGACAGGGTTGCGCAGTTACTTGAGCAGGCGGAACAGTTCTACCTCGAGGCACTTCCTGCCGGAAATGGTGTTGCGGCTTAGCCTGGGCAATCTTGCCCTCGTCTCCCGGGGAACAAAGGCGCTAGGATGGCCGTTGTATGGATAGCAACGTCCGCTTTGGAGCTTGGGAGTAGAGCAGTGTCACTTTCTGAACAGGAGCAGCAAGCACTCCGCGCAATTGAGCAGTCACTCATGGCAGATGACCCTTCATTTGTGCAAAGCGTCGGCCGAAACGCCGACTATGCGGCTCCTTCGTCCACAGGCCGGATTACGATGCGCAGCGTTGCGTTAATGGTGCTTGGAGTGGTGTTGTTGCTCGGCGGTGTTGCGCTTGCCTCGCTTTCCATTTGGACAGTAATCATTAGCGTTATCGGGTTCGGCGTCATGATGGCTGGTGGAATCATGGCGTTGCGCACCCCAGCGCATGGCCCATCTGTATCGCAGTTGCGGAATGTTTCCCGGAACCAGCAGAAGTCTCCTCGAGTGAGCTCGATGGAGCAGAACTTTAAGCGCCGGTTCGAGGATCGGCCTTAATGTAAAGAAGGACCACGCCCCCTTTACTGGGGGCGTTTTTTATTGCCTGGGCGAAACGCCCCACTTTCACCCACAGTCTCCACTTTTGCCCACACATGTATGCGGAGATGGACTTTTGTGGGTATTTCTTTGCGTATCTAGTCGACTAGTGGGGTGATTGTGGCTATTGTGAAGCGCGAAAGGGGGAGGGAGCCCCACCGTTTTCTTGCTCGTTGACCTGCGGTTATGTTGAAGTCGGTAATCTTTTTTGTGTGTGGTGTGGCATTTGTGGGGCACAGTGGGTTAAAGTGGGGCGTAGCGGAAGGCGCGGTGGTGTGCTGACTACACACCTTTGTCGCACGAAGCAGAGAAAACTACATACATCACGTGTCTGACGGCGTAGAGGAAGGTGGGTCGCCCGATGTTTCTGGGAACCTACACTCCCAAGCTTGATGACAAAGGACGCTTGACGCTGCCTGCGAAGTTCCGAGAGGACCTCGCGGACGGGCTGATGGTGACCAAGGGGCAAGATCACTCTTTGGCGGTCTACCCCCGTGCGGAGTTCGCAGCGCGAGCCAAAAAGGCAGCTGCAGCATCCCGCACGAACCCGAAGGCTCGTGCGTTCATTCGTAATCTGGCTGCCAGTGCGGATGAGCAAACGCTTGACGGTTCTGGTCGTATCACGTTGTCGGCGTCGCACCGGGAATACGCAAACCTTTCAAAGGAGTGCGTGGTTATCGGTTCTGTAGATTTTCTCGAGATCTGGGATGCACAATCCTGGGCTCAATATCAAGAAGAGACTGAAGCTGCCTTCTCGGCGGCGGATGACGACGACATACTCTCCGGTCTGCTGTAAGGCTGACTACCTGACAGTGGACATCGACTACTGACGGAGAGCGTGTACGGACTCTATCCCGGGCGTGAAGCGTTCTGGTGTACTTCCCCGACATCAGAGCAGCCGCCCGGGGTAGGGCTCTATACGCTCCCCAAACATGGGTGTAGGTAATTTTCAGAACAACGCAGTGAAGGGAGTGTGCCCGACAATGGTAGAAGCCGCGATGGACTTTGATCCGGTGGCAAACCGTGGCCACGTTCCCGTGATGCGTAACCGGATGGTGGAATTGCTCGCACCAGCAGTTGAGCAATTCGGCGATCGCGCAGTGATTGTCGACGGCACCCTCGGCGCAGGCGGCCACACTGAGTACTTTCTTTCTACATTTCCAAACGCGTACGTTATTGGAATCGACCGAGACCCAAACGCGTTAGCTGCGGCAACGCAGCGACTGGCTCCATTCGGCGACCGTTTTGTTCCGGTGCAAGCCCGTTTTGACGCAATTGGCGAAGTTGCGGCTTCTGACGAGCGGGTGCCTTTCGGCATCGTCCGCGAAAATGGAGTTGCCGGGGCGCTGTTTGACCTTGGCGTTTCTTCGATGCAGCTCGATCAGGAAGAACGCGGTTTCGCGTACAAGATTGATGCCCCGCTAGATATGCGGATGGATACGACGCAATCGCTCACTGCAGCTGACGTGCTGAATACCTACTCGCACGGTGACTTGGCACGCATTTTGAAGACGTACGGAGACGAGCGTTTTGCGGGAAAGATTGCTCGGGCGATTGTTCAGCAGCGTGAACAGGAGCCATTCACAACGAGTGCGCGTCTGGTGGAGCTGCTGTACGACACGATTCCGGCAGCCACACGTAGATCGGGCGGGCACCCGGCAAAGCGAACGTTCCAGGCGCTGCGAGTCGAAGTGAACCGCGAGCTCGAAGCGGTCGAGCAGGTCCTTCCCGTCATTACTGACCTCCTAGGAGTTGGTGGCCGTGTGGTTTTCATGAGCTATCAATCGTTGGAAGACAAAATCGTCAAGGCGGCGTTTCGGGAACTCACGGAGTCGAAAACCCCACCGGGGCTCCCGATGGACTTACCCGGTACGCAGCCGCTGTTTCGATCCATCACAAATGGGTCGGAGAAGGCGTCGAAAACTGAAATTGAACATAACCCTAGAGCGGCGTCCGTACGGGTACGTGGTGTCGAGAAACTAGCACAAGGCAACTAAGGAACTGATCAATCATGGCAGCACGAGAGTACAGCGGATCGAACATGACGCTGACGCGCGGTGATCAGGCACGCCCGCAGACGCGGCGCTCCGGCCAGCAGCGTAGCGCGAACACTCGACTGCTCAACCCGGGTATTCGACCACACGTCCCACACCCGCGTACTCACGGGCGGTTGGGGTCGAAGCAGATTGTGTCCTACCGTGGCAGGAGGATTGCGCAGCCGGCTGTCGCTAAGAAACAGTTGTCGCTGACGTTCACAGTGACGGTGGTACTGCTGGTATTCGGGGTTGTTGCTGCGATGGGGCTCAGCGCTTTGTCGACGACGCAAACGTTTACCATTCAGCGCCTTCAGGCGCAGGAACGAGAGCTGACCAACCGTGTCGAATCGCTGACCCGCGACCTTGAGGACCGCAAATCATCCGCAGAGATTGCACAACGTGCAGGTGACGCAGGCCTGTTGGTTCCATCGGCTCCAGGGATCGTTGCGGTGCATGAAGATGGCAGTGTGCATGAGCAGCGTCCGTTCGACCCGAACGCAACTGTCGGTGTGGTGGACGTGAATGAGTCTCACGCACGATCTGGGCGCGCGTCGAGTGACCAGCAAGCAACTCGCGAAATCGGTGATTCTTTGACGCAGCTTCCTGGCAATAACGTGCTTGGCAGCACTTCTCGTTTGGACAACGTGGCGCCGTATGCGCCGAATGTCCCACCTACGCTCTAAGCTCTAAGGGCACGAATCGTTTCTTACCCGTTGAATGCAATTGAGTGAGGTGAATATAGGGCAGTGGTCGAATCGCACCCGGACCGGAGAAAACGAACTGCTCGGCCACGTGCCCTGCAAGCACCTCAAGCGCCTAAGACACGGCGAAGTGTGTTGCACCAGCGGTCCCAATGGGCAGTAATTCTGTTTCTTGTAGTCAGCGTATTTTTGGTCGGCAGGCTGTTTCTTGTGCAGGTGGTGTGGGGCCCACAGCTGCGCGAGCAGGCGCAATCGCAGCGCGCCAGGATTTACACTGACCCCGCGCGGCGCGGTGAGATCGTGGACCGCGAAGGTAACCACCTGGCGTACACGATGCAGGCGCGGTCGTTGACTGTGTCGCCGGTGACGCTTCGTAAGGAATTGCGTGAGCAGGTCATGCTCAATGAAAACATTCCGAATCTCGACGATGACGCGACGCGAGCCATGGTTGGCGCGAGAGTCGAGGATATTCTGCGCACGATGGCCAACGAGATTCCCGTCATGATTGGCGAGGCAATGGGCGAAGAGGACGTCGATAGGCGACGAGACAATGACGATATGCGCAGTGTGGGCAAGGTTGACGCACGCGACATCCTCGAGAAGCTGCACGCGGATTCGAACTACGAGGTACTTGTCCGGAACGTGGACCCTGATGTGGCGTCGAACATTGCTGCTGAGTTCCACGGCGTGGCCTCGGACCACCAGGACATCCGGCAGTACCCGAACGGGGCGATTGCTGAAAACATCCTCGGCAAGGTGTCGATGGACGGGCAGGGACAGTTTGGGCTTGAAGCATCGAGTGATGCGGTGCTCACCGGGATCAACGGGCGCAAGACAGAGGACGTGTCGAACGACGGGCAGTCCATCCCCGGTACGCTGCGCGACGTTGTACCCGCGGTGGATGGCGCGAAGATCACCTTGACGATCGACCTGGACCTGCAGTCGTTTGTGCAGCAGACTCTGGAGAACGCGAAACGGAACTCGTTGGCAAAGGACGCCGAGGCAGTAGTGCTCGATGCCCGCAGTGGTGAAGTGCTAGCAATGGCGAATACCTCCACTATTGACCCGAACGGGGACATCGAACGGCAGCTGCGCGAAGGGAAGGACTTCAGCAACAACGCGATCTCGCACCCGTTTGAGCCGGGTTCCGTGGCGAAGATTATCGCAGCGACTGCGGCAATTGAGGAGAAGGTGACTACTCCGGAAGAAGTACACCAAGTGCCGGGCTCTATCGACATGGCTGGTATTACTGTGCGCGACGCGTGGGAGCATGGCGTGATGCCGTACACCACAGCGGGCATCTTCGGGAAGTCCTCGAATGTGGGCACCTTGCAGATTGCGCAGAAGCTGGGCGAGGAGCGCTATTGGGATTACCTGCAGCGCTTCGGAATCGGAAACACAACCGGCATTGAGCTGCCCAACGAGTCCGCCGGTCTGTTGCCAGTGCTAGAGCAGTGGTCCGGAGGAACGTTTGCGAACCTACCAATTGGGCAGGGAATGAGCTGGACAGCGCTTCAGATGGCCAGCGTCTACCAAACGCTTGCCAACGGTGGCGAGCGGATTACGCCTCGCATTATCCGCAGCATTGAAAGTGCAGAGGGCACACCGCTGGAACAGCCCGAACCTGAGCGGCATCGTGTGGTGTCGGAGGCGACGGCACGCACAGTCGTGGACATGTTCCGTTCCACG
Source organism: Corynebacterium sp. UMB10119B (assembly GCF_030228125.1). NCBI lineage: Bacteria > Bacillati > Actinomycetota > Actinomycetes > Mycobacteriales > Corynebacteriaceae > Corynebacterium > Corynebacterium sp. UMB10119B. The sequence goes on from NZ_JASPBG010000001.1 coordinate 79,100, forward strand.
TTCCAAAACGACCCGGCAGGGATCAACAACGGTACCGCCCAGAACAGCCAACTTCCTGGCTATCAGCTTTCGGGCAAGACTGGTACCGCGCAAAAGGTGAATCCTGAGACTGGCGCCTACTCGCAAAACCAGTTCTGGATTACGTTTGCTGGCATCGCGCCTGCGAACGATCCGCGATTTGTCGTGGCCGTCATGCTTGATGAGCCGCAGCGAGGTACACGAGAAGGCGGAGCCGGTGGACAGTCGGCAGGTCCGGTGTTTACTGAAATCGCCAGCTGGTTGATCAATAGGGAGAACTTGCCACCTAGCCCAGAAGCGGACCAGTACGTTTTGCAAGCCCAGTAGGGAAGTTTCACAATGAATGACATGACGCAGACAACACCGAACGCGCCTACCCTGGAGGCGCTCGCAGCGCTGTCTGGTGGGACGCTCCACAACGCCCCAGATCAGCCGCTGCACATTGAAGAGATTGCACTCGATTCGTCGAAGATTGCCCCAGGCGGACTGTTCGCAGCTTTGCCCGGCACCCGCGTGCATGGTGCAACGTTTGCAAAGCAGTGCCCAGCGGGCGCCATCTTTACTGACAATGCAGGCGCGAAGATCCTCGAGGGCCAAGGGGAAACGCGGCCGGTGCTGGTCGTCGAAGACGTTCGCGAAGTTCTCGGCGATGTGTCAGCCGAGGTGTATGGTCACCCATCCGAGCACATGACGCTGCTCGGGGTTACCGGCACGTCTGGCAAGACTACCGTGACGTACATGCTGGAGAAGGGGCTTGAGGCAGCAGGAGCGAAGGTAGGTCTGATTGGCACCACCGGCACGAAGATTCTCGGCGAGTACGTTCCAACGTCCCTGACTACCCCGGAAGCCCCGACGCTGCAGGCTCTGTTCCGCCGCATGCTGCAGGCTGGAGTGACGCACGTAGTGATGGAGGTTTCTTCCCACGCGCTCATGCTTGGCAGGGTGAGTGGCACGTCTTTCGATGTCGCTGGGTTTACAAACCTGAGCCAGGATCACCTGGATTTCCATAAAACAATGGAGGAGTACTTTGAGGCGAAGGCGCTCTTCTTTGACCCGACGTCGCGCAGTGCCGCGAAACGCGCGGTAGTTTGCGTCGATGACGAGTGGGGCGAGCGCATGGCTGACCGGGCACAGCACCCGGTTCGCGTTGGCACCCACGGGCAGGCTGGGGTCGACGTGAGCGCGAAGCAGCTGTCCGCAGACAAGACTGGCGCGCAAGAGATTTCCTTATCGACGCCCACTTCGACCCACACGTTGACGCTGCAAATGCCGGGCGCGTTCAACGTGGCTAACGCTGCCTTGGCAACCGCTATGGCGTACACCGCCGACGTTGATGTAGATGCATTCATGAAGGGCCTATCAAAAGCGCAGGTCCCTGGACGTATGGAACGCATCGACTGCGGGCAACCGTTTGTTGCAGTCGTGGACTACGCGCATAAGCCTGCGGCCATCGCGGCCGTGCTGGATACGCTCCGAAAGCAAGTGGCTGGACGCGTCGGCATTGCTGTTGGCGCCGGCGGGGACAGGGATGCGTCGAAACGCGTCATTATGGGCCGCGAATCTGCGCAGCGTGCTGACTTCGTAGTGGTGACTGATGATAACCCGCGTACAGAGGACCCAGCATCGATCCGCGCGGAGGTGCTGCGTGGTGCATTGGAACTCGCGGATGCTCCCCACCACCCGGAGGTGCGTGAAATCGGCGACCGCGCTGCGGCGATTGACGCTTTGGTGCAGTGGGCACAGCCGGGAGATGCGGTCATTGTCGTTGGCAAGGGGCATGAAGTCGGCCAGATTGTTGGCACTACGACGCACCACTTCGATGATCGGGAAGAGATGCGTCGCGCCCTAGAAACTTTCGCGAGGTAACAGTAGATAATGATTGCATGTTCGTTGGGTGAGATCGCCGAGATCGTCGGGGGAACGCTGTCGAAGGAGGCGGACCCCGAGGCGAAAGTATCGGGTGGCGTCGAGTTTGATTCGCGAAAGGTGTCTGAGGGCGACCTTTTCCTTGCGCTGAAAGGCGCGAGGGTTGATGGACACGACTTCATCGGCACGGCATTGGAGCAGGGTGCGGTAGCCGCGCTCACCACGCGCGACGTGGGTGCTCCTGCGGTGATCGTTCCGTGCGCCGAGCTTCGGCCAGATGACAACTCTGACTTGGCTGCGAGTGACCCAACGGGCAGTGCACTCGGTGTTGTCGCGGGCTTTTCGAAGCTCGCAGCGCACGTGGCTCGCCGCCTAGTTCGCGAACACGGACTCACAATTGTCGGCGTGACAGGATCGGCGGGGAAGACCTCGACGAAAGACCTGATCGCTGCGGTGCTTCGCCACAAAGGCGAGACCGTGGCTCCTCCGGGATCCTTTAATAACGAGATCGGTCACCCGTACACGGTGCTGCGCTGCACACAGGAGACGGCGTTTTTGGTGGCGGAGATGTCCGCGAGGGGCATTGGGCACATCGCGCATCTTGCAAAGATTGCCCCGCCATCAATCGGCGTGGTGCTCAACGTTGGCTCCGCACACCTTGGGGAGTTTGGCTCGCGCGAGGCGATTGCTCAGGCGAAGGGCGAGTTAGTCGAATCACTCCCTGATGCGGATCACGGTGGAATCGCCATCTTGAACGCCGATGACCCATTTGTTGCAGGTATGCGCCCCCGCACAACTGCGAAGGTGTGGATGTTTTCGGCTGAGGGATCGCCCGAAGCAGACTTTTTTGCTACGGACATCTCATTGGACGAGGTTGCCCGAGCATCGTTTGTGATGCACACGCCAGACGGGCAACAGCACCGAGTTCGCTTGGGCGTGCACGGCGCCCACCAGGTTGGCAACGCGCTTGCTGCGGCGGCAGTCGGTTTCGGCGCGGGCATGCAGCCTGAAGCGATCGCGGCAGCGCTGAGCCAGGCACGGACCGTATCCGTGAACCGCATGGATGTGCGCACCCGCGAGGATGGCGTGACTGTCATTAACGACGCGTACAACGCAAACCCTGAATCGATGCGTGCCGGTATCGCAGCGCTTGCGTCGACGGCTGCCGCACACCCGGGGGCGCGATCGATTGCGGTGCTCGGTGAGATGGGCGAGCTCGGCGAGGAGTCCGCGTCAGCCCACGCCGAGCTGGCCGCAGAACTGGTAAAGCACAACATCACGGACCTTGTAGCAGTGGGGCAAAGTGACGCGATGGAATCGCTGGCGCAAGCGGCACAGCAGCAGGGCATCGCCACACAGTCTGTTGCCGATAGTGCCGAGGCAAGCAACGCTGTTGAAGCTACGATTGCCACTGCCACACCTCCGCCAGCAGTGGTGCTGGTCAAAGCGTCGAACGCCCAAAAGTTGTGGGTGGTGGCTGAACAACTCATGCGCACCCGTACGCTTGACAGTCAAAGTAAGTCAACCAATGAGAATGAAGCAAGGTAGCAGTCTCACATGATTCAAGTAATTGTCGCAGGAGTTATTAGCTTCCTCGTTTCCATTTTTGTCACACCTTTGTTGATTCGGTATTTCCACCGCCGCGAGATCGGCCAGGAAATTCGGGAGGACGGGCCGCAGTCGCACGCGCGGAAGCGCGGCACCCCAACGATGGGTGGCATCGCTATTTTGCTCGCGATCACACTGGGCTATTTGGCTAGCTCGATTGTCGCGCTGGCCACTAACCACGCGGCGTTTACCGCGAGCGGCGTCATCGTGTTGGGCTTGACATTGGCGCTTGGCTTGGTCGGGCTTGCCGACGACGGCATTAAACTCTTCATGAAGCGCAATCTCGGTTTGAACAAGACCGCGAAGCTTGTGTCCCAGTTTGCAATTGCGATTGTTTTCGGCCTGCTGATCACGCGATTTCCTGACGAGAACGGCTTGACGCCAGGCTCGACCCTGCTGAGTTTTGTGCGCGATATCGAAACGATTGACATCGCGGTCGGCGGTGGAATCCTTGGCGCAATTCTGTTCCTGATCTTTATCTACATTCTGCTGGCTGCTTGGTCGAACGCGGTGAACCTCACCGACGGGCTCGACGGACTGGCCGCTGGTACGACTGCTCTGGTGATGGGCGCGTACACCATGATCACGTTCTGGCAGTTCCGGAACTCTTGCGAGGCAGCGCTGGCAGCGGGCTGCTACAACGTCCGCGACCCGCTTGACTTGGCGGTGCTTGCGGCTGCAGGCTTCGGTGCCTGCGTTGGATTCCTGTGGTGGAACGCGTCCCCGGCCAAGATTTTCATGGGTGATACTGGTTCGCTGGCGCTCGGTGGCCTCGTAGCGGGCCTGTCAGTGGCATCCAAGACCGAGCTTCTGATGATCATCATTGGCGCACTCTTCGTGCTCGAGGCAGCCTCGGTGGTCATCCAGGTGGCATCGTTTAAGTCCACCGGCAAGCGCGTGTTCCGGATGGCGCCGTTCCACCACCACTTTGAGCAAGGCGGCTGGGCGGAGACAACCGTGGTTGTGCGGTTCTGGCTCATCGCTGCGATGGCGGTCGCGCTCGGCACCGCAATTTTCTACGGTGAATGGCTCACACAGAACGGAGTGACGCTGTCATGATCGATACGAGTGTGATCCCCGCAGAGATTTCCCGCGGCGTGCTGCTGGCTGGTGCGGGCGTTTCGGGCCGAGGGGTGCTCGGCATGCTCCAGCAGGTCGGCGTTCCATGCATCGTCGCGGACGACAGCGAGGAAAACCGCGAGTTCGCTGAGCGCACGTGGGGAGTGCGGGCCGTCGATACGCAGCTGGCACACGAGTACTTCGGTGAGGTCGGGGTAGTAGTGACGTCTCCAGGGTGGAGGCCCGACACGCCGCTGCTTGTCGACGCCGCCTCGGCCCAACTCGATGTCATCGGTGATGTCGAGCTGTGCTACCGGTTGGATCGCGCGGGCGTGTTCGGGCCACCGCGCGAGTGGCTCGTTGTGACAGGCACGAACGGTAAAACCACCACCACTGGCATGCTCGCAGCCATGATGCAGGAGGCATCTGCCCGCACTGGTAAGCGTGCGCTGGCGTGCGGCAACATCGGTACCGCCGTGGCTGACGCGGTGGTGGATCCCCAGCGTGTCGATGTGCTCGTGGCCGAGCTGTCCAGTTTCCAGTTGCATTGGTCGAGCCAGCTCGTTCCCAACGCGGCAGTTCTACTCAACCTTGCGGACGACCACATTGACTGGCACGGCTCATTCGAGGCGTATGCGGCTGCGAAGGCGAAGGTGCTCAAAGCCCCGAACGCCGTGGTCGGCACCGATGACGAGCACGTGCAAGCGATCGTGGCACAGAATGACCGCAAGCAATTCTTCGGTTTTACGCTCGGCCAGCCCGAAGAGGGCCAGGTCGGTGTTATCGACGGCAAGCTCGTTGCGCGCCGCGACGGCTCGGTCCTTCAACTGGCAGATACGAATGGCATTGAACCCGCGGGTGCTGCAGGCGTGCTGGACGCAGGCGCCGCCGCTGCCGTGGCGTTGCTGTGTGGTGCGACATCCTCTGAGATTCGTGAAGCACTCGCAGGCTTCCACGTTGCGGGGCATCGCGGAGCCGTGGTCCACGAGGCGAACGGCGTTCGGTGGATCGACAACTCGAAGGCGACGAACCCGCACGCGGCTGATTCGGCGTTGACCGGGGCGGGCACCGTCGTGTGGGTTGCAGGTGGTCAGCTGAAGGGCGCTGCGATTGATGAGGTCGTCGAAAAACATGTGGGGCACATGCGTGCCGTAGCGCTGCTTGGGGTCGACCGCATGGAAATTTACGACGCCGTCAAGCGGCTGGCACCTGACCTGCCTATCTTTGCGACTGACTCGACTGACCCCGAGGTGGCAATGGACGCCGTGGTTCGCTTTGCTGGAGAGCATGCGCAGCCTGGCGATAGCGTTGTGCTGGCACCGGCTGCCGCGAGCCTGGACATGTATCCGGGTATGTCTGCGCGCGGCGACGCGTTTCGTGCGGCCGCCAGGCGACACTTTTCACTACAGTAACTTGAGACACAGCAGTGTTCGAAGCGAAGGGTAATGAGGTGCCATGAAGCGAAATCGTCGACAGCAACCGCCGGCGCGTGCGCCAAAGACTGGCACCCGCGACGTGCCTCAAAGCGCACTGGGCCGGGCACATACGTCGTTCATTGCGGCGCTTGAGCAGCGGCCCCTCATTGACTACACCGTGATTCGGACCGTGGTGCTGGTGCTGGCTGCGTTGGGCGTCGTGATGGTGATGAGCTCGTCGATGGCGTCATCGTTCGCTGCTTCGAGCAGTGTGTGGTCGACTGCGCTTCGGCAATCCCTGATGGTGCTGGCGGGCCTTGTCTTGTTTTGGGTTTCGCTGATGATCCCGCCCGAGCGCATCCGGAAGCTGGCCACGCCACTATTCCTCTTCGCGGTGTTCCTGCTGGTACTGGTGCTGCTAATCGGCACCGGGCGTGAGGAAGTCGGTTCGCAATCGTGGCTGATGTTCGGCTCGTTGACGATGCAGCCTTCTGAGTTCGCCCGTGTGGCTATTGCAATTTGGGGTGCTGCGGTGCTGTCGAAGAAGCAGCCGCCAGCATCGGCGCCTGCGTGGCAGTCGCCGACCGCACAGTTCTTGCTTGGAGCGGGCGTGTGCATCCTCCTGATTGCGAAGCAGGGTGACGCCGGCATGACCATGTCGTTTGCCGCCATCGTGATCTTTGTGCTGTGGTTCGCAGGCTTCCCGCTCAAGGCCATCGGCATCCTCTGCGGGCTCATCGGTGCTGCAGCGGTCATGTTGTTCCTGCTTGGCGGCTTCCGCTCGCAACGCTTCCACGTCTACTTCGAGGCGCTGTTCGGAAACTTCAGCGATACTCGCGGTGCTGCGTTCCAGACGCACCAAGGATTCCTTTCTCTTGCCGACGGCTCCCTCTTCGGCGTCGGCCTCGGACAGTCCCGCGCGAAGTGGTTCTACCTCCCAGAGGCTCGAAACGACTTCATCTTCGCCGTCATCGGCGAAGAGCTCGGTATGTGGGGCGGCATTATGGTGATCGCCCTGTTTGCTGCCCTTGGCTACTTCGGTTTGCGCACTGCGCAACGCGCACAGACATCGTTCCAGGGACTCGCCGCTGCCTCGTTAACAGCAGGCGTAGTTTCGCAGGCGTTCATTAACATCGGGTACGTCGTCGGCCTTGTGCCGGTGACGGGTATTCAGCTGCCGATGTTGTCCGCCGGTGGTACCTCGGCAGTGATTACCTTGTGGTCGATGGGCATGCTGGCCTCCATTGCCCGCCACGAGCCCGACGCAGTCTCGGCCATGCAGAACTACGGGCGCCCACGCTTCGACAGAATGCTGTTCGTCCCGGAGCCGAAGGCGACGGCACAGCTGCGCGCGACTCGCGCGGAGCGAACTCGTACACATGAGCAGTCACGCCGAGAGCAACGGTACGGAGTGCCTGTTGCTCACCGAGTTGCCCCAGACGACCGTGCTCAGCGGCACTCGCCCCGGCCCACCAGGAATGTCGAGGTAACGCAACGGAGACCACGACCGAACCAATCAGAGCGACGCCGGTACCGTTAGGTGGCCGTCGAAAAGGAAAGGACGGGATCCATCATGGACAAGACCCAGCACACAGTGGTGCTCGCAGGGGGAGGCACCGCGGGCCATATTGAACCGGCACTCGCGGTAGGCGAGGTGCTTCGCGAACAGTACGGCGCAAATGTGGTTGCGCTCGGAACTGAGCGTGGCCTGGAAACCACTATCGTCCCCGCGCGCGGCTTTAACCTTCAACTCATTGACCCTGTGCCGATCCCGCGCAAGAAGCCATGGAAGCTTCTTGGCGTACCGTTCAAACTTGCGCGTTCCGTGCACCAAACACGGAAGGTGATGAAGGATTCAAAGGCTGAGGCAGTCTTTGGTACGGGTGGCTATGTGTCGGCGTCTGCGTACCTTGCCGCGGCATCGTTGCGCCTACCATTTTTCGTCTTGGAAACGAACGCGTTGGCGGGCATGGCCAATAAGCTTGGCGTCAAGCTAGGTGGTGTCGGGATTAACGCCGTGGCGAACTCGGGGATGCCGGGTGATGTCGTGGGGATCCCGGTGCGTCCGGGAGTGGGCGTCGATACGGATGGAGCGAAAGCGCTGCGTGGGTACAAGATGTGGGACCTTGATCCGGACAAGCCGGTGGTTCTGATTACCGGTGGGTCCCAGGGTGCGGTGAGCATCAACCGGGCTGTTGCCGGGGCCATCGAGGACATCACGGCGCGCGGGTACCAGGTGCTGCACGCCTACGGCAGAAAGAACGACGCCCCGAAGCCACACGAAGGCTACACGGCGGTGCCGTACATCGACGACATGGAAGCTGCGTATGCCGTGGCGGACATGGTTGTGTGTCGCTCCGGCGCCATGACCGTGGCGGAAAACTCAGCCGCTGGCCTGCCAGCCGTTTACATCCCACTGCCGCACGGCAACGGCGAACAGGGGCTTAACTCGGCGCACCTGGTAGCTACCGGGGCGGCAATGCGTATCGACGACGCCGAGCTCACCCCAGACGCGCTTGCCCGCAGCGTCAACGAGATTTTGGGTCGGCCAGAGCACATGCAGCGCATGCGAGAAGCGCTCGAGCACTCTGGCGCGGGTAGTGTGGCAGAAGATCTCGCTGCACGGATCATTGCGACTATCACAAAGGAGTAACACCGTCATGTCTTCCGAACACACCACCGCGCCTGGTTCTGTGGATCTTTCCCGCGTACATCTGGTTGGTATCGGTGGCGCTGGCATGAGCGGTGTCGCCCACATCCTGCTTGACCGCGGGGCAGTAGTGACCGGGTCCGATGTGAAAGACTCCCGTCCAGTGCGTGCGTTGCGCTCGCAAGGTGCACAGGTCGCAGTCGGACACGACGCCGCGAACCTCGAGCTGACGGGGCAACTTCCGACCGTCGTGGTCACCAGCTTTGCTGCGATTCCGAAAGATAATCCGGAGTTGGTGCGTGCGAAGGAGGAAGGGATTCCTGTGATTCGCCGCTCAGATCTGCTCGGCGAGTTGATGGACGGTTACACGCAGCTCCTGCTAGCAGGCACGCACGGCAAGACGTCCACGACGTCCATGACCGTGGTGGCGTTGCAGGCTGCGGGGGAGGACCCTTCCTTTGCGATTGGCGGCCAGCTCAACAAGGCCGGCACCAATGCTCACCACGGTGCGGGCGATATTTTCGTGGCGGAGGCGGACGAGTCCGATGCTTCGTTGCTTCGCTACAAGCCAAATATCGCCGTTATCACCAACATTGAGCCTGACCACCTGGACTACTTCGGCACGCACGAGGCATACTTCAAGGTGTTCGACGACTTCGCCGATCGCGTGCAGCCCGGCGGTTTCCTCGTCGTTTGTATGGATGACGAGCACGCTGCAAGCTGTGGTGAGCGCGCATTGCAGCGCGGCATCAACGTCGTCGGCTACGGCACTGAAGTAGCGGCTGCAGCGCACCCAGATATTCCCGCAGGTGCAGTAGTTATAGAAGAGCGTATCGACGGCTCCTACGTCGACGTGCGTGCTCGACTCAACACCGGTGGCACATCTGCTGAGTACTCCTACCGCCTGTCGATCCCTGGTCGGCACATGGTGCTCAACTCCCTGGCCGCGCTGTTGTCCTCGACGCTGGCGGGTGCGGAACCTGAACGGATCGCAGCGGGGCTGAGCGGGTTCTCCGGTGTCCGGCGCCGCTTCGAGTTTAAGGGCCTCGTAGAGGACGGGCCGTTCGCAGGTACCCGTGTCTACGACGACTACGCGCACCACCCCACCGAGGTCACCGCAGTGTTGACGGCGGCGCGGGAGAAAGTCGAGTCTGAGGGCAAGGGTGCGCGCGTCGTTGTGTGCTTCCAACCGCACCTGTACTCGCGCACACAGAACTTTGCCCAAGAGTTTGCTGACGCCCTCTCACTCGCGGATGTCGTCATGGTGCTGGACATCTTCGGCGCACGCGAAGCGCCCGTTGAAGATGTGACCAGCAGGCTCATTACTGACAAGATGGATAGCTCGGTGCCGGTAGTGCTTGAGCCCAATTTCCTCGCAGTACCGGTGACACTGGCATCAATGGTTCGTCCTGGGGACGTCATCCTAACGATGGGCGCTGGGTCGGTGACAATGCTCGCCGATGAGATCCTCGCGCAACTTAGGCAGGCGGAGGTTTAGCGTGACAGAGCAGACAGAGCATGAAGCCTTCGAGTCGGACCACCTCGACGAGTTTGGTGATGAGGACGCTCAAACGCGTAGCAAGAGCAAGCGCAAGCGTCGCTTCGCTATCGCGGGAGCTGTCATCGCTGGTCTCGCTGTGTGCGGAATTGCGTTGCCGTTTACACCGTTGATGCCGGTGAAGGGTGTGGTTGTTGATGGCAACGACGTGCTCACGCCCGAGGCAGTGCAAGCCCAGTCCGACATTGAGCTGGGCACGCCTATGGGGCTGGTCAAGGTGCGCCGTGCTGCTGAGAACATCGTGCAGGACCCGTGGGTGGACGTTGTCACGGTGCACCGCGACTGGCCAAGCACTGTGCGGGTCGATCTGAAAGAGCGTGTCGCAGTGGCGTATTTGCAGCAGCCGGACGGGGCGCATCTGATCGATACTGAGGGCAAGGATTTTCTGATCGCTGAACCGCCGGTTGGGGCGATGGAGCTCGTGGGGGTCGACGTCGAGAACAAGGAGCAGATGCGGGAAGCTGTGGCGATCGCGGCGTCGATAAGCAGTGGTGCGCGTGCGCAAGTTGCTGCTTTGGAGGCGAATGGCCGCTACTCATTCGTGCTGCGGTTACACGACAACCGCCGCGTGGTGTGGGGCGCCTCAGAAGACAATGCGAATAAGTCACTGGCCTTTGAAACCGTTTTGCAACGCGAGGGTGCCGAGTTCAATATTTCTAATCCGGAGCTGATTACCGCGCGGTAGCGGTGTAAAACCCCAGGTCAAAACCCTAAAGTAAAGGTTTAGGGTCGAGACACGCCGAGGGAAACAATAAATTTTTTCGTGTTTTCGCCCATGATGGGATGCGTTACCGCAATTGTTGAAGTTCTAAGAAGTTTTTGAAAGGCGAGACACTACCCATGACCTCTCCCGCAAACTACCTCGCCATGATCCGCGTCGTCGGTGTCGGTGGCGGTGGCGTTAACGCTGTCAACCGCATGATCGAAGAGGGCCTGAAAGGTGTGGAGTTCGTTGCGATCAACACGGACTCGCAGGCACTGCTCTTTACGGATGCAGACACCAAGCTCGACATCGGGCGTGAGGCGACGCGCGGACTTGGCGCCGGTGCAAACCCTGAGGTTGGCCGGACCTCTGCTGAGGACCACAAGCAGGAAATCGAAGAGTCGCTGAAGGGCTCGGACATGGTCTTCGTGACCGCTGGCGAGGGTGGCGGTACGGGTACTGGCGCTGCACCAGTTGTCGCGGGTATTGCGAAGAAGATGGGTGCGCTGACCATTGGCGTTGTCACCCGTCCGTTCACGTTCGAGGGCAAGCGTCGTACCCGCCAGGCGCTCGAGGGTATCGCGAACCTGAAGGAAGTGTGCGACACCGTCATTGTCATTCCGAACGACCGACTGCTGCAGCTGGGTGACTCGGACCTGTCCATGATGGATGCATTCCGCGCTGCGGATGAGGTGCTCTACAACGGTGTTCAGGGTATTACGAACCTGATCACCATTCCGGGCATGATCAACGTCGACTTCGCAGACGTGCGCTCGGTGATGGCCGACGCCGGCTCCGCCCTGATGGGCGTTGGCTCCTCCCGCGGTGAAAACCGCGTGATGAACGCGATGGAGCAGGCGATCAACTCGCCGCTGCTGGAAACCACGATGGAGGGCGCGAAGGGCGTGCTCATTTCCGTAGCTGGTGGTTCCGATCTCGGCCTGAACGAGACGAGTGCCGCAGCGTCCATCGTCGAAGAGAAGGCAGACGACGACGCGAACATCATCTTCGGCACGATCATCGACGACAACCTCGGTGATGAGGTGCGCGTCACGATTATCGCAACTGGCTTCGACGAGAAGGCCAACGCTCGCCCGGATGCCCAGCAGCCGGTCGATGCTGCAGCCGCATCGGCGGAAGAAGGCGCGGCGCCGTCTCCATCGCGTGGTTCGCTGTTTGAGGATCGCGCTCCGGAGACGGAACGTGACGACTCCTACCAGGCGCGTCACCGCTACGAGCCGCACCGCTCGGGCCTCTTCACCGGCGGGGAGTCCGAATCTTCCTATGAGCGTCGTGGACGCGAGGAGCGCGGCGGCGATGATTTTGACGTCGATGTCCCTGATTTCTTGCGTTAGTCTGGGAGCATGACTGACTCTCTTCTCGACGTAGAACAACGCCCCGTCCGCATGGTGTTTACAAGCCGTGCGGGCGGGGCGTCGTCGTCCCCATATGACTCTTTCAATCTTGCGCTGCACGTCGGGGATGACCCGGAGGCTGTACGCGCGAACCGCGCGCGGTTGGCGTCGCTGCTCGGGGTTGATGCGGGGCGCTTCGTGTGGATGGAGCAGCTCCACACGCCGAACGTGACGGTGGTGGACGGACCGCAGTCTGAGCCTGTCGAAGCTACTGACGCCATCGTAACCACGACCCCGAACCTCGCCTTGTGCGTGCTGGTCGCTGACTGTACACCGGTGCTGTTGGCGGACCCCGTCGCTGGAGTGATTGCCGCGGTGCACGCTGGGCGTCTTGGGGCGCGAAACCGCATCGTGAAGAAGACCGTTGAAACAATGCGTGACCTGGGTGCTCAGCCTTCACAGATGCAGGCGCTGCTCGGCCCTGCTGCTGCGGGAGCGTCATACGAAGTGCCTGCTGATATGGCAGCGGATGTTGAGCGCAAGCTGCCAGGCTCCCGGACCACTACGCATGCGGGGACCACTGGGCTTGACATCCGTGCCGGTATTCGGCGCCAGCTTACTGAGCTCGGTGTGCAGCGAATTGACGTAGATCCGCGCGATACCATCGCGGACGAGGACTTCTTCTCGTACCGGAGAGAATCCACAACTGGGCGCCAGGCAGGCGTTATTTGGCTAACTGGAGTGAAATAAATGAGCACAACTGATATTGCAAGCAACCTTGCCAAGGTGCAGGAACGTATCCGCTCCGCGGAGCATGCCGCGGGGCGCGAGCCGGGAAGCGTGGAATTGCTGCCAGTGACGAAGTTTCACCCGTGCTCGTCGATTGAGGTGCTTGCCGCGGAAGGTATTCGCTTGGTGGGGGAGAACCGAGAGCAGGAAGCGAGCGCCAAGGTTGCGACTCTGCGCGAGCACGGGGTCGACTGTGGTATCGCGATGATCGGGCAGATCCAGTCGAAGAAGGCGAACGCAGTGGCACGATGGGCGAGTGAGGTCCACTCGGTGGATTCCTTGAAGTTGGCGAAGGGACTCGAGCGTGGCATGGCGCTCGCCCTTGAGCGGGGTGATCGGACGTCCGAAATCCTGCCGTGTCTTGTTCAGGTTTCTGCCGACGGCGACGAAAGCCGTGGCGGTGTCGCGGTGGAGAAGATCGCCGAGTTGGTTGAAGCGCTCGAGGGGGCTGAGCACCTCCAGTTCGACGGGTTTATGGTTGTGCCACCGCTAGATGCAAACGCCAGCGAGGTATTCGACCAGGTCCGCGAGCTGCGAGACACCTACGCGGCCAAGCTTGGGCGGCCCCTGCGTTTCTCGGCGGGGATGTCCGCGGACTTTGAAGAAGCCATCGCGCATGGCTCGGATGTCGTGCGTGTCGGAACGGCGGTGATGGGGCCGAGGCCCGTAGTCTAAAAACCTAATCCGGAATTACATAGAGGTAATTTCTGCCCCGTCAGCACAGGCAACAAACGAGGAGCACCCAGATGTCTATTATCGGCAGCGCGAAAGAATTTTTCGGTCTTGGCCCGTTCAACGAAGATGACCCCTACTTCGATGAAGTGCAGTACGACGAGCGCGAGAACACTCGCGAGGAATCGACGAGGCCTTCGCGCACATCTGAGTACGGCAGCGAGGACCGCTACCGTTCCTCAGCTACCCGTGACTACGCGGATCGCGCACCGAAGTCCTACACCCCACAGGTCGTGTCCACTGCTCCGCGCAATTACAACGATGCGAAGGATATCGGCGAGCCGTTCCGTGATGGCGATGCCGTGATTATGGAGCTGACGGATCTCGACCCCCACGATGCAAAGCGCATCGTCGACTTTGCCGCTGGTCTGTGCTTCGCACTTCGTGGCAACATGTATAACCTGAGCAGGGGCGTTGAGACCCGCCGACGAGTCTTTGCGATCGTTCCGGAAAACGCTCGTTTGACCGAAGTTGAGCTGCAGCACACAGCGCGTCTTCGCTAATCGACGTCCAGCTCTGCGAAACATCAAGAAGAACAGGTAGTGTGTGACCCGTGTTTTTATTCGGAGCAATTCTTTACGCCGCGCTTGGGTTGTACTCCCTGATTGTGGTCATCCGCATCATTGTCGAGATGGTGCAATCCTTCTCGAAGCAGTTTGATCCACCAAGTTGGTTTATGGTCGTTGCGGAAGGCATGTTCGTGGTCACGGACCCGCCTGTGAAGTTCTTCCGCAAACTCATTCCGCCCATGCGTATGAGTGGCGGCATTGGGATAGACGTCAGTGTGATCGTACTGTTCGTGGCGATTATGCTGCTCCAGATGCTGGTACGGGTCACCATGTTGTAGTAGTGAGCTTGGATTGAGGCACCTACATTGGTAGGTGCCTTTTTTGCTTAATTTTCCCGTAATTTATGCCCGGATCGACATCAATTATTGGGCATCGGGGGCAGAAAAGGGGTATAACTGGCGGTGATGCCTGGTGCGTGTGAACCTATGCGTTACTATGGATCGATAAAAGAATGACGAACTATTAGATTTTAGGGTTCGCTTCCCGTAGCGTGGGAGGCAATCTGTGTTCGCGACATTGCGGACACAATATCGACATCGAAGGGAACGCCAATGCCGCTGACACCAGCAGACGTGCACAATGTCGCTTTCAGCAAACCACCAATTGGTAAGCGGGGCTACAACGAGGACGAGGTTGACCAGTTCCTGGACCTCGTGGAAGACACGCTTGCGCAACTGCAAGATGAGAACGATGACCTTCGGGCCCGTGTCGAAGAGCTCGGTGCTGGTGGGTCTGCTGCCCCGGTTGCTCCTGCGGCCGCGTCCAGCGATGTCGACGAAGCTGAGATTGAAAAGCGAGTTGAGAAGAAGGTTCGTGCTGAGTACGAGCAGAAGCTCCGTGCTGCGCAGGAGGCAAAGGTAGCGGCTGAGAAGGACGCTCAGGCTGCGAAGCAGGAAGCTGCAAAGGCTCGTCAGGACGCGGAGCAGGCTGCAAAGCAGGCTAAGCAGGCGCCAAAGGCTGCCGTTGCACCGCAGCAGGCTGCGGCTGTCGACCAGAATGCAGCATCCGCCGATACACACATGCAGGCGGCGAAGGTGCTTGGGCTCGCGCAGGAGATGGCAGATCGCCTCACCAACGACGCGCAGGCAGAGGCCCGCTCGATGCTCGACGAGGCCCGTGGTTCCGCAGAGCGTCAGCTGGCAGATGCAGAGGCACGCTCGAAGAAGCAGCTGTCTGAGGCAGAGACGCATTCCCGCGAGCAGATCCAGGCGGCTGAGCGTAAGGCTGCTGAGACGAAGCAGTCGGCTGAGGCTCGTGCACAGCAGCTCGTTGCAGACGCCGAGAAGAAGGCTGAGGAAACCACCAACGAAGCTAACTCGCGCGCTGAGGCGCAGATTCGCCAGGCTGAGGAGCAGGCAACGAAGCTGCGCACCGAGGCTGAGCGTAAGCACACCGAGATCATGAACACGGTGAAGCAGCAGCAGACCGCCCTCGAGAACCGCATCGCTGAGCTGCGTACCTTCGAGCGCGAGTACCGCACTCGCCTGCGCACACTGCTCGAGTCCCAGCTGGAGGAGCTTGAGACCCGTGGCACGTCCGCTCCGAGCGGCGACGCTGGCAATAAGTAGTTTCTTTCAAACATCAGCCACCATTCACTGCGGTGAGTGGTGGTTGTTGCCATTTCTGGGGGACAAAGGGCTAGAATGGGACAAGCTACGTGCTTCACCACCTGGTGGTGCGGTAGCGCGTGATGATCCGACCATCATCGGGGAGCGTTTCCGGAAGAACAGCTGTTGCGCTACAGTGCGCTATTGCTTAGTAGAACCGGACGTAATTAGGAAGCGTTATTTCTTTCACCGCAAATGAAGCGGAAGCTCGTCTCACGGCGGACTTCAAGCAGGGTGGTACCGCGTGGCGTTGTTCGCTGCGTCCCTGTGACAAGGTAAGCATTGTGCGTGAAGGAGAGACGGAGATGAGCAAGGTCGGAAGTGTCTACCCAAAGGTAGATCTGACCGGGGGAAGTGCCGCGTTTCCAAAAATGGAGGAGCAGGTACTGAAGTACTGGAACGAGGATGATACGTTCCAGGCATCGCTGAAGCAGCGCGAAGACTGCGAAGAATATGTGTTTAACGACGGCCCTCCGTTCGCCAACGGTTTGCCACACTACGGCCACCTGCTGACGGGCTACGTCAAGGACATCGTGCCACGCTACCGCACGATGGCTGGTTACTACGTTCCGCGCGTGTTTGGTTGGGACTGCCACGGCCTTCCCGCGGAGCTCGAGGCTGAGAAGCAGCTCGGCATCAAGGATAAGGCTGAGATCGAAAACATGGGTCTGGCACAGTTCAACGAGTACTGCGCCAAGTCCGTGATGCACTACGCCGATGAGTGGAAAGAGTATGTGACTCGCCAGGCTCGTTGGGTGGACTTCGATAACGGCTACAAGACGATGGAACTGCCGTACATGGAGTCCGTCATGTGGGCGTTTAAGACCCTGTATGACAAGGGGCTGATTTACCAGGGCTTCCGCGTGTTGCCGTACTCGTGGGCGGAGCATACGCCGCTGTCGAACCAAGAGACGCGTCTGGATGATTCTTACCGCAATCGGCAGGATCCGACCGTAACCGTAACGATGCCGTTTACGGGTGGGCGTGAAGGATTTGCTGCTGCGGAGACCTGGAAGCAGCACCCTGAGCTGCACGACGCAGCTGCGATCGCCTGGACCACTACGCCGTGGACGCTGCCGTCGAACTTGGCGCTTGCGGTCCACCCGGACGTTGAGTATTCGCTGGTCCGTGTTGGTGCGGACGGTGAAGAGGTGGTCGTCGGCAAGAAGCTGCTGCTGGCGACGGAGCTCATCGGCGCGTACGCGAAGGAGCTCGGTGAGGAGCGCGAGGTTGTCGCCACCTTCAAGGGCTCCGAGCTCGAGGGCTTGGAGTACGAGCCGGTCTTCGACTACTTCCGCGACCAGGAAAAGGCGTTCATGGTGTTGAACGCGGACTACGTCACCACCGAGGACGGCACGGGCGTTGTTCACCAGGCGCCTGCGTTCGGTGAAGACGATATGTACACCTGTCAGGAGTACGGCATCGATTTGGTGATTCCGGTTGATGCCGATGGTAAGTTCACCTCGCTGGTGCCGGAGTACGCAGGCAAGCTGGTTTTTGATGCGAACCGTGACATCATCCGTGACCTTCGTTCGAAGCAGCGCGTGGTCCGTGACCAAACGATTGAACACTCCTACCCGCACTCCTGGCGTTCGGGCGAGCCGCTGATCTACATGGCGCTTCCGGCGTGGTTTGTGAAGGTCACTGAGTTCCGCGACCGCATGGTGGAGCTGAACCAGGAGATCGACTGGATCCCATCGCACATTCGCGACGGCCAGTTCGGTAAGTGGTTGGAAGGCGCGCGTGACTGGAACATTTCGCGTACCCGCTACTGGGGCTCACCGGTGCCGGCGTGGGTGTCGGATAACCCGGAGTACCCGCGTGTGGACGTCTATGGGTCGCTCGAAGAGCTGGAGAAGGACTTCGGCGTTCGCCCGAAGTCGCTGCACCGCCCAGACATTGATGAGCTGGTCCGCCCGAACCCAGACGATCCGACCGGGAAGTCGATGATGCGTCGCGTGCCGGACGTGTTGGACTGCTGGTTTGATTCTGGTTCGATGCCGTTTGCGCAGTACCACTACCCGTTTGAGAATGTTGAGGAGCACGACGCTCGTCAGCCTGCGGACTTCATCGTGGAGTACTCGGGCCAGTCGCGTGGTTGGTTCTACGTGCAGCATGTCTTGGCGACGGCACTCTTCGACCGCCCGGCGTACAAGAAGGTCGTTGCGCACGGCATCGTGCTGGGCAATGACGGTCTGAAGATGTCGAAATCGAAGGGCAACTACCCGAACGTCAACGAGGTCTTCGACCGTGATGGTTCCGACGCGATGCGTTGGTTCCTCATGTCTTCGCCAATCCTTCGTGGCGGCAACCTCATCGTGACGGAGCAGGGCATCCGCGAGGGCGTGCGCCACGCGTTGCTGCCGATCTGGAACGCGTACACCTTCCTGCAGTTGTACTCCTCCGAGGAGGCGAAGTTCAGCGTCGATTCGCAGGATGTGCTGGACCGCTACATCTTGGCGAAGACGCATGACCTCGTGGCTGCGGTGAAGGAGGCGCTCGACGACACTCGCATCGCGGACGCATGTGACGAGGTCCGTCGCTTCGCTGACTCGCTGACGAACTGGTACGTGCGCCGGTCACGCGACCGTTTCTGGTCGGGTCAGGAGGAGCATCCTGAGGCGTTTGACACGCTGTACACGGTCCTGGAGATCCTGACCCGTGTGACGGCGCCACTGCTGCCGTACATCAGTGAGGTCATCTGGCGTGGCCTGACCGGGGGTCGCTCGGTGCACTTGGCGGACTTCCCGTCCGCGGATGCAATCCCGGCGGACCCTGCACTGGTCAGCGCGATGGATGCAACGCGCGCGGTGTGCTCCGCTGCTTCGTCGGTGCGTAAGTCGAAGAAGCTGCGCAACCGCTTGCCACTGCCGAAGCTCACGGTGGCGCTGGCGGGCTCGGACCAGCTGCAGGACTTCGCGTCCGTGATCAAGGATGAGGTCAACGTGAAGGAAGTCGTGCTGACTGACGACGTCGACTCCGTTGGTTCCTTCGAGGTTGTGGTGAACGCGAAGGTCGCGGGTCCAACGCTGGGCCGTGACGTACAGCGCGCTATCAAGAACGTCAAGGCAGGCAACTACGTCCGTGAAGGCGAAAACGTTGTTGTCGACGGCGACATCGTGCTCACCCCGGAGCTCTACACCGAGCGCCTGGTGGCTGAGGACCCGACGAGTACCGCTCGGGTTGACGCTACCGATGCCGTCGTTGGCCTGGTCGTGCTTGATACGGAGCTGACCGAGGAGCTCGAGGCCGAGGGCTGGGCAGCAGACGTGATTCGTGGTCTGCAGGATGCTCGTAAGCAGGAAGGATACGAAGTCTCTGACCGCATCTCGGTACAGCTGTGCGTACCTTCCGACAAGGTCGAGTGGGCGCAGCGCCACGCTGAGCACATCGCGCATGAGACGCTCGCGACGTCCTTCGAGATTGTCGAGACGCTCAACGGCGAGGCGCACACGATTCACGAAGGTGTGAGCGCAGCGATTGCTAAGCAGTAATTTGCGATGAAACGTTGGGTCCTGCACATCGACATGGATGCGTTCTACGCATCCTGTGAGCAGCTCACACGCCCAACGTTACGCGGACGCCCCGTCCTCGTGGCTGGTGTCAACGGGCGGGGCGTTGTCGCGGGCGCAAGCTATGAAGCCCGCAAGTATGGGGCGCGTTCCGCAATGCCGACCCACCAAGCTGCGAAGCTGGTGGGTCCGCGAGCGGTGCTCGTTGCCCCGCGGCGCCCGGTGTACAAGGTGGCGTCGCAACGCGTGTTTGAAATCATTGAGCGCAGGGTCAGCGTCGTGGAGCAGCTCTCTATCGACGAGGCGTTCATGGAGCCCGAGGAGCTCGCGGGAGCGAATCCGGAGACCGTGCTTGAGTGGGCCAACGAGCTACGTGGAGACATTAAGGATGAGACAGGCTTACCAAGCTCGATTGGTGCGGGCAGTGGTAAGCAATACGCGAAGATCGGCTCGGGCCTGGCAAAACCCGACGGGGTGTACATTTTGCCTCACGAACAGCAGGAAGCGCTGCTGCACCCTCTGAACGTCAACGAGCTGTGGGGGGTTGGGCCCGTCACGGAGGCGAAGCTTGCGCAGGCCGGGATTGAAACGATCGGGGACTTCGCGGCGCTGAGCGAGAAGGAAGTCGATATCGCGCTCGGAGGGGTCGTCGCGAAGCAGTTGTGGCAGCTGGCGCGGGGGCACGATGATCGTCCGGTTGCGCCGAGGGCGGTGGCGAAGCAGATTTCTTCCGAGCACACTTTTCCCCAGGACCTGACCACTGCGGCCGAGGTTGACGCCGCGGTCGAGCGCGCCGCCGAGGAGTCGCACAGGCGCTTGCTGAAAGATGGGCGCGGTGCGAGGACTGTGACGGTGAAGCTAAGGATGGCGGACTTCCGCATTGAGTCGCGTTCTGCGACGCTGCCTTACGCCACTGACGATGCGGAGACACTGCGCGCGACGGCGTTTCGCATCGTGCGCTACCCGGACGAGGTCGGCCCGATCCGGCTCGTAGGCGTGTCCTACTCAGGACTCGAAGATGCGCTGCAAGACGTGCTGTTTCCGGAGCTAGACCAGGAAATTATCCGGCCTGTACCCGCTGACAGTGATTACGAATCCGGGGTCAGCGACCACGTGGCCAGCAGCGATGTTGCAGTCGAGCTATACGACGGGCCTACCAACGGCGTGTGGCGCGCCACCCAGGACATTTACCACGAGGACTTCGGCCACGGCTGGGTCCAAGGCGCGGGCAAAGGCTGGGTGAGCGTGCGTTTTGAAACGAGGGCCACGGGACCTGGGAAGATGCGCACATTGCGTATCGACGACCCCAAGCTCCAGCCAGCGGACCCGGTGGATTCCCTCGCGTGGCAGGACTGGCTCGACTCAGAACACTGACGCCGGATCCACGCCGTTGGCCAGCGCAGTCGCGAGCGCGATGCGCGCCTGACCAGCGCGTAGGAACCCCGCGGCGATCGCCCCTTGGGAGCCGAGGGTAGCGCCACCACCGGTGCCGCCGTAGGCGAAGGTGACCTCGCCGTAGGGTACGGAACTGGTGATTACGACGGGGATACCCGAATCGAGTGCGCGGGTGATTGCCGCACCCATGCCGGGGCCAACATTGCCGGATCCGAGCGCCTCGATCACGATGCCATCCGGGTTCATACCGGTGACGGCATCCACGATCTCGCCGTCCGCGCCGGGCCATGCGCGCAGGATGGGGATGCGAATGGCAGCCAACGGCTTGCGGGCAAGTGCTGCAGGGCGGGGAAGTGGGCGCTCACTGCTCAAGGTGAAGGCTTCGAGGGCGTGTGTGTCGCGCTTCAACAGCCCGCGGGCGGGCAGGGTAGTGCCGCCGAAGTGGAGGAGTACGCCGTTGTTGCGCCGAAGCGGATCTGCGGCGGCGGCAATTGCGCCCGCGAGGTTCCCGGGGCCGTCGGGGTGTTCGTGGTCGGCCGCGTGCTGGGCACCGGTAAGCACAATAGGGCGGGGGTCGTCGTGCACGATGTCGAGTGCGAATGCGGTCTCCGCCATGGAGTCGGTGCCGTGGCTAATTACGATGCCACTGACCTGCGGGTCTTGCAGTGCTTGTGCAGTGAGGGAGCGAAGCTTGTCGATGTCAGCGAAGGTGATCGCGGACGAGTCGAGACGCAGCGCGTCATACACACGGACGGGCTCGGTGGTGCCACTGGAGTTGACGAGGTCTTCAGCGCTAAGGCTTGGAACGAGTGCACCTTCAGAGTTTGCGGTGCATGCAATGGTGCCACCGGTGGCGATGAGCAGTACGAAAGATTCCATAACTCACAGCGTGCCAGAGTGGCGTATTGGTGCCAAGGTAAAAACGCCGGTAACGTTGGCAAGGTTAGAGCGGTGTCGGAACGCTAACTGTGACCGTGAGCCGCTGAAGACAATGCTTCAAGGAGAAATCGTGAAAGCAGCACCGATCGTAGCTGTCGCCGCCGCGCTGGGCATCGGGCTCGGCGTGAGCGCATGCTCTGGCGACAACAGCCAGGATGATCCCGCGACCACAGCAACGCAGGCCACCAGCGAGTCTGTCGCGCCCGGCGCGCAGCAGCCAACCGCTGAAGAACTCAACGCAGTGCTCATGCGCGCAACCGATGCAAGCCTGCCGATTGAGGAGCGCGTGAACACGGTCCAGGGCGGCGAGAACGTCCCTGAACTGTTCGACGTGATGGCGCAGTCCCAGGAGGAGTCCGGCGCGAACTTCCAGGTCGTACCGCCTGTGCTCCCTGGCTACACCCCGGATACCGTTCTGGCAACGGTCAGCTTCACCCGTCCCGACTCCCAGCCGCAGCTCGCGGAGGACGTGGAATTCGTCTTCGAAGACGGCGTGTGGAAGCTTTCTCAGGTCTGGGCATGCACCCTGATCAACAACACCCTGCCGCCTGAGCAGGTGCCAGAGATGTGCAAGAGCTCCGCTCCGCAGCCGGCAGCCCCGGCTGAAGAGCAGCCAGGTGAGCAGCCTGCGGAAGGCTACCAGCAGGCACCGAACCTCTAAGCAGACACTACTGCTTATCCGCGCGCCAGAGCTCCTCCGTCCACAACGTGGCGAGAGTCAGAGTTCTGGCGCGTGCGTCTTTCTTGGCCTGGCGCTCGTGCCACTGGCGGCGCACCCAACGGTCATGGCTGGTGATGATGACGGTGCCCTCGAACGCGAGCAGGGCGTGTTCCAGCTCTTCGGCCAGTGCGAGCGAGAGGTGGTTTGTCGGCTCGTCGAGCAGCAGCAGGTCAGGCGGGCACGCCAGGATGATGCCCAGTGAGACGCGGCGACGCTGGCCGAGCGAGAGGTCGTCGAGCTTCTTCGCTGCCTGTTCCTCGGTCATCAGGCCCATTTCTACGAGGTCTGGCACACCCTCTGGGGTGAGCTCCGCGAACACTTCGGCTGCGGTTTTGTCGAGGTCAGTCCACGAGTCGTCCTGCTCGAGGCGTGCGACGGTCATCTCTTCCGGCATGATGATCTCGCCCTCGTAGTCGCGCAGCTGGCCGTCGATAATTTTCAGCAGCGTGGACTTGCCGGAGCCATTTGGGCCTTCGACGAGGAGCTGCTGGCCGGGCTGCACTTTGATACTCAGTGGGGCGAGGCGGTCAGGAACGGAGAGGTTCTGGGTGACCAGCGCCGGGAGCCCAAGCGAGGTCGCGGTATGCGGCGGAAGGCCGCGGAAGCGCAGGCGAGCCGGCGGCTCCGGAATCTCCGTTCGCTCAAGCGCTTCGAGGCGTTGCGACGCCGAGCGCCTGCGGTTGCCCACCGTCTTCGCCGCGCGGTCCGCCTGGTACTTTGCCGCCATTCGGATGTCAGAAGAGGCTTCTTGGGAGTGGAAGATGTCCTCGCCGGTTTGCTCAGCGGCCTTCTCAAGCCTGGCGCGCTCGTGCTCTTGCGCTGCGTAGTCGCTTTCCCAGCGGCGGCGTCGGTCCTCGCGGGCCTTGAGGTAGTCGCTGAACGCGCCACGGTAGCGGGTGCCCTGGCGGGTCTCCTCGCCGAAGCCGCCCTCGGCGCCCAAGCCAGGGTCGAGGTCGACGATGCCGTCGCAGGCGGTGTCGAGGAAGTAGCGGTCGTGCGACGCGGCGAGTACAGGCCCCTTGAATGCCTCGAGCTCGCCGATGAGGAAGTCGACGGCTTCGTCGTCGAGGTGGTTGGTCGGCTCGTCGAGCACCATGGCGTCCACCGGGTGCAGCAGCAGCGTGGCCAGTGCAAACCGTCGGCGTTGCCCGCCAGACATCTCGCCCAGTGGGGTGGCCAGGTCGACGTTCGCAAGGCCGAGGCCAGCCAACACGGTAGCGATGCGGGCATCTAACTCCCACACGCCTGAGTTTTCCGCGCGGGACAACGCCCGGTCGTATGCGTCGGCCGCCTCCTGGTCGTCTGGGTTGTCGACCATGCGCTGCGCAAAGGTTGAGATGTCTTCCTCGACAGCGCGAAGCTCTTTGACGGCTTCGTCGATAAGTGATTGGGCGGGCTCGCTGAACGGCAGCGAGGTTTCCTGCGGGATGAAGCCCGTGATCGGGGGCGTGATAAGCACCCCTGCGTCGGGTTTCAGCTCTCCGGAGATGATGCCGAGCAGCGTCGATTTGCCGGCGCCGTTCTCTCCGATGAGCCCGGTGACAGACCCGGATGGCACCGCGAAAGAAATGTCGGTGAGGACGCGGTGTCCGCCTGGGTACGAAAACGAAATGCCGTCAAGGCCAATATGCAGTGGGGCAGTCATGGGATGTTCCTCGTCATCAAATGTGGGCCGTCTCTTATACGTTATAGTCCACAACGCTCGTGGTGTCTTGGGCCACACGGGTATCGGCTTCGTCACTGCCGTAGACAAGCCGCGTAGCGGTAAGCACAGAACCGCCCACCGGAAGTGGCGAATGCAGGTCCACCGTCAGCGAGCCCTCCGAGTGCGAAGTGTTGCTCACCACGTGCAGCGTCGTGCCGTCCAAGGCGCCAGCGACCTCGTTATCAATCGTGATGGATCGCTTGAGCGGGCGTTCCTGGACATCTACTTTCAGCTCGAGTGTTGCGTCCTGTGCGGATTCCAGCGTGTACGTGGTGGTCCGTAGCATGTCCGAGGTGCCAAATCCTCGCTGCTCAACTTTCCAGGAGCCGCCTACGCCGACTGGCTCATCCGGGAAGACAACTTGCCACGACATCAACTCGAGCAAGTTCTGCTCGGCGATGGCCCGGCCTTCCTCATCGGAATCCGCCGTAGGCATCAGTTGTACCGCCGATACTGTGCCGTTAGGGTCGCTGTGCCAGCGCATCTGGAAGCCCTCGTTTGACGTCAAGCTGTTCTGCATCGCTAAATCCGAGTGCTCTAACCCTTCTGCGACAAGGTCTACCTGGCGCACAGCACCCTCGTTGTTGCTTTCTGAAGTGTGCGTCGAAACGGTCAGCGTGACTGTGTCGCGCTCGTGCTCGCGCGCGATGACCGGCTCCGAGCCCTCCTCGCCGGGGTACTGCGCAATCGCGTGCGACAGCGCGACCCGCTGCGGCGCCGTAGTTTCGCTGTCTGCTGACGCGCCGTCCTCGTACTTCCACACCTGGGGGTTTTGTCCTTGTGAAAGTACCTGCACGACTGGTGACTCAACGGCGAACTCGGGAATGTCAGCGAATGGATCCGGCTCCTCGGCGCTGCATGCAGTGAGCGAAAAAACCGCGGCGGTGATGGTCAGAGGGCCGAACAATGAACTTTTGGGATGAGCGGAGTACAACACAACTTCACAAGCTACAGCATTTGCATACTACAGTTATCTGCGATGGGTAATTCAAAGGAATCACGTGTGCGCGGTGGAGCGTCAGCGAAGCGTCGCTCGCTCGGTGTCGTCGTCGGCGTTATGCTCGCTGTTGCTGCTGTGGATCAAGTAGTCAAGCAGATTATGGTGACATCCTTGACACCCGGTGAGCCCATGCCAGTGATCGGTGATTGGGCTCGACTGTATTTATTGTTTAACCCTGGCGCGGCGTTTTCGATGGGGCAGAACTCGACGTGGCTGTTCACGACGATCCAGCTTGCGTTCGTTATCGGTGCGTTGATCTATGCCCCACGCCTTGCTGGCAGGTGGGAGACACTTGGGGTGGCGTTGATCGCGGGAGGGGCGCTTGGCAACCTCATCGATAGGCTCGTGCGCGAGCCGGGCTTTTGGTTCGGCCATGTCGTTGACTACATCTCCATCGGTTCGTTTGCAGTGTTCAACCTTGCCGACGCCGCCATCACCATCGGGGTGGCCGTCGTCGTCATCTCGATGTTCGCAAAGGAGGCGCGGTCGTGAGTACGGGGTTTCGCGCGCTTCCGGTGCCTGAGGGGCTGTCGGGGATGCGCGTTGACGCGGCAATTGCAAAGCTCTTTGGGGTCTCGCGCAGTGTTGCGGCAGAGATGATCGCCGACGGCAGCGTACTTATCGACGCCTCCCCAGTACAGAAATCCGATCGTGTTACTGCGGGCGCCCTGCTGGAGGCCACGCTGCCACCGCCGAAGCGCGCGCCGGAGCCTGTGGCCGAGCACGTCGACGGACTCGACGTGATCTACCACGACGCGGACGTCATCGCTGTGGACAAGCCGGTAGGCGTTGCCGCCCACCCAACACTGGGTTGGGAGGGGCCAACCGTGGTCGGTGGGTTGCAGGCGATGGGTTTTACACTGCCAGATGCTGGCCCCCCGGAGCGCAAGGGGATTGTGCAGCGATTGGACGTCGGCACGTCCGGAGTGATGGTTGTCGCAAATAGTGTGCGTGGCTATTCGGTGCTGAAGCGTGCGTTCAAGGACCGAACGGTGCACAAGACGTACCACGCGGTGGTGCAGGGGCTGCCTGACCCGATTGTCGGCACGATTGACGCGCCGATCGGGCGCCATCCGTCGGCGGGGTGGAAGTTTGCTGTCACGGCGGATGGGCGCCAGAGTATTACGCACTACGAGGTGCTCGAGGCGTTTCGCCAGGCAAGCCTGCTTGAGGTCCATCTGGAAACAGGGCGCACACACCAGATTCGTGTCCACATGTCTTCGGTAGGGCACCCGTGCGTCGGCGACCCAATGTACGGGTGTGACCCGAACCTTGCCGCCAAACTTGCGCTCAACCGACAGTGGCTGCACGCCACCAGCTTGACGTTCGACCACCCAAGTACCGGAAAGCCAATGACGGTGAAATCTTCCTACCCGGAAGACCTGCAGCACGCCTTGGACATGTTGCGATCGGCGAACCGTGGCTAACCAGGCAAAGAGGTGGCGCGGCGCAATTGCGGCGTTGCTCGCCGGTGTTGTGCTTTACGGATGCTGCTACCTTGTTGGCGTCAATAATCCACCAGAGCAACCTTTGCTGCAAGGGGACGCTCTGGGGGCAGAACAAGGCGAGACTGCGCCGGAGTACGCGGCGCGCGCGGAGCAGAGCCTCGAAGAGGCATTGCAGGAAGGTGAACAGGCTTATTTCGCGCTTGTATCGTTTAGCCATCCTTTAAGTCCAGAAGAAGCAGACGCAGTACTACGCTCGATTGGGCGTGTGAATGCCGTGATCACCAAGTTAGGCGCGAATCCAGTCGGAGAGCCTGCGCCCGGAGCGTCGCGCGCCGAGATATTCCGAGGAGTCTCTGCACACATTGAAGGCGCAGTCGTCTACGACGCTGTTGCGCATTTGGCTGATGTGAACGATGGGAACGATGTGTTTGCTGTGGAAGTTTTACCAGCTGACGCGGTATGGGGCGCGTTCGCAATCCGGCCCGTAAGTTTCGTAGACGCACAGTGAAGGCGTGTATAGTTTTCCGGGATTGCACCTATACGCGCATCCAAAAGGTGCGCGGAAAACAACACGAGGAGAGACATTGGTTTCCGACCCTGGAGTCAACGCCCGAAGCCCGCAGCGTCAGCGATTTTCGAAAACGCGAATTGTGGGTGTCACGCTGGCTACAACCGCAGCGTTATTTGCGGCCTCGTGTGGCGCCATTGGCGGTGGTGATGACGGCGGGCACGATGGTTTGCTCGCCGGAGATTACACGATCGCTGCAGAGGAAAACCTCACCAATAGCATCGTGGTCAATGGCAACATTGCGCCGATTCGCTCAGTGAGCATCACGACCGCGCTGCAGTCCGAGGTCGAACGGCTCGCAGTGCAGCCAGGCGACCGCGTCGCTAAAGATCAGTTCTTGGTGCAGATGAACACCGACGCGCTGCAGCGCCAACTTGCCAAGCAAGAAAAGCAGCAGGCGAGTGCCCAGGCAGAAGCGATGCAGGGCGTCGAGCAGGCCAAGAATCAGCTCAACGCGTACGACCAGGCGATGGCAAACGGCTCCAACCCGGCCGTGGCTCAGGCGCAGGCCCAGGTGGATCAGGCGCAGGCAGCGCTTGATGCTGCGCTTGCCGCGCAGGGTGGCGCACGGATGATCGCTTCGCCGAAGATCGCAGCCCACGTTCAAAAGATGGCCGGCGATTTGTCCTCCCGTCTGCCAGGCGGTTCCGGCCACGGCATCCGCACGGCACCTCCTGCAGCCCCGGCCGCGCCGGGTCAAGTTCCGGGTGGCGGCCAGGGTGCTGTCCCGATGCTGAGCGTGGAGCAGGCTCGAGCTGCACTTCAGGAGTCGCAAGCCGCGCTGGAGGCCGCCAAGGCGCAGGCCGGGCAGGAGCGGCAGCAGCTCCAGGCACAGGTTGACTCCGCGTGGCGCGCAGCAGAGAGTGCTTCTGCCGCTGACGACGACGGCACGCTGCAGCTCCAAGTGCAGGAAGCAACGATTAACGCTCCAATGGCTGGCGTAGTCACCAACGTTGACGTGCAGGTAGGCGATATCCCGCAGGGTCGCGTCCTTGGCATCGCAGATGACTCCCGACTGTTGATCCGCGCGAGTGTGCGCGAGGCGGACGTCCCGGCGATCAAGCAGGACAACCGCGTTGAGTTCACCTCGACTGCGACGGGTAAGAAGAAGTTCACTGGGCGCGTCACGCGAGTTTCCCCGGTCGGTTCCACAGGCGCGAGTGCTGGTAGTGGGGCAGAGGCTGCAGCCGCAATGTCCGCAGGTGGCAGCGGCGGAGGCTCCTCGGTGATGTTCCCCGTTGAGATCGAAGTCACCGGCGACAAAGAAGGGCTGTTGCTTGGCGGCAGCGTGCGCGCGGAGATCATCACGGAAGAAGCAAAGAACTCGATCAACATTCCACGCGATGCCGTCTACGACGAAAACAAGGTCTTGGTGCTGGCAACGGAAAACCCAGGAGATACCAGCGGCGTCGTAGAAGAGCGCACTGTCAAGACCGGTGCGAAGAATGACGTTGACGTCGCTGTCACGGGGGGCGAGCTCAAGCCAGGCGACATCGTGATCAACTGGCCTGAGAACTTCAAGGACAAGGTTGGCTCCACGGTGAAGGTCAACGATGAAAATTTTGATCCTGAGCAGGTAAAGGACGCAAAGGACAAGAAGCCGACAGGCAGTGCCGCTGCAACCACTCCGGCGACGTCTTCTGCAGCGCCGAAGTCTTCCGCGCCAGCGGAAAAGGAGGGGTAGGCGATGGCACGGAATCCCTTCCGAAAGCACTCCCGACAACGCGTACAGGACGATGCCACCGACGCAGAGTTCGACGAGTTGTTTGAGGCCGCCGAGCCTTCGACGGAGGAGCTCGAAGTACCAACGCCGACAGAGCCAGTTGCGCAACCTCAACCAGCACTGCACACACCTGCAGGGCAAGAGGCGATGTCGAAGAGTGGTCTGCTCATTGACATGCGCAGGATCGTCAAGACGTACAACGTCGGAGAGCCCAGCGAGCTGACCGTGCTGCATGGCATCGACTTCCATGCAGAGCAGGGCGAATTTGTCTCTATCGTCGGCCCGTCGGGTTGCGGCAAGTCGACGCTGATGAACTTGGTTGGCATGCTCGACCGGCCGACAGACGGCGCGTACGCGTTCAACGGCGAGCCGGTGTACGCCAAGTCGGACAACGAGCTGGCCGCGTACCGTAGCCAGAACATCGGCTTTATCTTCCAGAACTTCAATCTGATTGGTCGAATCGACGCGTTGCAAAATGTGGCGATGCCAATGATGTATGCGGGCGTCGATAAGAAAGAGCGCGAGGAGCGCGCCGCTGAACTTTTGAACATGATGGGCATGGGCGACCGCTTGCACCATAACCCGAACGAACTGTCGGGTGGGCAGAAGCAGCGCGTGGCAATTGCTCGCAGCCTTGCCAATGACCCTGACCTGTTACTCGCCGACGAGCCCACAGGCGCGCTTGACTCCAAGACGGGCCGCATGGTGATGGACCTCTTCCACGAGCTGCACGACGACCTTGGCAAAGCCATCGTCTTCATCACGCACAACCCTGAGTTGGCAGAAGAAACCGGCCGCATTGTAGAGATGATGGACGGGCGCATCGCGCAGGTTCGCGCCCCACTGGGGGCGAGGCCATGAACGTAGGAGAGTCAATCAAGCTTGCCTCCTCGTCGCTTCGGAAGAACAAGCTTCGCTCGTTGCTGACGCTGCTGGGCATCATTATCGGCATTATGGCAGTGGTCATTATTATGACGCTGGGTCGTGGTCTGGAGCGCCAGGTGATGTCGGGGCTTGAAGGCGTCGGCACTACGACGCACCCGGTGATGGTGCATGAGCGTCCCGATGACGCGGATGCATCCGAGGATCCCTTCGCGGCGTTTTCTTACGCGCCACCATCCGATGAGCGCAACGCAGTCACTCCCGAGCAGCTCGATGAGCTGCGTCAGGCATTTGGGGACCGTATCCAGGGCGTGGACATCGATGTTTCCACGAGTGGGGAAGTGGTCTCCGATGACACAACTGTGTCCACGAACGTCAAGCCGGTCCTTGCAGACTCGATGAAGGTGCGAAACATCGAAGTGCAGTTCGGCCGCGAGATTTCCCAGGATGACATCGATGGGCACCGGCCGCTCGCAGTCGTGAGCCCCTCGCTTATCGACGCCCTCTTCGACGGCAACGCCCAAGCCAGTTTGGGCAAGCGCATCGATGTGGTTGTAGACGACCAGCCGGCAGTGTTCACTATCGTGGGCGTGCTCGATGGCGAGGAAGATTCCCGAGGCGGCGGAATGTTTGGTGCCGCAGAACAGTTTGCGGACATCTATATCCCGCTCACCGCTGCAGATCGCGTTGGGCTTGACAGCGACTGGTTCACGTCATTTTCGGTGCAATCGGCGCCGGATGAAGACGCGAAGACCTTCCAGGCCGACCTGCAGCACTACATGGACCGTTGGTACGCCAATAACGAGGATTACACCATTGAGGTGGTGGATCTTTCCTCGAGCTTGGAAGAGCTGACGAGCGTATTCCGCATCATGTCGACAGTGCTTTCCGCGATCGGCGGTATCTCTTTGCTGGTCGGTGGTATCGGTGTGATGAACATCATGCTGATCACCGTCACTGAGCGCACGCGGGAGATCGGTGTGCGCAAGGCGTTGGGAGCCAAGCAAAGCGATATCCGTACACAGTTCATCGTCGAGGCGATGCTGGTGTGCCTGATTGGCGGCATCATCGGTGTAATTCTGGGCGGGGCGATTGGCATGATCGCGACGGCCGCATTCGATGCCTTTACTTGGCCGCCGCTCGGCGCAATTGTGCTGGCGCTCGGGTTTTCGCTGGCAACCGGTATTTTCTTCGGTGCCTATCCGGCCGCGAAGGCTGCAAAGATGCAGCCTATTGATGCTTTGCGTTACGAATAAGTTCGCTGGTTGCTGGCTCTTTTGGCCGTGTCCGAAGTCTGGATAAGATGAAGCGCATGGCCAAAAAATCTTCCTTCGTCCACCTGCATAACCACACCGAGTTTTCGATGCTCGATGGCATGGCGAAAGTTGACATGCTTGCGGAGGAGGTCGTGCGCCAGGGCATGCCCGCAGTGGGCATGACTGACCACGGTAATATGTTCGGCTCGAACGCGTTTTACCGCCAGATGGTGGACGCGGGGGTGAAGCCGATCATTGGCATCGAGGCCTACTTGGCGCCGGAGTCGCGCCTGAATAAGAAGCGCGTGCTGTGGGGCACCCCTGACCAGAAGCGCGACGATGTATCCGCCTCCGGTGCGTATCTGCACCAGACGATGCTGGCAGAAAACGCGACCGGCCTGCGCAATCTGTTCAAGCTCTCGTCGCTGGCTTCGTACGAGGGGCAGCTTGGTAAGTGGCCGCGCATGGATGCGGAGCTCGTCGCCGAACATGCCGACGGCATCATCGGCACCACGGGGTGCCCGTCGGGTGATGTGCAAACCCGTTTGCGGCTTGGCCAGTACCGTGAGGCTCTTGAGGCCGCGGCGATGTGGCAGGACATCTACGGGCGTGATAACTACTTCCTCGAGCTCATGGACCACGGTCTGGATATTGAGCAGCGCGTACGTAATGACTTGCTGCGCATCGGCAAGGAGCTCGATCTTCCGCCACTGGTGACGAACGACTGTCACTACGTCCTGGAGTCCCAGGCGCCGGCGCACGAGGCCATGTTGTGTGTGCAGACCGGCAAGACGCTGATGGACCCGGACCGCTTTAAGTTCGACGGCACCGGCTACTACATCAAGTCAGCTGAGCAGATGCGCGACCTGTGGGACTCCACGGTGCCTGACGCCTGCGATAACACCCTGTGGATTGCGGAGCGTGTCGGTGACTACAGCGAGCTGTGGGAGGAACATCCGCACGACCGGATGCCGGTGGCTGACGTGCCGGAAGGGGAGACCCCAACAACGTGGCTGCGCAAGGAAGTGATGCGTGGTTTGCAGGCGCGCTTCGAGGGCAGGGAGGTGCCGGAGGAATACATCGAGCGCGCGAACTACGAGATCGACGTCATCGATATGAAGGGCTACCCGTCCTACTTCCTCATCGTTGCCGAGCTGATCAAGCATGCGCGCGAGGTCGGCATTCGCGTCGGGCCGGGCCGTGGCTCCGCGGCGGGTGCGCTTGTGGCGTACGCGCTGACCATCACGAACATTGACCCGATGGAGCATGGCCTGCTCTTCGAGAGGTTCTTGAACCCGGAGAGGCCGTCGGCACCTGATATTGATATCGACTTCGACGACCGCCGCCGCGGGGAAATGATCACGTACGCTGCAGAGCGCTGGGGCGAGGACAAGATCGCACAGGTGATTACCTTCGGCACGATTAAGACGAAGCAGGCTATTAAGGACTCGGCCAAGGTGAACTTCGGCCAGCCCGGCTTCCAGATGGCGGACCGTATTAACGCGGCGCTGCCTCCTGCGATCATGGCGAAGGACATTCCGCTGGCAGGTATTACGGATCCGGAGCACCCGCGGTATAACGAGGCGACCGAGGTGCGCTCCATGATTGAGACTGACCCGGATGTAGCCCGCATCTACGAGACGGCGCGTGGCCTTGAAGGTACTGTGCGCCAGGCAGGCGTGCACGCTTGTGCCGTGATTATGGCGTCGGTGCCTTTGATGGACCACATCCCGATGTGGAAGCGGCCTGCCGACGGTGCGATCATTACTGGTTGGGATTACCCAGCGTGTGAGGCCATCGGCTTGCTGAAGATGGACTTCCTTGGCCTGCGAAACCTCACCGTGCTTGGCGACGCACTGGAAAACGTGAAGAAGAACCGCGGCGAGACCATCGACCTTGAGTCGTTGAGTACTGATGACCCGAAGGTATACGAGTTGCTCTCTCGCGGCGATACGCTTGGCGTGTTCCAGCTGGACTCGGGTGGCATGCAAGAGCTGCTCAAGCGCATGGGCCCGACTGGTTTTAAGGACATCGTCGCCTCGCTTGCACTGTATCGCCCAGGCCCGATGGGCATGAACGCCCACTGGGACTACGCGGACCGTAAGAACGGCCGCAAGCCGATTACGGCCATCCACCCGGAACTTGAGGAGCCACTGAAGGACATCCTGGACGAAACCTACGGTTTGATCGTGTACCAGGAGCAGATCATGGAGATCTCCCGAAAGGTTGCGAACTACACCGCTGGTGAGGCAGACGGCTTCCGTAAGGCCATGGGTAAGAAGAAGCCAGAGGTGCTGGCGCAGCAGTACGAGAAGTTCTGGTCGGGGATGCAGGACAACGGCTATTCCAAGAGCGCGATGGACGCACTGTGGCAGATTATTGAGCCGTTCGCCTCGTACGCGTTTAACAAATCGCACGCTGCAGGTTACGCGCTAGTGTCCTACTGGACGGCGTATATGAAGGCGAACTACACCGCTGAGTACATGGCGGCGTTGTTGACCTCGGTGGGCGATAAGAAGGACAAGTCGGCGATCTACCTTTCCGACTGCCGCCACCTTGGCATTTCCGTGCTCCAGCCAGATATTAATGCTTCCGAAGAGAACTTTATGGCTGTTGGCGAGGACGTTCGATACGGCCTCGCGGCGGTGCGTAACGTCGGCGTCGAAGTTGTTGAATCGATTAAGGAGACACGCCGGACGAAGGGCGAGTTCACGAGCTTCTCTGACTACCTCGACAAGATTGACCTACTGCCATGTAATAAGCGAATTACTGAATCTCTAATTAAGGCCGGTGCGTTTGACTCGCTTGGGCACCCGCGCAAGGGATTGATGCTCATCCAGGAGGATGCCGTCGATTCGGTGCTTACCACAAAGAAGGCTGCTGACAAGGGGCAGTTCGACCTGTTCGCCTCTTTCGGAGGTGACGACGCTGTTGCTGCTGACAACGCGTTTGCGCTGCAGATCCCGGATGAGGAGTGGGACAAGAAACACAAACTTGCTCTCGAGCGTGAGATGCTGGGCTTGTATGTTTCGGGCCACCCGCTTGACGGCTTCGAGGAAGCAATTGACGCACAGACCGATACTCAGTTAACGACGATCCTCTCCGGTGAATTGCGAAACGGCGCCGAGGTAACGATTGGCGGTCTGATCTCTTCGGTCGATCGGCGTTTCTCGAAGAAGGACGGTTCCCCTTGGGCGATCGTCACGATTGAGGATCACCACGGCGCCTCCGTTGACGTGTTGCTGTTTAACAAGGTGTATTCGCTGGTTGCGCCACAAATTGTGGAAGACAATATCATCCTTGTGAAGGCGCACGTCTCGATCCGTGACGAACGCATGAGCCTGTTCGGCGACGACGTCAAAACGCCGGAGCTCGGGCCTGGCAACGGTGCTGGGCTGCCACTGCGTCTCACGCTGCGCACCGAGCAGTGCACTGTGGATAATATCCAGCGTTTGAAGGGCGTGCTGCAGAACAACCCGGGCGACTCGGATGTGTACCTGAACCTTGTACATGGCGACGAGACGCAAATGATGGTGTTAGGCGACCATCTGCGGGTGGAGCGTTCGGCGAGCTTAATGGGCGATCTGAAGGCGACGATGGGGGTTGGGATCCTCGGCTAGTGGAGGGGAGTGAATATATTCCCCGGTGTGAAAATCAGCTTGGCTACACTCTGTCGTTGGAATCAATACCAGCTAAGAGGCGAATGAGTGGAGCATAATATATGTCCGAGCACAAGATTTTGACAACACACGTTGGGTCCCTGCCGCGCACCCCTGAGCTGCTCGAAGCGAACCAACTTCGTTCGGAGCAGCAAATCAACGACGAGGACTTCAAGGAGATCCTTGAGCGCGCGATCGACGAGGTTGTGCAGCGCCAGGTTGACCTGGGCATCGACATCATCAACGAGGGTGAGTACGGTCACATCACCTCTGGCGCGGTCGACTACGGTGCTTGGTGGAACTACTCTTTCTCTCGTCTTGGTGGACTGACCATGACCGACGAGGACCGCTGGGCCTCGCAGGAGATCAAGCGTTCCACGCCTGGAAACATTGAGTTGACCAGCTTCGCTGATCGCCGAGACCGCGCACTCTTTTCCGAGGCGTACTCCGACCCACACTCCGGCATTTTCACTGGCCGTGCGAAGGTTGGTAACCCGAAGTTCACGGGTCCGATTACCTACATTGGCCAGCAGGAAGTTGAGACGGACGTCGCACTGCTGAAGCGCTCCATGGATCGCGCCGGTGCCACGCAGGGGTTTGTCGCAGCGCTTTCGCCAGGCTCCGCCGCCCGTCTGAAGAATGAGTATTACAACACCGACGAAGAAGTCGTACAGGCGTGTGCTGCTGCGATGGCACACGAGTACAAGGCAATTACCGACGCCGGTTTGACCGTGCAGCTCGACGCACCTGACCTTGCGGAATCCTGGGATCAGATTAATCCCGAGCCGACCCTGGAAGACTACCGTGCGTGGCTGCGTATTCGTATCGACGCCATCAATGAGTCCATCCGCGACTTGCCGAAGGAACTGACTCGCCTGCACATTTGCTGGGGTTCGTGGCACGGCCCGCACGTTACCGACGTACCGTTCGGCGACATTATCGAGGAGATCCTGCGGGCAGAGGTTGGCGGCTTTTCCTTCGAGGGGGCATCGCCGCGTCACGCGCATGAGTGGCGCGTTTGGCAGGACCACGCGTTGCCAGAGGGCAGCGTTATTTACCCGGGTGTCATTTCGCACAGCACGAACGCTGTCGAGCACCCACAATTGGTTGCGGATAGGATCGTTCAGTTCGCCGAGGTCGTCGGCCCAGAAAACGTTATCGCTTCGGCAGACTGCGGCTTGGGTGGGCGCCTGAACCACCAGATCGCCTGGGCGAAGCTGGAATCACTGGTGAAGGGCGCGGAGATTGCATCACGTCAGCTCTTCGGCTAATCGGAAGTAGCAGAAGCGCTAAGGCCGGTGCCCACCTCGGAAAGAGATGGGCACCGGCCTTAGCGTTACTTGCTACGCAGCTACTTAAGCATGGACTTCAGTTTGTCCTGCGCTCCAGGGATAACCTTGATCGCCGCGGTGATCATCTGAATCAGCCCGACAAAGAGTGCGATGCCAGCCGAGATATAGCTGAAAATCTCGCGAGTTTCATCGGTCATGATGCCTTTGTTGATCGCTTCGGAGCTTGGGCCTTCAGCTTTTCGTGGCTCCGTGGTCTTTGGTACTGGCGAAGCGGTAACCGTCACGGTCACAGCAGGTGCTGTTTCTGTGGCAGTAACACGTGATTGCGTGGTCGGCGTGTCTTGCTTCTCTTGTGCCATCAGTGGGCTTGCCGTGAGGCAAGCACCACCGAGGGCGGTAGTAATGGCAAGAGCGACCAGTGAGCGTGTATTCACGTTCAACTCCCTGTTTGTCTGAAGTAGTGGTGAAGCTTAGAACACCTTCGGCACGTGGACGTGGCCGAGACCCAGGTGGAACTGCGCATTCGCCATGTCGATGAGCTTGTTGAGGCCAGTCGGGTCAGACAGGACGATCAAACCAGTGGTCAGGACAGCCGCGAGGATACCTGCGAAAGCACCGAGGGCGTGGCCCTTGGAGCTGCCGGACGTCTTCGTATTGTTGTTGGTGTTGGTGTCAGGATTCTTGCTGTTGTCGCCTGGCTTTTCGGTCTCGCCTGGCTTCTCCTCGTCCTTCTTGTCGGACTCCTTGCCGGTGTCAGGGGTTTCCTGGGTGTTCTGATCCTTGGTGTCACCAGGGGTCTGCTCGGCGGTTGGAGCCGTGGTGTCCTTCGCTGGGGCGTTCTCCTCTGCGAACGCAGGGGCGACGGTCAACGAGATTGCGGTTGCGGCGGCAACGGCAACGGTGGAAATGCGCTTCATGAAATCTCCTGAAGTTGTTTGAAAGGATAGGAATTCGAGGCGAAACCACAGCAATGTCAATGAAATGCTACGGTCTCCACGAATTGTTGCTAGAAAATCTAGCAGATAATTGACGCTTTTAATAGTTAGAACGCCTGGACTGGCTACGGCAAAGTATCACCTAGACGTGGTGCAGCGGTATACACTTTGCTGTTATGAGTGAACAGGAACAGCCAGCTTTCCACGCGGTACACGCCGCAGACGTTCAAGCAGCGCAGTCGAAGATTTCTGCGGTGATTGAGCCGACACCGTTGCAGTACTGCCCCCGTTTGTCGCAGCAGTACGGTGCCGAGATTTTCCTCAAGCGGGAAGATTTGCAAGACGTTCGTTCCTACAAGATTCGCGGTGCGTATTACAGCATCTCACGGCTCAGTGACGAGGCGCGTGCAGCCGGCGTCGTTGCGGCGTCAGCGGGCAACCACGCTCAGGGTGTGGCCTACGCATGTCGGGCGTTGGGGATCCAGGGCAAGATTTTTGTGCCGAAGCCAACGCCGAAGCAGAAGCGAGACCGAATCCTGGTGCACGGTGGCGAAAACATCGAGTTGGTCGTCGTGGGGGATACGTTTGACGCCGCTGCGGAGGCCGCCCGCAAGGACGCTGCTGAGCGCGGTGCAACCATGGTTGAGCCTTTTGACGCCCGTGATACCGTCATCGGGCAGGGGACAGTTGCGGCGGAGATCGTGTCGCAGTTGTCAGTTATGGGCCGCGAGCTGGACATCATCTTCGTGCCAGTCGGCGGGGGAGGCTTGCTGGCTGGCGTGCTTTCCTACGTGTCCGACATGGTGCCTGGCACTGCGGTCGTAGGCGTTGAGCCCGAGGGCGCACCGTCGCTTGAGGCCGCCCTGGAGGCTGGTCACCCTGTGACGCTCAACGAAATTGAGTCCTTTGTGGACGGCGCTGCTGTGAAGCGCACCGGCGATTTCCCGTTCGCTGTTATTGAGGAAAACCTTGCTCGCACGCACCTGCTGCGTTGCAAAGAAGGCGCGGTGTGCACGTCGATGCTGGAGCTGTACCAAAACGAGGGCATCATCGCGGAGCCTGCGGGCGCGCTGTCTGTGGCGGCACTATCGCAGATGAAGCTGCAGCCGGGCAGCACGGTGGTGTGCATCATCTCTGGTGGCAACAACGACGTGTTGCGCTACGCAGAGGTCATGGAGCGTTCGCTTGTGCACCGCGGACTGAAGCACTACTTTTTGGTGAACTTCCCTCAGGAGCCAGGGCAGCTGCGCACGTTCCTTACCGACATCCTCGGCCCCAACGATGACATCGCGCTGTTCGAATATTTGAAGAAGAACAACAAGGAAACCGGCGCCGCGCTCGTCGGCCTGGAGCTGTCTTGCGCGAGTGATCTTGAGCCGTTGCTTGAGCGGATGGAGGCGTCGGTCATTGATTGCCGACGCCTCCTCCCAGGCACACCAGAGTATGACTTTATTGTGTCGGCATAACCAGGGCGAATGCCCACGGTTCTAAGCGGGTTTCGTCGGCGGAGACCTCGGCGCCACCGAAGGTGTACAGCAGGGTTCCGCCCACTGGGGCGACGGTGCCCTCCGACCCAAAGTTTGCCACCAGCACTGCCTGGTCACCCATGGTTAGCCACGCGTCGTCTGCGCCCTGGGCTGGGCCGTGATCTACGGTCAGCTGGCGGAGGTCGTCGCGCGCCATCGGGTACTGCTTGCGCAGCTCGATGAGTTTCTTGTACGCGCTGAGGATCTCGAGCTGCTCCTCGTCGAAGTTCCAGTCGAGCTTCGCGGAGGTAAACGTTTCCTCCGCGGCAGGATCCGGGACGGCTGAGGAGTCCCACCCCATGCGGGCGAACTCGTTCATGCGCCCCTGGCGGGTCATTTCCAGGAGCTGTGGATCGCTGTGCGAGACAAAGAATGGGAACGGCGTGCGTGCACCGAACTCTTCGCCCATGAAAAGCATCGGGCTGAATGGAGATAAGAGTACGACGGCCGCCTTGAGTACCTGCTTGCGCGCACTGAGATACTGCGACGGGCGGTCACCCTTCGCACGGTTTCCGGTCTGGTCGTGGTCGGTGGTGTAGGTGACCATCTGCCACGGTGCGACGCGGTCAAGGTCGAGCGCCTTGCCGTGGGTACGCTGGCGGTACACGGAGTAGTCCTCGCGGAAGCGGTATCCGTTGCGCAGTGTATCCGCCAGGATTTCGAGCGTGCCATAGTCGGCGTAGTACCCGGCACGCTCGCCGGTGACGAGTGTGTGGATCCCGTGGTGGACGTCGTCTAGCCAGTGGGCGTCGAGTCCGTAGCCGCCGCGTTCTGGGGATTCGAGGAGCCGGGGGTTGTTTTGCTCGGACTCCGCGATGATGGTGCGGGGGATACCAGTGGTGTGTTCGACTTCGTTGGCGACGTTCTTGATTTCTTCCATGATGGAGAACGCCAGGCGGTCGTCGTAGGTCTGCACCGCGTCCAGTCGCAGGCCGTCGACGTGGAACTCGTCGAGCCATTGGCGCACGGCGTCGAGTACATATGCGCGGACCTCATCCGAGTGGGCACCGGACAGGTTGATCACGTCACCCCAGTCGGTGTGCCCTGCGGTTGTGTACGGACCGAAGTTGCCGTTGTAGTTACCTTCGGGGCCGAAGTGGTTGTACACCACGTCGAGGATGACGGCGATACCGCGGGCGTGAGCAGCGTCGATAAGGGTCTTGAGGCCCTCGGGGCCGCCGTACGATTCCTGCACGGCGAACCAGTCCACGCCGTCGTAGCCCCAGTTGCGGGCACCCGCGAAGGGCTGCACCGGCAGCAACTCGATGGAGTTGACGCCAAGTTCGGCAAGGTAATCAAGCTTTTCGACGGCCCCCTCGAATGTCCCCTGTGGCGTGAAGGTGCCCACGTGGAGCTCGTAGAGGACTTGGTCGCGAAGTGCGATGCCTTCCCACGAATCATCCGTCCAATCGAACGTGCTGCTGGTCACCTCTGATGGGCCGTGGACGCCCTCGGGCTGGAAGCGCGAACGAGGGTCGGGTAGTGGCTGTGACCACTCGCCGTCACGAAGCAAGGAGAAGCTGTAGCGCGCACCAATTTCGGGTTGGGCGACTTCGCGCGGAACCACCCACCAGTCCCGGCGGGTCTCGTCACGCTGCATCTCGAGCGTGCGGGGCCCTTCGCTGTCGTGGAGGTGCAGGCGCGCGCCGTGCGCGTTCGGAGCCCACACCCCAAATTGTTGGGGCATCGGAGTGTGCTTGCTAGACATACCACCAACTGTATGGAAGTACCATAACCGTCGCAATGGATTTAGAGTGGAAGCACTATGCGCACATCGTACGAACTGCCCGCCGCCGGTGACATCACCACTCACGAGATCGAGATCAAACGATCCCGATTCATCACTTGGATTGGCCGCACCCAGTCTGAAGCCGAGGCGCGGGCCCTGATCCAGCAGGCCCGTGAGACCTACCCCGATGCACGTCACCATTGCTCCGCATATATTCTGCACGTCGACGACGCCCTGCCCGTCGAACGCTCATCCGACGATGGGGAGCCCTCCGGCACCGCAGGCAAACCGATGCTCGATATGCTGCACGGCTCCGAAATGCTTGACCTCACCGCTGTCGTGATCCGATATTTCGGTGGTATCAAGCTGGGTGCAGGAGGGCTGGTTCACGCCTACTCTGACTCGGTTGGGCAGACGCTTCCACTGGTACCGCGGGTGCTGCGTAGTACAAAGGAACTCGTGCGCGTCGATCTGCCGCACGCGGAGGCAGGTCGCATTGAGGCCGAGCTGCGCAACGCAGGCTTTGACATTGTCAACGTCGAGTACGGTGCCGCCGCCACGTACACGCTGGCGCACGACCCCGGACAACGCGAAGCACTCGACGCGCAACTCGCAGCGAGCACCCAGGGCCGAGCGGAGGCAGAAGAAGCAGGCCGCCAATGGATTGAATCTGCACGCTAAACTGTGAACCATGACTATGCAGCCTCGTCCATCGAATCCGATTGAATCCCGCAAGCAAGCGGTACGCCGTTACTCCAAGAACGCAGTCGTGTGGGCCGGCGGTGGCCTCGGCGCTGGTGTAGCGCTCGGCCTGATTGCCGGTTCGTGGCAACTGTTTATCGTGTGCCTTGTCATTGGCGTGGTTGGTGGCTATATCAACTGGAGCAAGGTGCAAAGGATCGTAAACCATCACGACAGCTACTAAACAAGCACGATGACTAGCCCAAATACCACCGCGACGAGGATCGACGTCTGGCTCTGGGCTGTCCGCATCTTTAAGACGCGCTCGTTGTCCGCGGAGGCGGTTCGCGCCGGACACGCCAAGCTCAATGGCAAAGCAGTCAAGCCCTCAGCACAAGTCGTGCCAGGGGATCGGCTCAAGGTGTGGAAGGACCACCGCTACCTTGACCTGGAAGTCACCCAGACGCTGCAGAAGCGCGCCGGAGCGAAAATCGCCACGACCTGCTATGTAGACCATTCGCCACCTCCTGTGACATCGGAGGTGTTTGGTGCGCTGCCCGTACGGGATCGTGGGGCAGGCCGGCCGACGAAGAAAGAGCGCAGGCAGCTCGACCGCCTGCGGGGACGCAACAGCTTCTAGGCGTTGTCGCCCGAGTGTGTTTGCGGGGCACCGCCCTCACGGAGTTGGGTGAGCCTGCGTGTAAGTTTGCGTTTGCGTAGTAATGGCCGGTTTCCGCTTTCCCACGTGCGGTTGATGTGCTCCTGTCCGTACTTGTTCAGCAGGAGGTCGTCGACAAGCCTGACTTGGCCTGGGGTGAACCGCGTCTGCAGCGTGTTCTGCACGGCTTCGATGTCTGCCGGGTTCGCTAACTCCGCGAGAGCAGAGACTGTTTCGATGCCGTCGGCGCTGAGTAGCTCGTGCAAGAATCTGTAATCGTCAACGCGGGACAGGGGAAACGACGCCCCAAGGATCACGGTGAGCACGCCGGGGAGCGTCTCTGGTGTCAATGCCGCTGCGGTATCGGGAGCGCTCGGGCTCTGTTTTTGCGGGTTGGACAGCTCTGCGATTTGGTCGAACTGCTGATCCGCAAGCTCGATAAGCCCGGCTGCGAGCGTGAACGCGCGATCAATTTGTGGGTCCAGCTCGCCGTGAGAGCGCTTATATCGCACATCGTGCTCGAACTCCGCCCACGCGTGCTGTAGCACCGTCCGTACTTGCACCTCGAAGACTTGCCCGCGGTAGTGTTCGAGCTCCTCGTTATGCTCACCTACCTGGAGTACCAGGTGGTGCGAGCCGTATCCGAACGTGCCCGACACCCTCGTCTCCTGTGCCTTGTCCACGCTTCGGAGCACATCGAATTGATCCGCCAGAAGGCGCAGCACCGCCGGTATTTCGGTGGAATGCATCACGGTGATGCGGGCCCCGATGAGGTCACGGATGTCGTTCCACGGGTCCGGGTACACAATCTTTCCACCACGACGCTTCTTAGCTTTTTCTTTCAGCGAAGGCCAGCTTTTGATGCGGACATCGACGCGGTCAAAGTTGATACCGGCGTCGATCATGAGCTCGTGGAGCGCATGACGAAACTCCTCGGCAACCCCTTCGTGTTGCCGCAGCCACGCGAAGTAGGTGTTGCCGAGTTGCGCGATTGTGTCATTGTGCTTCGTGTTCATCGGCACAACAGTGTACCCACCGTTGCTATTCGACGGCCTCTCGACGCTCCAACAGCGCAGTAGGAAGGTACTCGAGCAGGACACCGACCGGGACAGTGCCGTGAAACTCTCTACCGGTGAACCGCTCGAACCAGGAGCCCTGCGGCAGCGTCAGTGTGGTGTCCTCCCAGCCACCCCGGCGCGCAAGTTCAAGGGGCTTTCGGGTTGCAACCGCAATCACACCAATCTCGGCCGTATCCCGGTGCTCACGAGCGAATCCAACAAAGTGCTGCTGGGATGGGCCGACCGCAAACACCGCGCGGTGCTTCCCCTCGGTAAACAAGGTCGGCGT
The DNA here is from genome assembly GCF_030228125.1 of Corynebacterium sp. UMB10119B. Taxonomy (NCBI): domain Bacteria; kingdom Bacillati; phylum Actinomycetota; class Actinomycetes; order Mycobacteriales; family Corynebacteriaceae; genus Corynebacterium; species Corynebacterium sp. UMB10119B. The sequence continues at coordinate 122,005 of NZ_JASPBG010000001.1, forward strand.
GGTCTTTCGTGCCGTAAGGCATTCACGGATGACCAGCTGCTTTGCGGCGTCTACAGACTCGGACAGGCCGGGCCAGGACCGGCCCGGCGAACCGGCTTGCTCGCAGCCCAAGAAGTCACCCAGATTGAACTGCGGTTGCTGCCGTGCATCGAGATACCGGTGCAGCGTTTGCGTGCGTGCGGTGTAGTCGATGAAGCTGCGGTTGTCCGGGTCTACGAGTGTGGGTTCGAAAAACTCCATGCCCTGATAAGTATCGGGGACACCTGCGCCAGCCAATTGGAGCACCTTGCGTCCCAGTGATACCGCGACGGCCCCCTCGTGGAGAGTCGCCACGAAGTCCGAAATCAGCGAAGTCGCAGGGCCTGCCAATACCGCATTCACCCAATCCAGTACCTGCTGCTCGTACCCTTCATCGGGGTCGAACCAGCTGGTATGAAGAGCGGCCTCGCGGATCGCCTTCAGCGCATAGTCACGCAACCGTTGCGAAAGCGTCTCTGTCACAACCCCATCCGCGGGCCAAATCCCCACGATGTTCTGCAGTAAGAAATGCGCCGTGGCGTGGTCTGGCGGAGGCAACAGCGCTGTCGTCGTGTTCACTAACTCCGCAAACGCGTTTGGTACTTCGGCGATCTCCAGCATCCGCGCGCGGGTATCTTCGGAGCGCTTCGTATCGTGGGTGCTCAGCGTCGTCATTGTTTGTGGCCACAGCTCAGCACGCTCTTGCTGCAACAAGTGGAACTCTGCCGCACCAACCCCGAAACGGCCAGGAGCGCCTCCTACTTCCTGCAGCGCCACCAACCGGTTCGCCCTATAGAACAACGTGTCCTCGACGCCCTTTGCCATGACTGCGCCACACACCTGCGCAAAGCGGGTGCTTGCCTCACCTTCAGCGAGCAGGGCAGCCGCGATGAGGTCGAGGGCGTCGCGCCGGGAAGGGAAGCGCTGCGCCATATCGGCAACGACCGTCGCGGTAATCCTGGACAGTGATCGGTAATCGGCGCGGTAGACGGGGATGGCTGCGACTAATGCAATAACGGTGTCAACGAGGATTTCGTCAGAGACGGCGGAGCCGGCCGTCGAAAAGTTATCGCGCCGAATAGCGCGCGTGAGACGGCGAACCTCCGCCTGAAGCTCGTGCGTTGCCACCTCACGCTTGAGCTGTAGCGCCGCGGCATCAAGCGCCGCCTGATCCCACGTGGAGCCCGATTGGCGCAGTGCGAGCATACTGAGTGTATCCTCGGCCGTCTGGTTGACGAAGATGCCGTCGAGCTCGCGAAGCGCGTCGTAGCCAGTTGTGCCGTTGACGCGCAGGCGTGGGTCGAGCGGCTCGTCGGCCTCCAAGATCTTCTCGACGACCAGCCAGCGATCGGGACCAACAACATCACGAAGCCGTGACAAGTACCCGAAAGGATCCGTGAGTCCATCCGGGTGGTCGACGCGGACGCCGTCAATCAGATCCTCAGCCACAAGCTGGCGGATGATCGCATGCGTGTGTTCAAAGACCGCGGGGTCCTCTTGTCGGATGCCCGCAAGCCCGTTGACAGAGAAGAATCGGCGATAAGAAATGATGCCGTCGCGCCAAAACATCAGCTTGTAGGACTGACGCTCGTAGACCTCCTTCGGATCGTCGTCGAGGGAAGAGCAGGTGCCTGGCTTGAGTGGGAATACGTTGTCGTAGTAGGCCAGCACGATGCCGCTTTCGGGGTTGTCCTGATCTAAATAGCGCAGCGTGAGAGCATCTTCGTCGTGTTCCTTCCCGAAGATCGGCAGGCCGAGCTTCCCGCCCGCCCCGTTGTCAGCGTGCCAATCGATATCGAAGTAGCGCTCGTACTCAGAGTCGCGACCATGCTTGAGAACGTCCCACCACCAGCTATTGAGCTGCGGGGAAGCGACACCCAGGTGGTTCGGCACGATATCGATTATCACGCCAAGGTTGAGTTTTCTGGCTGCCTCCACGAAGCGCCGGAAGCCTGCTAGTCCACCCAGTTCCGGGTTGACCACAGTCGGGTCAGTGACGTCATAGTTGTGATTCGATGTCGGCAGTGCCTGCAAGATAGGAGAGAGGTACACATGGGAAATACCGAGTGACTCCAAATAGGGCAGACACTGCGCTGCCTGGTCGAAGCCGAACGCGCGACCCGACGGATCGGCTTGTGGGCCACGCAGCTGGAGACGGTAGGTTGATGTAATTGGGGCTTGCAATACGTCCTCCTTGAAGTTACCAGCCACCCTAGTAGCTCAAGACGCACTTAGCTGCGGACGCGAGAATCACAAGAGAGAGGGAAGCCAACCGAATAGCGCATGACGTGCTCCGGATTGGCGAACGCCAGAACTTCCTCCAAGGTGGCGTCGAAGACGAAGAGTTCTTGCTGATCGCGGGAATAGAACAGCAATTCGTTGTGCGGCATGAGTACGCGATCAACGTGAGCATAGAGCGTCGAGAAGAGTTGCGGGTGAGCGAGCCAAGACGCCGCATACCCAGCAGAGCTTTGCACCTGAACTCCCTTCGGTGCTCCGAACCCTAGCGAATTTTCCGCTGGCAGGTAGTCCAAGATCACTCGGCCCTCGAGAAGATCGGTGCTCAGCATGCGCGCAGCTGAGTTCCACGCCTGGTGGACCGTCAAGCCCATCGCGCCAATGGACTGGTGCGTCAGGCCCTCCACCGAATCTGAGTCAAAGACGCACACCAACCCGGGCGCCAAACTGATGTAAGCGGTCGAAGCCCCGAAACCTGGCGTGAGCCACGCACGCGAAGAACTCGACGTGACTTCACAACGTCGGGCCAGACGGGGGAAAATGGGTACAAGCATTGAAGGGGCGCACGGAGCGGGCATATGAGTAGTCATATGTACTTAGACCGTTCAAACCCGCCGATGGTTCCCAAAAAGTTTTAAAACGGTGGCTGCTCGTTCAACCCCAAGGCGTCCAACAACTTGTCGGCCTTCCAGAGTGCTATGTCTTGGCCCTGCTCAATAAGCTGCCGAGCGCGTTTTTCCTTCGAGGTCATTGACCCCCATTCGCCAACAACGAGGATGGTGGTCTTCTTCGTCACGTTCTTGCCCACCTGGCCACCCTGAGCAGCAATGCCTTGCCACAGCGCACCCTTATCAAATGGAGAAAACTCACCGGTCAGCGTGACGTGCTGCCCAAACAATGGCGAGGAAGCATCAGCATCGAGCGCCGGTTCTGGCACCGTGTCCGGGGTTGCCACCGCTTGCCACGGAGCTGGCTTGCGACCCTTGCTCTGCTTCGGCGTGCTCTTTCTAGAGGGGCCCGCTTGGTTGCTTCCAGCAGGTGCAGGAACTGCAGCGGCAGCTGCCTGCATGCCTCCCTTGGCGATGCTTTCTGCTTGCAGTGCACGCCCCGCGCCGGATCGGTCCCTGAGCACTGGAGTCACCCGATGAGAATCGATCGAGCCCAAAGTGAAGCCAGCGTCATGGACAAACCCAACAAGTGAACCCTGGTAGTGCGCCCGACGGGCCAGGCCAACCATGATGCCCGCACAGGCTGCAGCATCCGCGCAGGCGTCGTGGTGCTGCTCCAGCGGCACGCCGAAGTGAGACGCCAAGGTGGGCAACTTGTGGTTCTCAACATCAAGGTCGCACGAGCGCGCCTGCGCCAACGAGCATGCGAAGAGCAACTGTGGCGCATCAATCCCGACTGCACCAGCAGCTTGAAACAGTGCAGTGCTATCAAAATGCGCATTGTGAGCCACAAGGGGGAGGGAACCAGCGAACTCGACAAGTTGCGCAATACAGTCAGCCACACTTGGTGCGTCTGCCACGTCCTCCCGACGAATCCCATGAATAGCGACGTTGTGGGGGTCAAACTCGGCCCACTGCTCCGGAGGCATACACAACCAAGAAACGCGGTCAGTTTCTACACCATCAATGACTTTCACTGCACCGATCTGACAGATAGAACCCCACCTCTGGTTGGCAGTTTCCACATCAAACGCAACGAAATCAAAGCCAGGAAAACCGCTTGAACCGCTTCGCTGCGCGTCCTGCGTCGGGGCGTCGCCACGCTGTGCAGCAGAAATAGCATCCTCGAGCTCGCGCATCGCAGCGCCCGCGCCAGGCGCAAAAACAACGTTTACAACGATGTCGCTACACGTGATACTGACGGTGCCCGTGCTCCAGTCATCGCCTTCGGTCAAGTCAACCTTTGTGATTGCCTCTATCGGAATGCGCGTGGGCTCGCTGGAGCCAGCCAGCGCCGCCTCCAAGGGGGTTGGGGTGACGACCAGCTCCGTATTCGAAACACTCAACGTCGCACGGCTAGCAGTAATCACAGCGTATGGCTCCAATCAAAAATCCGGTAGGCGGGTAGCACACATACTACTCACCCACCGGACATGAAACTGACGGCGGTCAAGCCCCTGGAGTTAGGCGTCCTCGCGAACCGGGGCACCTACCTGCTTCAGCACAACGGTAGAGCGCGCCGGGACGACTGTGGTCTCCGAGGCGCCGATTGTCAGCGTGCTCGCCGGGTAGCCAAGTTGCTCAGTTGTATCGATGAGCACCTCCCAGCTTGATCCGAACTCCTGTGGCAGAAGCGTGAATTCGATGTCTTCGTAGTGGGCGTTGAACATCAGAATGAACGAATCATCTCGCACACGCTGACCGCGAGCATCCGGCTCGGCGATAGCGTCGCCGTTGAAGTACACCATCAAGGCCTTGCCGAAGGCGAAGTCCCAGTCGGACTGCGTCATGAGTTCGCCGGAAGGAACTAGCCAAGCAATCTCGCGGTCGACCACATCCGCGCCAAGCGCACCGCCTTCCAAGAACCGACGCCTGCGGAAGACCGGGTGAGCCTTGCGGATCGCGATCAGGCGCTTTGTGAATTCGTGCAGCTGCTCGCTGTCGTCGAGCTGTGTCCAGTCCATCCACGCAATCTCGTTGTCCTGGCAATAGACGTTGTTGTTGCCACCCTGGGTACGTGCCAGCTCGTCTCCATGAGAGATCATGGGCGTGCCTTGGGAGAGCAGGAGCGTCGTCAAGAAGTTGCGACGCTGCTGGGCGCGCAACTGATTCACCTCGGGGTCATCCGTCGGGCCCTCGACGCCACAGTTCCAGGAACGGTTATGGCTTTCACCGTCGCGATTGTCTTCGCCGTTCGCTTCGTTGTGCTTGTGGTTGTAGGAAACCAAGTCATTGAGCGTGAAGCCGTCGTGTGCAGTGATGAAATTAATTGACGCAGTCGGGCGGCGATCGTTGTGCTGGTACAGGTCCGAAGAACCGGTCAGCCGCGATGCGAACTCACCAAGTGTCGCTGGTTCACCACGCCAGAAGTCGCGCATTGTGTCGCGGTACTTACCATTCCACTCGCTCCACAGCGCAGGGAAGTTACCAACTTGGTAGCCGCCCTCGCCGACATCCCACGGCTCGGCGATCAGCTTGACCTGGGATACAACCGGGTCCTGCTGGACCAGGTCGAAGAACGTTGCCAGACGATCGACGTCAGAGAACTCACGCGCAAGGGTCGAAGCTAGATCGAAACGGAAACCATCGACGTGCATCTCGGTGACCCAGTAACGCAAAGAGTCCATGATGAGCTGCAGCGAGTGAGGGTCGCGCACGTTGAAGGAGTTTCCGGTGCCTGTGTAGTCCATGTAGTGGGACTTGTCGTTGTTCACGAGGCGGTAATAGGCCTCATTGTCGATGCCGCGGAAAGCAATGGTGGGGCCGAGGTGGTTGCCTTCAGCAGTGTGGTTGTACACGACGTCAAGGATGACCTCCATGCCTGCTTCGTGGTACGCCCGCACCATGCCCTTGAACTCGGCGACGGCGTCGCTCGGCTGTGCAGCAGCTGCGTAGTTGTTCTCGGGGGCAAAGAAGCCAAAGGTGTTGTAACCCCAGTAGTTACGCAGACCAAGGTCGCGCAGACGCCCATCCTGCAAGAACTGGTGGACAGGCAGGAGCTCGACAGACGTCACACCCAGATCCTTGAGGTAATTGACCACTGCTGGGTGTGCCATGCCTGCGTAGGTGCCGCGGAGGTTTTCGGGTACGTCAGGGTGCGTCTGGGTCATGCCTTTGACGTGGCATTCGTAGATGACGGTTTCCTCATCCGGGATGCGTGGTGCGCGGTCATCGCCCCAGTCGAAGAACGGGTTGATGACGACAGAGAGCATCGTATGGCCCAGCGAGTCTTCTTCGTTGCGGCCCGTTCCGGGAGCGTCTGCGTTGATGTCATAGGAAAACAGCGAAGAATGCTGTGAGAACTCGCCGTCGAAAGCGCGCGCGTAGGGGTCGACGAGCAACTTGTTCGCGTCGCAGCGCTTGCCGTTCGCTGGATCCCACGGACCATGGACGCGGTAGCCGTAGCGCTGTCCAGGTGTAATTCCTGGAAGGTAGGCGTGCCACACGTGGTTGTCTACCTCTTCAAGTTCGATGCGAGTTTCGGCGCCTTCGTCGTCGATAAGGCAAAGTTCAACCTTCTCCGCAACTCCTGAAAAGAGCGTGAAGTTTGTTCCGGCACCGTCATAGGTAGAACCTAGCGGGTATGGGGAACCAGGCCACACGACGATATCGTTCGCGGGCTTTGGGGAAGTAGAGCTTTGAATCATAAGGAATCACCATAGTGCACCCCCCGGGGGTTCCCGCATTGCGAAACCCTCACCAGCCTGGCAATCAGCAGCCCGCTTGCAGCCCCCGAATGATGAGATCGACGGAAAATGCGAACGAGTCGTCCCTCTCAATGGTCTGTGATTGTGGCAACGTTTCGCTTGCATTCGTAGCCGCTACCAGCTGGGATTCAGTTTGCTGGACGAGGGCACTGCCAAGGATCAGGTGTAGGAGAGCATCGGCGGTTGCGCGGAGCTGAGGTGTCGACGCCCCTTCGACTTCCATAGCCAATGATGTGATGAAAAAGCGCTGGAGTTGGGAGTGTATCGGAGACTCCGGATTGCCTACCGCTGTGACCGTCACCTCAGCACCATCTCGAATGCTGAGCAGGCAGTTACGGAGCATTCTGGCTGCTTCACTCGTGGATGTGGCTGGTGAGGAGGAGGTTGTGAGGGGCGCAACGATGTGCTCTGCCAGGCGAGCCACAAGGTCCTGTTTGCTTGCCACATGCCAATACAGCGCTGACGGTGCGACGTCGAGCTCCTTGGCGATCCTGCGCATTGACACATCGGCTAAGCCATATGACCTGAGTAAATCCATCGCAGTGATCGTGATCTGATCCACGGACAGGTGCATGTGTGCCCATGTTACCTGTCTCACGGTGGAGAGGGGGTGGACGTTTACAACGAGTTCACAGAGAGTGTTCAGATACTTTGTACCGGAGCGTAATTGGGCCAGCAGAAACGAGTGGTTAAAATTGGCATCAACGATTTTTAACGTAACAGGCCGGGTACAACCGTTGTGCTGGTCGCTGTAAGGAGAGATACGTCGTGAGGATTTCCACCACTGGTTCCAAGGTTGCTGCAGCTGCCGTTGTTGCATTGGCAATGTCATTGACTGCGTGTGGCTCTGATGACGAGACCGCGGGCGGCGGACTGTCCACCGCTGCCAGCGCTCCGAATTCGGCGGCTTCTGAGAAAGATAAGGCCGAGAATTCGGCGAAGGAAGAGCCGAAGAAGGACGAAAAGGGCGAGAAGAAGTCCGACGACAAAAAGCAGACGGAGGCACAAGGGGAGCCCGGTGCGATCCCAACGATTGCGAATCCGTTTGAGGACGGAGAGTTCGCTGTTCCAACCTTCGAGCCAATCGAGGGCGGTAAAGAAGGCACCGAAGAGCAGCGCAAGGAAATGGAGGAAGTGGTTCGCAAGGTGACGAACCCGGAGTCCTTCGAAAAGTGGACGCGCGTCATCTTGGATAACTCCTGTAAGAAGATCACCGAACCCGCACTGGAAGAGATGGAGCGCCAAGGCGTTTCCCTCGAGGTGATTGAGCAGGCTGCCCGTATGCAGGAAGAGGCCGGTCAGGCGATTGAGATCCCGAAGACCGAAATTTCCCTGAGCGACGTCCGCGTTGATGGCAACCATGCTTCGGCGACAGTGAAGTCGAATAACTCCGAGGGCGAAAAGACCCAGACCCAGCTCTTCACGCACGAAGACGGTCGCTGGAAGCTGTGCAACTAGCACAGCAGCTCGACTCCAGGCCGCGCGCCACGATCCACGCTGGCGCCGGCCTGCTTTTCGCTGGGCTTGTCAGCGGTGTAATCGGTGGGGCAGCGTGGGCGTGGTTGCGTCCCCCGATAGTGACCGTTGTGTCGGATGGATCGTTCATGATCGATGAAACGGAAACGATCCAGAATGCGCAGTTTGCTGGACTCGGCTGGCTAGCGGTGGTGTTGTTGGTAGTCGGGTTGGTTGTCGGTGTTGCGGGTCGAGCGCGTCGAGGCGGGGGCCAGCTCGCATGGTTTGTCTGGCAGCTCATCGTTGCCGCGCTCGCCGGATACGTTGTATTGGCGGTTGGCGGAATGGTCTCGGGCTGGCTCACAGCTTTGCCTGAGCATGCAGACGGCTTCCAGGACGGTCAACGCTTAAGCGTGTTTCCGATAGTTGCCCCGGGAGTGGCGTTGTGCCTTGCGCCATTCGCCACAGGGCTCGTCGCGTGGTCGAGGATGGTGATCCGCGCAGTCGACACCCCCGAAATAGTGTGAACTACCTTATTCCCTTGGTGAAAGCTCTGGGGTGACGCCTTTTTTGGCCTGAACAGCTTTTTCGCGCCTGTCGGAGAATACAATGGCTGCGGTACGTATTGTGCTCATTTGTTGAATCTGGGAGACACGAAAATGCTGAGAGTTACCGACCTCCGGGGGACAACCCCAACGACCGCCGAACTTCGCAGGGCACTGCCACGTGGTGGCGTTGATGTCCATGCCGTGCTTCCCGCAGTTACGCCGATCGTTGAAGAGGTTCGCGTAGGCGGTGCCGAAAAGGCACTCGAATACGGAGAGAAGTTCGACGGGATCCGTCCAGCATCCGTGCGGGTGCCGTCGGAGGTGATCAAAGAGGCCGTCGACAAGCTTGATCCTGCGCTGCGCTCCGCGCTTGAAGTCGCGATCGAGCGGATTCGCAAGGTACACGCTGAACAGAAGCCGCAGCCACACACTACGACGCTTGCGAATGGCGCAACTGTCACCGAGACATTTATTCCTGTTTCGCGCGTGGGACTTTATGTTCCAGGTGGAAAGGCAGTGTACCCCTCGAGCGTGCTCATGAACGTGATTCCTGCGCAGGAGGCGGGGACGGACAGCATGGTGGTCTGCACTCCTCCTCAGGAGGAGTTCGGCGGCTGGCCGCACCCAACGACGCTCGCCGCGTGCGCGCTGCTCGGCGTCGATGAAGTGTGGGCAGTCGGTGGAGCCCAGGCGATTGCATTGCTGGCGTACGGCGATGATGCCCACGGCCTGGAACCAGTTGATATGGTGACCGGACCGGGGAACATCTACGTTGCTGCCGCGAAGCGCGTAGTCAACGGCACGGTGGGCATTGACGCGGAGGCCGGCCCAAGCGAGATCGCGGTTATCGCCGATGATAGCGCGAATGCGGAATACGTGGCGCTCGATCTGATTTCGCAGGCAGAGCACGACGAGCAAGCAGCTAGTGTGCTTATCACCGACTCAGAGGCCCTGGCGCAGGAAGTCGGCCAACTCGTTGAGCAGCGCTCGAAGGAAACGCTCAACGCTGAGCGTGCCTCTACTGCGCTGGGCGGTAAGCAGTCCGGCATCATCCTGGTCGACGATATTGAGAAGGCTGTCGCAGTCGCAGACGTTTACGCAGCAGAGCACCTGGAGGTGCACACGCGCGATGCTCGCGCGGTTGCGGAGCGAGTTCGAAACGCGGGCGCAATTTTCGTCGGGCCATACTCACCGGTCCCACTCGGTGACTATGCGGCTGGCTCGAACCACGTCTTGCCGACATCCGGGACGGCGCGCTTCAACCCCGGCCTGTCCACCCTGACGTTCCTGAAGCCTGTCAATCTCATCGAGTACGACAAGGCAGCGTTGGCGGAAATTGCTGAGGACATCATGGTGCTGGCTGCGGAAGAGCAGCTTCCTGCACACGGTGAATCCATTAAGGCACGAGGAAACGGAGCTAAGTAAGTATGTCTACTGATCCTTCGACGATCGCGAAGGGCGTCACGCTCGAATCGCTACCACTTCGCGACGAGCTGCAAGGAAAGAACCCATACGGCGCCCCACAGTTGAAAGTGCCTGTCGCGCTGAACACCAACGAGAATCCGTACCCGCCCTCTGAGGCGTTGATTCAGGACCTGGTTGCCGAGGTTGAAGCAGCGGCACGGTCGCTCAACCGCTACCCAGAGCGCGACGCCGTGTTGCTTCGGGAAGACTTGGCCGCATACGTGTCGAAGCAGACGGGCGTCCAGGTCAGCAAAGACAACATTTGGGCCGCAAACGGTTCGAACGAGATTTTGCAGCAGCTGTTGCAAGCTTTCGGTGGCCCCGGACGCAGTGCCATGGGGTTCGTGCCTAGCTACTCGATGCACCCAATCCTTGCGGCGGGCACGCAAACCGAGTTTATCCCGATTGATCGCAACGAATCTTTCGATATCGATGTGCAGCAGGCCGTGCAGGCCGTCGAAAAGCACGCGCCGGACGTTATCTTTATCACTACGCCGAACAATCCAACTGGCGGTGAGACTGCACTCGAAGACATCGAAAAGATTGTTCAGGCTGCACCTGGCATCGTGATTATTGACGAGGCGTACGCTGAGTTCTCGGATTCCCCGTCCGCAACGACGCTGCTGGCAACGTATCCAGAGAAGCTCGTTGTGTCGCGCACGATGTCGAAGGCGTTCGATTTCGCAGGCGCGCGCCTAGGGTACTTCGTTGCAGCACCGGCGTTTATCGACGCCGTCATGCTGGTTCGCTTGCCGTACCACCTCTCGGTGCTCTCGCAGGTTGCCGCACGCGTGGCGCTGAAGCACGCCGGGGACACGCTCGCGACGGTTGACAAGTTGGCGCAGGAGCGCGTGCGCGTGCAAGCAGCACTGGAAGAGATGGGCTACAAGGTTGTGCCGAGCTCGTCGAGTTTCATCTTCTTCGGCCCGTTTGGCGACGCCACTTCGACCCATGCAGCGTGGCAGCAGTTCCTCGACTGTGGCGTACTCATTCGTGACGTTGGCGTCGCAGGTCACCTGCGAGTGACGGTTGGACTTGATAGCGAAAACGATGCCTTCCTAGAGGCAGCAAGAAAGGTACTTCATGGCGAATAGGGTAGGGACCGCACACAGGAAGACGTCTGAATCCGACATCACTGTGTCCATCAATCTCGACGGCACAGGCGTGACTGACATTGACACCGGATTGCCGTTTTTCGATCACATGCTCACCGCATTCGGGGCGCACGGCGCTTTCGATCTCACGGTGAAGGCGAAAGGCGACACGGAGATCGATGCCCACCACACGGTGGAAGACACCGCCATCACGCTCGGGTGGGCCCTGCTGGATGCGATCGGGGACAAGCGTGGCATCCGCCGCTTTGGCTCGATGCTGTTGCCGATGGACGAAACGCTCGTTGAGGCAGTTGTAGACCTGTCTGGGCGTCCGTACTTTGTGATGAACGGTGAGCCGGAGCATATGGATTGGCAGGTCATCGGCGGACACTACGCTACGGTGATAAACCGCCATTTCTTTGAGACGCTTGCGTACAACTCCCGAATGACCTTGCACGTGAATGTGCGCTATGGTCGCGATCCGCACCACATTACGGAAGCCGAATTCAAGGCTGTGGCCCGCAGTTTGCGAGCTGCAGTGGATGCAGACCCAAAGATTACGGGTGTGCCGTCGACAAAGGGTGCGTTATAGGTGGGAGGCATTCCAGCAAGTATGGGGGTGCTTGGCCTCTTCGTGTTGGCGGGTGTGCTCGCAGGCGGAGTGTGGTCAACGTACCAGCGTGGATTGAGGGTGCCGACTGCAGTGTTAGCCTTGGCTACTGCGCTGGCGCTCGCATTCGCGATTATGGCAATGATGGAGGTTATGTAGTTTGAAGTTCTTCCCACCAACACCGCTTACTGTTGAGGAAATCAACTCGGTCTCGAGTGTTTGGAAGGCACGCGGCATGAAGCCCGTTCTGCTCGCGGTGATGGCAGCGTTCGCCGCATGGGCGGTGCTGCTACCGGTGATTCCTACGGCGGTGCTCGATGCAGGAGGAACCGAAACGCTGGCCGGGCTTACCACCGGTGTGTTCATGCTCGCTACAGTGCTTACACAGATGGCGACACCTGCGCTGCTGCGCAAGTTCGGGTTTGGCCTGATTATGGGGCTGTCTTCTTTGCTCTTGGGTGTTCCGGCGTTCGCCTACGCGTTGGGAATGGAAGCCGGAACAGTGCTGACTGTGAGCGCGATCCGCGGTGTTGGGTTTGGCGCGCTGACGGTAGCGGAGGCAGCCGTCGTCGCTGAGTTGGTACCGCGTCGCTTGCTGGGGCGGGCGACCGGCACGCTGGGCATCATGGTGGGCTTGTCTCAGATGGTCGGCTTGCCGACGGGCCTCGCCCTGGTCAACGTCATTGGGTATAACGCGGTGTATTACATTGCAGCGGGCGTAGGCCTCATTTCGTTGGTGGCATGCATGTTCATCCCAGCTGTGCCACAAGCGGACCGCGACGAGTTGAGCGTGGCGCACGTGCACGTACCGATGTGGCGGCTTGTGTTTGTTCCGGGCATGGCCTTGATGTTCGTCACCTCAGCGTATGGCGCAATTACTAACTTCCTTCCCGCGGCGATGCGCGATCTCGATCCGGCCAAGGGAGCGGCGCTTGGCGGTGTGATGCTGGGCGTGATGAACTTCGCTTCTATGTTGTCGCGGTACGCAGCGGGTCAGGTCATGGACCGCAAGGGATACCCAGGCAGCATTCTCATTCCGTGCCAGTTCATTGCTGCAGGTGGTGTCTTTCTCATCGCGCTCATTCTGCTTCTTGATCTGCCGGTGTGGTGGATGGCGTTGGCAGCGTTGATCTACGGTGTTGGATTCGGCGCGGTACAGAACGAGGCGCTCACCTTGATGTTCTATCGCTTGCCCCGTTCGAAGAGCTCTGAGGCCTCTGCGATTTGGAATATCGCATTCGACGGAGGAACAGGTCTGGGGTCGACGATGTACGGCATGTTGCTGACAATGATGATGTTTACCCCGATGTTTGGTCTGGCGGCGGCCGTGATCCTTATTGGCGTAGTTATTACGTTGCTGGATAGGCAGCTGGGCAAGCACCGCGTCGTCGAAGTTAATAACTTGTCCGTGCGGCTGAAAAATGTTCAGCCCCCGCGCCTTTATCGGCGGAACGGGCGCTAGAATTAATCTTCATGACTGCTAACGACATGCCACAACCCCATGTTGCGCTGCTCGACTACGGGGCAGGAAATATCCGATCCGCTCAGCGTGCGCTAGAACAAGTTGGCGCGCGCGTCAGCGTTACTGCCGATCCGGCGATCGCGGTGGAGGCTGACGGCCTGTTAGTGCCGGGGGTTGGCGCGTTTGATGCATGCATGCGTGGGTTGCAGGCAATGCAAGGGGGGCGCATCATCGGACAGCGCCTTGCAGGTGGTCGTCCTGTGCTGGGTATCTGCGTTGGTATGCAAATCCTTTTTGAGCACGGAGTCGAGCATGGCATTGATACCGCTGGATTAGCAGAGTGGCCGGGGACCGTTGAAAAGCTCCAGGCTCCTGTGCTTCCACACATGGGGTGGAACACCGTCGACATAGTTCGCGGCTCGCGCATGTTCGACGGCATTAATATAGACGAGCGCTTTTACTTCGTGCATTCGTACGGCGTTCGCGAATGGACGCTGAAAGCGGATGAGTTCATTGCGCCGCCACTTGTGCACTGGTCGGAGCACGGTGGAGATAAGTTTGTGGCTGCCGTCGAAAATGGTCCGCTCTGGGCGACGCAGTTCCACCCTGAGAAGTCTGGTGACGCAGGACTTCATCTCCTGGAAAACTGGGTGAAGACTCTGTAGCGAGCGCCGAACCTGGCTGAGTTAGATTGGATAAGATGAGCACCATGACTTTTACCTTGTTGCCTGCTGTTGATGTTGTTAAAGGTCAGGCCGTGCGGCTTGACCAGGGGGAAGCTGGGACGGAGAAGGGCTACGGGGATCCCCTGGAGGCTGCTCGTCGCTGGGAAGAGCAGGGGGCGCAGTGGCTGCACTTCGTGGATTTGGACGCCGCGTTTGGGCGTGGCTCGAACCATGAGTTGATGGCGGATATCACTGCGAAGCTGGGTATCGCTGTCGAGCTCACGGGTGGTATTCGTGACGACGCCACGTTGGAGCGGGCCCTTGCCACCGGAGCGAAGCGCGTCAATATTGGTACCGCGGCGCTACAGGATCCGGAGTGGACCTGTAAGGCAATTGAGCGCTACGGCGACAAGATCGCGATTGATATCGCGGTGCGTGAAACTGATGGTGAGTGGCGCACGAAGGGGAACGGCTGGACGTCCGACGGCGGTGATCTGTGGGAGGTTCTGGAGCGGTTCGATGCCGCTGGTTGCAGCCGTTTCGTGGTGACCGACGTGAGCAAGGACGGCACGCTAGCGGGGCCGAATGTTGCACTGTTGCGGGAGGTCGCCGCAGCGACGGACGCTCAGATTACTGCCTCGGGCGGAATCGCGACTCTCGACGACGTCGTAGAAGTGGCCCGGTATACCGATGAAGGGATCGACTCCGTCATTATCGGCAAGGCTCTCTACGAGAAGCGCTTCACGCTGAGTGAGGCGCTGGAGGCCGTCGCAAAGGTATCGAAGGGCGAGTAAACAGCGTGCGGGATCTGCAGGCATACCGAGCTATTGCGTTAGAGGCGGTCGATGAAGCCGCCGAGCTGTTTCGAACACATATCGGTGCAGCTCCAGCGCTCTTTAAGGGCGAAGGTGACTTTGCCACGGAAGCGGATCTCGCCATTGAAACGTTGCTGAGGAAACGCTTGACGGAAGCGACCGGTATCCCCGTGTTCGGGGAGGAACACGGCGGGGACCTCAACGCTGAGGCGTGCTGGGTGCTCGATCCTGTCGACGGCACCTCGAACTACTCGTGTGGCAACCCGATGTGCGCGATCTTGGTAGCGCTCCTTATCGACGGCCAACCGGTCGTCGCGGTGACCGACATGCCTTTGCTGGGGCACCGCATGCATGCGATCTCGGGTGAGCCCGTTGTGCTTGACGGCGACCCATTGCCTGCGCTCCCACAGGGCGTTGATCCTTCGACGACGGCCGCTCAGGTAGGCGTTGCAACCGTTGGTTCGGATGATCGCGCTGCGTTTCCAGCGGAAGGCCGCTTGGCCTTCGTCGGTGAATTGGCTGCCACCTCACTGCGACCACGCATGACTGGCTCAGTGGGCGTGGACTTGGCGTTTGTGGCGTCGGGTGTGTTCCAGGCCAGCGTGAGTTTCTCCCCGCACGTGTGGGATAACGCGGCCGGTGTCTTGTTCGGTCGCTGCGCGGGCGCGACGGTGACTGACGTGTACGGGCAGCCATGGGAGATGTCGTCGATGGGGGCTGTCATTGGTACGAATGCTGCCCATGCGACTGCGCTCGCGACGGTCCAACGGTGCTTTGAAAGCCCTGATAGGCAGAGTGCTTCGCGGTAGTATGTAGTTTCCGGAACGTATTTGCGGGCTGGAGTAGCGTGGCACAAAACATGTATGGAGGGTAATTACCTTGTCTGTTGCAATCCGTGTGATTCCTTGCCTCGACGTGGACGACGGGCGGGTAGTAAAAGGCGTAAATTTTGAAAACCTGCGGGACGCTGGTGATCCCGTAGAGCTTGCTCAGCGGTACGGTCTGGAAGGCGCTGATGAGCTTACTTTTTTGGACGTAACCGCGTCGCGTGAGGGCCGTGGAACGATGCTTGAGGTCGTCCGTAAGACCGCAGAGCAGGTATTTATCCCGTTGACCGTTGGCGGAGGCGTTCGAAGCGTCGAAGACGTCTCTGAGTTGTTGCGTGCTGGCGCGGACAAAGCCAGTGTGAATACAGCGGCGATTCACCGGCCAGAGCTACTGCGTGAGCTCAGCGAGAAGTTTGGAGCGCAGTGCATTGTCTTGTCTGTCGACGCGCGTCGCGTGCCGAATGGTGGGCTTCCGCAGCCGTCTGGGTTTGAAGTGACCACGCACGGTGGTACGCGTTCGGCTGGTCTCGACGCGGTGGAGTGGGCTCGCACTGGACAAGACCTGGGTGTGGGGGAAATCTTGCTGAACTCGATGGACGGAGATGGGACCAAGGAAGGGTTCGATCTCGAGCTGTTGGAAAAGGTTCGAGCAGCGGTAAGCATCCCGGTGATTGCTTCCGGTGGCGCTGGCAAGGCTGCAGACTTCCCGCCAGCAGTAAAAGCGGGCGCAGACGCCGTACTTGCGGCGTCGATCTTCCACTTCGGCGAAGTGAGCATCGCAGAAGTAAAGGATGCGCTTCGGAATGAGGGCTTTGAGGTTCGCTGATGACTGAACTACGACCAGAAGATGCCGTATTGGATCCTGCAATTGCTGCTCGGCTGAAGAAGAACGACCGCGGCCTGGTTCCCGCCGTGGTGCAGGCTGCTGACACCGGTGAGGTCCTCATGATGGCCTGGATGGATGAGCGGGCGCTGGCGTACACGCTGGAAACGCGACGTGGGACGTACTTCTCTCGCTCCCGTAACGAATACTGGGTAAAAGGGCTCACCAGTGGCGCTGTGCAAGAGGTCCGCGAGGTGCGCCTCGACTGCGACGGCGACACCTTGCTGGTGAAGGTGATCCAGACGGATGGTGCCTGCCATACGGGGGACCGTACGTGCTTCGATGCAGATCTGCTGTTGGAGGATATCTAGGTGAATACGGCGAACCGCGTCGGCGCACTGCTGGTGGGCGTCGGTGGCGCGCTGGCGTGGGTGGGGTCCAGAATGGACTGGTTTACTGTCGAAGTTTTCGACGACCGCGCTGGAGCCAGTACCACTACCGTCGATGGTTCAATGTGGTCTACGGAGATCGCGGCAGTGGCGCTCATTCTGATCGTTGCAATGATTGCGATATTCGCGCTGCGGCGAGTTGGGCGTCGAATAGTAGGTGTGGTGGCCGCACTAGGCGCCGTGGGCGCCGGCGTATCGGGCTTGCGAACCTTATTAGCCGAGCCTGACTTGGAGCGTTTGCACACACTGCTGAGTGCCGGAAGCGGGGAGCAGGGAGGAGCAGCCAGTGACGGGGCGATTGCCGCGTGGGCGGAGATCACACAGGTGCAGCAGCATAGCGCTGGCATTTACCTGGTCATCTTGGGGGCGCTCCTGGGGCTTATTGGAGCGCTCACGGTTGTAATGCGGCCCGGTGTAGATTCCGCGAAGCTCAACAAGTATGAGACAGAGGCTGTGCGCCGTGAAAAGCTAGGTGAAGATCTCGAAGCTCGACCGGACTCTGGGCGCGTGATGTGGGACGCCTTGGACTCCGGAATTGACCCTACGGATGATGAGGCACGCCGATAAATATTCGGTATACCCCCGTGAAATTTCATGAACTAAATACGCGCGGGCTACGCTGGCAACTGCAACAATAGGCTTTCACCTCGGAGTCACGCGGGAGGCGAGTATGTGTGCCACGGATGTACACAGCGATCTCTTCGCTGCAGTGCAGCGGCAGGTCGCGCGCCGTGAGTCCTTGGTGTCGTTCCAAGAGGTGAAGGATCGCTCGCGGGCAGCTGCATCTGCGCGCGACGCATACGCGGCCGTTGACTCAGACGGATGCGCAATTATTGCCCAGGTACAGTACAACCAGCACGGCGTCCGGACTACGCAGCAACGGATTCACCGAGCGGCACTTGCCGCAGTGGAGCTTGAGATGCAGGGGGCGCAGCTGCTCGCGTGTTCGGGTGCGCTGTTTGGCCGTGAGGTCGCGAACATTGAGATGGACGCAGCGAGGGCAGCAGTGCATATACCGGTGGTGAGCTTGGATACGATTGTTGATCCGTACCAAGTGCACGAGGCTCGCTGCTATGGAGCCGATGCGCTTGTGCTTCGTGCAGATATTCTTGAGCAGCCGCGACTGGAGGCGTTGCTAGATAGAGCGGAGACGCTTGGCATGTCGGCCTTCGTACAAGTCGGAGACGCTGAGGAGGCGGCACGTGCGCTTCGGGCGGGTGCATCGGTGCTGGCTGTTGTGCCACCGAAACGTCCATCGGGGGAGACTGATCACTTCGCACTGGGTGAGCTTGTTGCAGGCCTTCCGAGCAAGATCCGCGTGGTGATGATGGCGGATGTGTTGACTCCGCGTGATCTGTTTAACGTCGCTGCCGCAGGAGCAGACGCCATTTTGGCGAATGCCGAAGCGGCTATTCCTTCACTTGCTACCGCCGGGCGACACCCCGCGTGCGCTTCCCGCCGATAATCAGGCACACTAGGGGGCGTGCAAACTACGATTCTGGCAAACATTCCCTCGCCACCACAGGGTGTGTGGCACATTGGCTGGCTCCCGGTGAGGGCGTACGCGCTGTGCATCATCACCGGCATTCTGCTTGCAATGTGGGTGGGCACGCGACGCTATCGTGCGCGTGGTGGTGATCCCGACGTGATTTGGGACGCGGCAATTGTCGCTATCCCCATGGGCATCATTGGCGGTCGGCTCTACCACGTGCTGACGGATCATGATAAATACTTCGGCCCCGGCAAAGATCCACTGCAGGCGCTGAACATTACTGCGGGTGGTTTGGGCATCTGGGGCGCAGTCGCACTGGGCGCGGCGAGCGTGTGGTTGCTGCTGCGGTGGAAGAAGATTGCTGTTGGGCCTGTTGCGGATGCGCTGGCGCCAGGCATCGTGTTGGCCCAGGCCGTGGGACGCCTTGGGAACTGGTTCAATCAGGAACTCTATGGTGCTGAAACGACGGTACCGTGGGCGTTGGATATCTACTACCGCGTTGACGAGCAAGGGGCGTTCGCTCCGCTGACAGGGCGTTCTACCGGTGAGGTCATCGCGAGCGTTCACCCGACGTTCCTCTACGAGTTGGTGTGGAATCTGCTTGTGTTTGCTTTCCTGCTTTGGGCAGATAAGCACTTCAGGCTCGGACACGGCAGGGTATTTTGGCTATACGTTGCTGGCTACACGATGGGCCGATTTGCAATCGAGTTGATGCGTACTGACGCCGCAACACTAATTTTGGGGTTGCGTGTGAACACGTGGGTTTCAGGCCTGCTTTTTGTTGTTTCACTTGGGATTTTCTTCCTATTGCCACGTGGGAGAGAAGCCGAGAAAGAACTCGTTCACAACGATAATGATGATACGAATCGTGATTCGGGGTAGGGTGGTATCCGAAGTGGAAGATAGGCCACACGATACGGCAGTGGAGAATTCACACACTATCTGGCCTTGAAACCACCGGTAATTGTTGAATCGCTACTAGGTTGGATCTCGTGGATAGAAGAACAAAGATCGTATGTACGCTTGGCCCTGCTGTGGCCAGCAAAGAAGCAATCCTCGGACTTGTGCGCGACGGCATGGATGTCGCCCGCCTCAACTTCTCCCACGGCGACTATCCGGACCACGAGCAGAACTACCGCTGGGTCCGCGAAGCCACCGATGAAACGGGACACGCAGTTGGCATCCTCGCCGACCTTCAGGGTCCGAAAATCCGTCTTGGGCGCTTTGAAGAAGGCGCCACCGTCTGGGAGACGGGCGAAACGGTCCGCATCACAGTCGATGACGTGCCAGGCACGCACGACCGAGTCTCGACGACTTACAAGAACCTCGCCAAGGACGCGAAGCCGGGCGACCGCCTGCTCGTCGACGACGGCAAGGTCGGTCTGGTCTGTGTCGAAGTCGACGGCAACGACGTTGTCTGCCGCGTGACCGAAGGTGGCCCTGTTTCCAACAACAAGGGTGTTTCCCTGCCGGGGATGGATATCTCCGTCCCGGCGTTGTCTGAGAAGGACAAGGCGGACCTGCGGTTCGCACTCAAGATGGGTGTCGACGTCGTCGCGCTGTCCTTCGTGCGCTCGCCGGCAGATGTTGACCTGGTTCATGAGATCATGGACGAAGTTGGCCGTCGTGTCCCAGTCATCGCGAAGCTGGAGAAGCCAGAAGCAGTCGACGCCCTGGAGTCAATCATCCTGGCATTCGACGCCGTGATGGTTGCCCGTGGCGACCTCGGCGTTGAGATTCCGCTTGAACTTGTTCCAGGTGTGCAGAAGCGCGTCATCCAGATCGCTCGTGAAAACGCGAAGCCGGTCATCGTCGCTACGCAGATGCTGGATTCGATGATTGATAACTCGCGTCCGACGCGTGCTGAGGCTTCCGACGTTGCGAACGCCGTGCTCGACGGTGCAGACGCCGTCATGCTCTCCGGTGAGACCTCCGTTGGCGTTGACCCGCACAACGTGGTCCGTACGATGAGCCGCATTGTCCGCTCCGCTGAGGCTATGGACAAGGTGCCGCCTCTGAACCACATCCCGCGTACCCGCCGTGGTGTGATCTCCTACTCGGCTAACGATGTGGCAAACCGTCTGCATGCACGCGCAATCGTGGCGTTCACCGCGACCGGCGACACCGCTCGACGCGTTGCGCGCCTGCGCCCAGACCTGCCGCTGCTCGTGTTTACTCCGAAGCAGGAGGTTCGCTCGCAGCTCGCACTGACCTGGGGCGTGGAGACCTTCCTGTGCCCGCCGGTGCACAGCACGGATGACATGATCGCCACCGTTGACAAGTACCTGCTGGCGATGGATGAGTACCAGGAGAATGACACCATGGTGATGGTTGCAGGTACCCCTCCAGGAGTTGCAGGCTCGACCAACACGGTCCACGTCCACCAGCTGGGCGAGGAGGCTTACTGGTCGAAGAAGAAGGAAGAGGAACAAGACTAAGTTCCAAATCGGAGAACACCCCGGGCAGCTGCTCCGGGGTGTTTTTCATCTCTCGGCTTGTAGCTCGCTAAATCCATGGGGGACACGCAAAAGGCCTGCCGCGAAGCAACAGCGGCAGGCCTTTTGTAGTAGGAGCTACAGGCTAGTTAATCGGCGTCGGCTCGATCTTCCAGACCTCGTTCGCGTAATCGCGGATCGTGCGGTCAGAGGAGAAACGACCGGATTCGCAGATGTTGATCCAGCACTTGCGTGCCCATGCATCTGGGTCCTCGTAGTACTCCTTGGCCATGCGGTCGCGGGTTGCGCGGTAGTCCGCGAAGTCACCCAGCACGTAGTAGACGTCGGCTTCGTCGAAGCCGAAGCCCTCGAGCAAGGAAGCGCGGATGTTGTGGAACGCGCCGGTGCCGCAGTCGTCCAGGGTGCCGTCGACCAGTGCGTTGAGCACACGGTGCAGG
This sequence comes from Corynebacterium sp. UMB10119B, assembly GCF_030228125.1. Classification (NCBI taxonomy): domain Bacteria; kingdom Bacillati; phylum Actinomycetota; class Actinomycetes; order Mycobacteriales; family Corynebacteriaceae; genus Corynebacterium; species Corynebacterium sp. UMB10119B. The sequence continues at coordinate 143,233 of NZ_JASPBG010000001.1, forward strand.
CCTGGGGTCTGCTCGGCGGTAGCCTTCGGGTCGTAGGAGCGCTGCAGCTCAGGCAGATCCTCCTCGAGAGCGCCGAAGATGTAGGCGTTCTCTTCACCGACAGCGTCAACGATTTCCACGTTTGCGCCGTCCATCGTGCCCAAGGTCAGCGCACCGTTCATCATGAACTTCATGTTCGAGGTGCCCGACGCCTCCTTGCCGGCCGTCGAGATCTGCTCGGAAACATCCGTTGCCGGGATGATGTGCTCAGCAGGGGAGACGTTGTAGTTCTCCACGAAGACCACATGCAGGTACTTCGAAACGACTGGGTCGTTGTTCACCAGCTCGCCGATGGCGTTGATGAGCTTGATGATCCCCTTTGCCATCGTGTAACCAGGTGCAGCCTTCGCGCCGAAGATAAAGGTGCGCTTCGGTACGTCGGTCTCGCCGTCTTCCTTGATACGGAAGTACAAGTCGATGATGTACAGAGCGTTCATCAGCTGGCGCTTGTACTCGTGCAGACGCTTGATCTGCGTATCGTAGACGGAGTCCGGGTCGATGACCGAACCCTGACGCTGCTCGATCCAACGAGCGAAGTCTTGCTTGTTAGCAGCCTTGATCTCCCGCAGTTCCTTGAGCACTGCAGGATCATCAGCGTACTTGCGCAGCTCCTTCAGCTTGGACAGGTCCGTGGTCCACTCATCAGAGCCAGACAGGCGGTCGAGCAGGGATGAGAGACGCGGGTTGCACATACGCAGCCAGCGACGTGGGGTGACACCGTTGGTCTTGTTATTGAAGCGCTCTGGGTACATGGAGTACCAGTAGTTGAGCGTGTCACGCTTCAGGATCTCGGTATGCAGCGCAGCCACGCCGTTCACGGAGTACGAGGCGTAGCAGGCGATCCACGCCATGTGCACCTTGCCGTCGTGGACTGGGGAGTAGTGGTGTGCGTCCTCCGGGCCAATGCCACGGGACTCCATGTCGAGGCGGTAGCGGCGGTCAATCTCCAGGACAATTTCCCAGATACGCCAGAACAGCTGCTTGAAGATGGACTCGTCCCAAGTCTCCAGAGCCTCCTGGAGCACGGTGTGGTTCGTGTACGCGAAGGTCTGGGTGGTGACGTTCCACGCCTCATCCCAGCCCAGGCCGTGCTCATCCATGAGCAGGCGCATGAGTTCCGGAACCGCCAGCACCGGGTGGGTGTCGTTGAGCTGCACTGAGTTGTACTCGTGGAACTTGCTCAGATCCTCGCCGTGGTGCTCGATGTAGTTGTCGATCATCTCCTGCAGCGAAGCAGAGACGAAGAAGTACTGCTGGCGTACGCGGAGCACCTTGCCAGCGTACGTGGTGTCGTTCGGGTAGAGCACGCGGGTGATGTCGTGGACAGCCTCGCGCTCCAGGATGGCGTCGGAGAAACGCTGCGAGTTGAACGCATCGTAGTCGAACTCGTGGATTGGGGATGCGTCCCACAGACGAAGGGTACCAACGTTATCGGTGCCGTAGCCGGTAATCGGCATGTCGAACGGTACTGCTCGAACCGTCATGTCGTCGAACTTCACGATGCGCTGCTGGGAGGTGCGCTCAACAACGAACGGGTAGAACGATTCCTTCCAGGAATCTGGGTGCTCCTTCTGGAAGCCATCGACGAACTCCTGGCGGAACAGGCCGTAGCGGTAGAGCAGGCCATAGCCGGTGACTGGGTAGTCCTGCGTCACTGCGGAGTCCAGGAAGCACGCTGCGAGGCGGCCAAGGCCACCGTTGCCCAGCGCGGCATCGTGCTCTGCCTCGAGGACATCGGTCAGGTTGTGGCCGAGCTCTGCTGCTGCAGCCTCAGCCTCTTCCACCATGCCCAGGTTCGTGAGGTTGTTCAGCAGTGCACGGCCTTGCAGGAACTCTGCGGAGAAGTACGCCTGCTGACGAGTAGCCGAGTAGGCCTTTTGGGTTGCATCCCACTTGTCGGCAATCTGCTCCACAACGGCGGCCGAGAGGCCAGTCCAAAACTTGTTATTGGTGGATGCCTGCGGGCTGCGTCCAGAGAAACCACGAACATGGCCGGCGACAGTGTCCTGCAGTGCCGGTACCGATGTTCCTACAGTGTTCTTCATAAAAACCTCAGATCTCTTGATGTGTCGAATTGGAATGCGTCGTGCTCAGCCGGAACGGCGTTGCGCTATGGCTGAGCAAGATACGTCAGAACTGCCGTGAGTCCGGCATTGGTAGCTGCTTTCACCGTGGGTGCGTAGTCCGGCAAGAAGGTCGGCATGTGGTTGACTGGAATGTCTTCCGCGACTCTATTTGCCGCAACGGCTTCATCCCACTGTGCCTTCGGGGTGCACCCGATAAGCCAGTAGAAGTACGGCACGTCAAATGCCAGGGGGATGACTGGGAAGTCCTCAGACACTGTCTTTCGGTCGGCTTCAGCAGACTCATGCTTGAAAACCTCGTCGAAAGACTGGCGGACCTTTGCGTACACCTCGGCGTCATTGCTCATAAGTTCTCCGTGAGCGAAGTACTCGAACGTAGGCGCTTCGGTGGCACCCGATGCTTGCACCTCTGCGCGAACAACCCGCTCGATGGAGGCGTACATCTGCTCTTTTGTCTTGTTTTGATAAAAGCGACAGTTGAGTACGAGTTCCGCGGAGTCGGGGATAATGTTGTTCGTCGTTCCAGCGTGCAAACTGGCAACGGTGACGACTGCGAAGTCAGAAGGATCGACTTCCCGGCCCACGAGACCTTGCAGGCGGGCAATGATCATCGCTGCCGTAAACGTTGGGTCTATGGCGTTGTGTGGCATAGAGCCGTGCGCACTTCGCCCCGGGATCGTAATCCTGATGGAGTCACATGCCGCGAACTGGGGACCCGCTTTTGACATCACGGTTCCCGCAGGTCCGGGCATCACATGCTGGCCAAAGCAGACGTCAGGACGTGGGATGCGTTCCAGAAGTCCGTCATTGACCATCGCTTCTGCCCCTACCCCCAGCTCTTCTCCTGGTTGAAACAGTGCAATGAACGTCCCACGCCAGGCGTGGCGGGTGTTGTCCATAAAACTGCACATACTGAGAAGTGCCGTGGTGTGCATGTCATGGCCGCAAGCATGCATGGTGCCGACGCTCGTGCCGTCCTCAAGACGCACCTTTTTCTTTGAAGCGTATGGAACTTCGGTAGATTCCGTAACTGGGAGCCCATCGAAGTCGGCACGGAACAGTACAGTTGGCCCGTCACCGTTGCGGAAGACCGCACAGATTCCGTAGCCCCCAATCGGTGCAATTACTTCGCAGTCGAACTGGGTAAGTTCGGCGAGGAGCCGTTGGTGCGTCTCCTCTTCTTGCATCGATAGCTCGGGCGTGGTGTGCATGAATTCGTAGAATGCACGCTGCCACGATTCGTCAACGACGTAACTGTTGAGAATATCGTTGATGTTGATCATGTACGTCCCTCTGTGCGTCACTCCGCACGTGCTTGCTTAACTACCATCACATTAAGTAATACCAGTCTTTTGGGAGGAAGGTATAAACAACTTTGGTCTAAAGGACTGGGTTGTAGAGGAGAGAGTTGCGTGACGGGGCACATTCTGTGGCAATACGCAGCGACTTTGTCACATTCCCGGCATCGCGGAGTCGGTAGAGTTTGTCCACCATTTTGTCACGAACATCAAACGGGGAAAGCGTATTGACGTAGATTTTAGTGCCGCCTTCGAACCCCGCGAGTGTAGAAATACGCCACTTAATGTTCACTCTCCATGGCATCGGAAGGTCCAGATCCACAGGCCGGTAGTGCCACTCCTCGTTGCACGCGACCTCAGGTCCCATCGCTGCGTGGATCGCGTGCACGAGGTCCGACAGACCGCGCACTTCCTGCTCCGACTGCTCCCAAGGTGCGCAGGTTGCGGACTTGGAATAGATGGAGACAGTGGGGTAGCGGTGCCCGATGCCTGCGATGGCGATTGCGAAGTCGTTCTCCGCGATCACCAGGTTGTGGTAGAACGCGTAGTTCACTCCCCATTCGTTGTACATGTTGATGTTCTGGCGCAGCTTTGCAATCTCCATCTCGGCCTGCACGCCACGCGCGTCGACGGTGACGAGCTGCTTGTGCAGGTGGTCGAAGGAGGCGCCAGCAGGCGCAAGCCAGTTTTGGAAGACTACGACGTACGGGGAGTAGGGATTCTTTACGACGAGGTCGTGGAGGGAATCAACTGTGAACTTGAAGAAGGCCCCGTGCTCGTCTTCGGTGAGTGTTCCGGAGCTTGCTAGCTGTGTGTCGTCGGTGGCGCCGTCGACGAAGTGGCGTCGAGCAATAATGACGTCGTGACCGCCGCCGAAATACGCGGGCGCGATCTCCAGGAGTGACGCCTCGTCGCGGTCGGGATTCTCTCCGGAGGCCTTGAGGCGGGTGCGAACGATGTCGAGGACGTGGGCCTTGCCAGCGGGGTCCGCGAGGTAGCGGTCCATGTGTTCCTGCTGGGACTGGGGCATGCTGTAGCCGTAGTTCTTTGCCCAGTAGTCGTAGGAGACTATCTCGAAGAGGTTCGGTACGCGGCGGAACTCGGCGGTGGTGGCGTCGAGCTCTTCGGGCATCGCGTTGCGGACGATCTCCCAACCATCCCGGGTGCGAACCATGCGTGACTTCTCTGGTGGGGTGCGAAGCTGCTGGGCGTCACAGAAGTTGCAGTGCTCGTGAAAGTCGGAATCGCTGAGCGGGTGCGGGGTTCCTGAGGGGTGGGAAAGGGGCCGGTTTCCTCTGCCTGGGACCGTCCAAACCTCGGTGCCGGAAAATGGGTTGACTTGCTTGATCGTGCCGTCAGCCATGGTCGTCAGGGCGTCACGATACGAGTGCACTGGAAAAGTCATACCTGCTACGTTACTCCCCGGTGTATTAGCCTGTTCGTCATGGCGATCATTCAGTTCCATGTGCTGGCCCCCGATGCGTCGGCAGAAAAGTTGGCGGAGGCGTACCAGCGCGCAATCGATATTTTGGTGCGGCGCGAAAAACTCACTGCCGGAAATGTTGTGTACACCCCGCATGTAGCGTTGCCTAGCGAGGTCACCGAGGAACTGGAAGCAACATACGTGCAGGACAGGCAGGTCTCGGCTGAAGAAGAGGGTGCCGCCCTCCAGCGCTACGACATCGAGGTTGAAGGCGCGAGGAGCCTGAACAGCCTGGCGATGGGCCTGTCGCGGATTCTGACCCCGCGAGCGCAGCTTCCATCAGACCCCGTCGCGTTGGAGCAGCAAGACCAGTTTGAGACGCCTGCGCTTTACCCCTGGACCGTCGAGGTGTTCAGGTAACGAATCGCCGCCTCGCGGCCTGCGCGGCGGAGTTGCTCACTGGTGTCAGCGATGTTTTCAAGGGGGACTGCGATTGCTTCACCAGCGGGTTCGGCGTCGAAGCTACCCGCCACAATTACGCAGACAGCACCTGCATCAGCGGCAAGGTCGCTTACCGTGCTGGCAACCTTGCCAGCGGCGGTTTGGGCGTCATAGCGTCCCTCGCCGGTGATGACGAGTCCGGACTGTGCGATAAGATCTGCGAGCCCGCTGGCGTTCGCGATGACGGGCGCACCGGGGGAGATGGAGACGTGGCTGGCATCGCCGTGCAGGAGCGTTGATAGCCAGGTGATGCCGATCGCGATTCCACCCGCAGCCCCGAAGGCCGGAGTAGTGGGGTCGAGACCTGCTACTTCGCACAGCCTGGCCAGCCCGCGGTCGAGCTTGGCCACGTCTTCTACGGAAGCGCCCTTCTGAGGTCCAAATACAGCGGCGGAGCTTTCCGGTCCCGTAGCGGGCGAATCCACATCGGTGAGTAGTACCCAGTCGAGCGCGCCTGCGGGAATGTTGACCTTTGCGGTATCAAGGTCCGCGAGGCGCTCGAGGTCGCCGCCGCCAGGCTTGAGTTGATAGCCCTCAGCGTCGACGGGGTTGGCGCCAAGGGCTACGAGGATGCCGGTGCCACCATCGGTGGTTGCCGAGCCACCCAAGCCGAGCACGATCCGTGTTGCGCCACGGGTTTGTGCGTCGGCGATGAGCACTCCGGTGCCGTAGGTATCGCCGGTCAACGGAACTGGTGAATCTGCGACGGCGGGTAGCCCAGAGGCGGCAGCGACGTCGATAAACGCTGTGGTTGAAGCGGCATCATAGGTGTAGGTAGCCTCCGTGAGGCGCCCCGCGGCGTCCGTGGTGGGCAGGGTGATGCGCTCGCCCTCGAACAGTTCGGAGGTGCCTTCGCCGCCGTCGGCCATTGGGGCGAGTTTGATGGTTGCGTCCTTTAATATCTCGCGGACGCCTTCTCCGATCCACGTTGCGGCCTGCTCAGCCGACGCCGTGCCTTTGAATGCGTCTGGGGCGATGGTGACTGTGGTTGGGGTACGCAATGCTTCATCCATGAGGGCAAAGTGTAGTGCATACCTTCCGTTGTGTTGCACACTCAGCGCAGTGGTTCTCGGGTACGATGACCGACATGTATCGCGTTTTTGAAGCACTTGATGAACTCGTCCAAATCGTCGAGCAGGCCTACGGCGTGCCAATATCAAGCTCTTGCCTCGTGCCGCGCAACGAAGTGCTTGCGCTGTTAGACGATATTCGTGACGCAATCCCGAATGAGATGGACGACGCTCAAGATGTCCTCGACCGGCAGGACGCTATCTTGCATGGTGCACAGGAACGCGCGGACGATTTGGTGGCTCAAGCCAATGCAGACGCGAAGCACATTATGGATGAGGCAAACGAGCAGTCTCAAGAAATGATTGACGACGCCCAGTCCCACGCGACCATGCTGGTGACCAACGCTGAAGAGGACTCCCGCGATATGGTCAGCCGCGCACGCGAAGACGCGGAAGCCACCGTGGCGCGAGCACAGGAAGAAGCTCAGCGCCTGGTTGAAAACGGTCAGAAAGAATACCAGCGCTCAATTGATGAGGGCTTGGCGCAGCAGGAACACCTTGTTTCCGAGGCAGAGGTCATGCGTCGCGCAGACGAGGAGGCGCACCGCCTGGTCGAGCAGGCGCACGCGGAGTCCTCGCGTCTGCGCGGGGAGTGCGACGAGTTTGTGGATTCCAAGCTTGCGGAGTTTGAGGAGTCACTTTCCGCAGTGCTTCGCACAGTATCTAAGGACCGTTCTGCGCTCCGGCGTGGCGCCGGCGTCTCAGGCGGCAGCCAACGCGCGGAGCGTTACGACTACGGCGAGCATTAGGAACGCACAAGAGAAAACCAGGTAGCACTTCCGGAAGAAAACCGATGTAGAGTTTGGGTTGCTATGGCTAAAAATCCTTTCATTATTCAAGTAGCTGACGCTCTGCACGGCGACGGCATGCCGGTAGTTGTCCACAACGTGGGCCCAGCTCCCTCCCGCATCGGGCCAGAGATGATCGCAATTCCGGAAGGCCAGGAAGTGGCCGTCGACGCCACCGTGACCCCGCTTGGTTCTGGCGTGATGGTCGACGCCACCGTGACCGCGGTACTGGAAGGGCAGTGCGTACGCTGCCTGCGCACCCTGCAGCCGACGGAAACGCTGCGTGTCTCCCAGGTGTTTTCTAACGGCGACGACTTCATCCAGGGTGATGAAGAAGTAGAGGAAGACGCAGGATCCGGGGATGAGATCATGCGCATCGTGGAAGAAACGGTTGATCTCGAGCAGGCCTTCGTCGACGAAGCTGGCCTCACACTGCCGTTTAACCCGACCTGCCAGCCTGCATGCCCCGAAGACAGCGACGTTCCGGCACCAGACGGCATCAGTGGCGAAGCAACCGACGCGGTGGATCCGCGCTGGGCTGGATTGGAGAAGTTCCTATGAGCCGGCGTTCAAAGAAGAATCGCGTCAGCGGCGAAGAAGCGTGGAACAGCGCGTTCTCCGAAGTAGACCATGCGCCCCTGCTCGAGTGGCTGGGTGTGGATCTGGACGACGAACTGTTGCGACTCGCCTTGACACATCGCTCCTTTGCCAACGAGCACGACTACCTGCCAAATAACGAGCGGCTTGAGTTTCTCGGAGACGCAGTGCTTGGTCTGACCGTAGCCACGAAACTCTTCGAGATCTACCCTTCGAGCTCCGAGTCGGTGCTCTCCCCGATGCGGGCCTCAATTGTGTCACGCTACGGGTTGGCGGATGTCGCCCGTGGCATCGAGCTTGGTAAGTACGTGCTGCTTGGAAAAGGCGAGTTGCATACCGGTGGCAGGGACAAAGAGTCCATCCTCGCCGATACGACGGAGGCGCTCTTTGGCGCGATCTATCGGCAGCACGGATTCGAAGCAGCCCGCGACGTAATTCTTAAGCTCTTCCACGAGAAGCTCCACAACGCGACGGCACACGGCCACAGGCAAGACTGGAAGACTGTGCTGCAGGAACGCCTCGCGGAACGTGGCATCCCAATGGTCGAGTACGTAACGACGTCTGAAGGCCCCGAGCACGACCTCGAATTTACGTCGTACGCGATCATTCTTGGTGAAAACCGCGGACGTGGAGTGGCGCACAACAAAAAGCTCGCCGAGCAAGAAGCAGCCAGGGAAGCAGTGGCGTTCCTTCAGAAGCACCCGGAAGCGCTCGTTCTTGAGCAGCAGACCCACGACAAGGCGTAGCTGATGCCCGAACTGCCGGAAGTTGAGGTCGTGCGTCGTGGCCTGAACGAGCACATTGTTGGCAGGACATTCGACAGTATCGAGGTCGCGCACCCCAGGGCGGTCAGGGAGAACACCGTCGATTTGGCAACAACTCTCCCCGGGCTCCGCGTCACGGGCACCGGACGCCGTGGCAAGTACCTCTGGCTGACGCTGTCCGACGGAGCCTGCCTCCTGGTGCACCTTAGAATGAGCGGCCAGATGCTCGTCGGCGCGCCGGGCAGCGTAGATAGCCCGCATGCGCGAATTCGTGCCAGGATGGGCGACGTTGAGCTGGTATTCGTTGACCAGCGGACATTCGGCTCGTGGCAGTACTGCGAGCTTGACGATGGCATCCCAGAACGTGCAAGCCACATTGCGATGGACCCGTTCGAGGAAGGCTTCGACGTTGATACAACTGCAGAGTTGATGCGGCACAAGCGATCTGCGGTCAAAACGGTGTTGTTGAATCAGGCCGTAGTCAGCGGTATTGGATCCATCTACGCTGACGAGGCAATGTGGGCGGCACGCGTCGCGCCGTGGCAGCGGGCAGATACGCTCAGCCAGGAAACTGCGGTTGAACTCCTCAACGCATCGCGTGCTGTCATGGAGCGAGCTCTTGCACAAGGCGGGACGAGCTTCGACTCCCTATATGTAAACGTCAACGGTGCGTCAGGGTATTTTGCTCGCTCTCTCAACGCGTACGGACGCGCAGGGCAGCCATGCGCTCGTTGCGGGGAAGCAATAGCGAAGACTGTCGTGAACCAGCGGTCGAGTTATTACTGCCCAACATGCCAGGTTCCTGAGCAAAATCACGAATAATCCTGTCATTGCGACTAGGATTCTCCGCATGGAAAAAGCAACCGAGTTCATTGACGGAACTCTCAACGGCATCATCTGGGACATTGTCCCGTGGCTCCTGCTTGCTGCGGGTGTCTATTTCGGGCTGCGTACCTTGTTCGTACAGGTCCGACTACTTCCGGAAATGTTCAAGGCGGTTACCGAAACCCCGAAGGGCAAAGACCGTGACGGACGCGATTTGGACGAAGAATACGGCGGTATTTCTGCGTTCAAGGCGTTTACCATTTCCGCTGCTTCCCGCGTGGGCACGGGCAACATCGCTGGTGTCGCTCTCGCGATCTCGGTTGGCGGGCCTGGCGCAGTGTTCTGGATGTGGATGATCGCCATTGTGGGTGGCGCTACCGCGTTCGTTGAGTCCACGCTCGCACAGCTGTGGAAGACGAAAGACGAAAGCGGCAACTACCACGGTGGTCCCGCCTACTACATGACGCGCGGACTCGGGTGGCGCCCGCTCGCCGTGATCTTCGCTGTTGCGCTCTCGTTCACCTATGGCTTTGTGTACAACGCAATTCAGACGAACTCCATCGTTGAGGCCGTCGGCGGTTCTGTTGGCTCCGACTCGATGACGCTGAAGCTGATTGTGGCAGTGATCCTTGCTGCCCTGACTTCTGCCATCATCTTCGGCGGTGTGACCCGTATCGCGAACTTCACGCAGGTCGTCGTTCCGTTCATGGCGGTCGCCTACATCCTGGTTGGCCTGCTGGTAGTCATTCTGAACATTCAGGAAGTTCCAGGGATGATCGCGCTGATCGTCGGCCACGCCCTGGGGCTGAAGCAGGTTGGTGGTGCGACGCTGGGTATGGCGTTTGTCTGGGGTATGCGCCGTGGTCTGTTCTCGAACGAGGCCGGCCAGGGGTCCGCTCCGAACGCAGCGGCTACTGCGACGGTATCGCACCCGGTGAAGCAGGGACTGGTGCAGACGCTCGGCGTGTACTTCGACACCCTCGTTGTGTGCTCGATTACGGCGTTCGTCGTGCTGCTCGGCCCTGAGATCAACTACGGCTTGGATGATGTACAGGGTGCATCGTTGACGCAGTCCGCCTTGGCGGCAACGGTGGGTGCGTGGGGCACGCACTTCATCACGTTCATTCTCTTCTTCCTGGCGTTCTCGTCAGTGATCGGTAACTACTACCTTGCGCAGGCGAATATTGAGTACCTCTCGGACTCGAAGACGGTGCTGAACATTTTCCGCTGCGGTGTCATCGTCTTTGTGTTCTTCGGAGCGTTCGGCTCGATTCCGCTGGTGTGGTCGCTTGGCGACACGATGGCGGGCACGATGGCCATCATCAACATCATCGCGATCGTCCCGCTTGCGGGTGTCGCCATCAAGCTGCTCAAGAACTACAACGAGCAGCGCGTCCAGGGCATCGACCCGGTGTTCCACCGCGACATGATGCCTGAGGTCAAGAACGTAGAGTTCTGGGACGGCTCCGACCCGGTCACGCGCCGCAGCCTGGAGGACCGCATCACGGCTTCCGAGGCCCGCGCCGTAGGTGAAGACAACGAGCAGGGCGGTTTGAAGTAGCCGATGGCCACCATTCGTATGACCGCGTTTGTGCACGGGCACGTTCAAGGCGTCGGGTTCCGCTGGTGGACCCGCTGCCGGGCCTTGGAGCTCGGCCTACAGGGGTATGCGAAGAATCTTGTCGACGGCCGCGTTGAAGTAGTCGCGGAAGGCGACGAAGGGGACGTCGATACGCTGAAGCGACTACTGGAAGAACAGCCCTCCTCAACGCAACGACCGGGCCACGTGGACATAGTAGTCGCGCAGTACGGTGAGCCTCGTGGGGCGGAAGGCTTCCACGAACGGTAAACTCACCACAATGCATTTGAAATCGTTGACGCTGAAGGGCTTTAAGTCTTTCGCTTCTTCGACGACGATGAAGTTCGAGCCCGGCATCTGCGCTGTTGTCGGACCGAACGGCTCAGGTAAATCGAACGTCGTCGACGCGCTTGCCTGGGTGATGGGGGAGCAGGGTGCGAAGAATCTACGCGGTGGGAAGATGCAGGATGTCATCTTCGCGGGAGCGGGGGACCGCAAGCCACTAGGGCGCGCAGAGGTAACACTCACCTTCGACAACAGCGATAAGCACCTTCCAGTGGACTTCACGGAGGTTGCGATCACGCGACGTATGTTCCGTGATGGAGCCTCCGAGTACGAAATTAACGGCTCGAAAGCCCGGTTGATGGACATTCAGGAGCTGTTGTCGGACTCCGGTATTGGCCGCGAGATGCACATCATCGTCGGGCAGGGCAAGCTGTCTGAGATTTTGGAATCGCGCCCAGAAGAGCGCCGTGCGTTCATCGAGGAAGCCGCCGGCGTGCTGAAGCACCGACGTCGTAAAGAGAAGGCACAGCGCAAGCTGCAGTCGATGCAAGGCAACGTCGACAGGCTGCAGGATCTGACAGATGAGCTTGGCAAGCAGCTCAAGCCGCTGGAGCGCCAGGCCGAAGCCGCGAAGCGCGCCGCGACTGTGCAAGCCACGCTTCGCGACGCCCGGCTCCGCCTCGCCGGCCACCAGATGGTCACGCTGCAGGCAGCGCATGCGCAAAGTGACGAGAGTGCGAAGCTGCTCGAAGAACAGGTCGAGACCGTGACCGCGTCGCTCGAGAGCGCTGAGGAACAGTACGCGCAGCTCGAGGAAGAACAACGGGAGGTACAGCCGCGTGCCCAGGAGTCACAGGAAACTTGGTTTGCACTGTCATCTCTCGAGGAACGGGCGAACGCGACGTTGCGCATCGCACAGGAACGCGCGCACAACCTGAACACGCAGACTGAGTACCACGGGCAAGACCCAGAGGAGCTGCTCGCTCGGGCAGCAGCAGCGGACGAAGAATATGAGGTGGCCATTGAGGCTGCCGAGGAAGCCGCGGAGCGACTTGAGGTTGTTCGGGAAGACGTTGCCGAATACCAGGCTGCGTTCGATGAAGCTGAACGCGAACACGTGGCGCAGATTCAGGCGGTAGCGGATCGCCGTGAGGGCGTTGTGCGGCTGGTGGCGCAAGAGGAGGCGCACCAGCAGGCCGTGCTCGGAGGTGAGCAAGAGGCAACCCGGCTTGAAGAGCAGCTTTCATTCAGCAGCGAGCGGGCCCACAGTGCCCGCGGCGAAGCCGAGGAGGTAGCTGAGAAGATTGCTGAGCTTGAAGCCCGCCGAGGGCCACTCGTCCATGAGTACGAGCAAGCAAGCTCGGAGCTCACTGCCGCCGAGCAGCGCTTTCAGGAGCTACAGACGCAGCAGCGCGAGCATGAGCGGGCGGTGTTTACGCTGCAGTCGAAGATAGAGACGCTGCAGCACCAAATGCCAACACGTACCGCGGAGGAGATGCTCGGGGGCTATCCCGCGCTTGCATCACTGGTGAAGGCTCCTGCTGACCTGGCAGGAGCGCTGGCTGCCGCGCTGGGTGGCTTCAGTGAGGCATTGGTGGGCGAGCGCGACTTGGACGTTGTGGAGCAGCTGCAATCCGCAGATCGTACCAGCATCGTTGAGGCAGTCGGCGGCGCGCTGTGGCGTGTTGAAACCGACGGGTGCTATGACTGGCTCCTCGACCACCTCGACGTCGACGTTTCGGTCGCGGGCCCCGTGGCGCGCCTGTTAGCAGACGTTGTTGTAGTGGAGACGCCGCAGGAGGGCGTGGACGTCGTGAAGGCAGACCCACGACTGCGTGCTGTGACGCGAGAGGGGGCACTATTCGGCGAAGGCTGGATGTCGGTAGGCATCGCGAGCGCGTCTACGGTCGAGGTGAGTGCGCAGGTTGAAGTCGCACAGCGAGACCTACGCACCGCAGAGCACGCGTTGGCGGAGCTCTCGGGCACGTTTGAGGGAGCGCAGCTCGCAGCCGAGGACGCGCGGGTGAATGTTGCGGCGGCGAAGGCAGCGCTGCGCGAGCACGACACCGAGGTTGCTTCGTGGCAGCGTGAGCATCAGCGCTTGGCTGCGCAATCGGACACGGCCGAGCAAGAGCGCGTCCGTGCCGCGCAGCAGCTTGAGGAGGCAGAGCAGCGGCTCGCTCAGCGCCGTGAGCAACTGCTGGAAACCCAGGAGCGTCTTTCTCGCATCGACGACACTCCTGCTGCGGAAGGCCCTTCGCCCGAGGCCCGTGATGCTGCATCCCAGCAACTGACGCAGGCGAAGGCGATCGAACTGGAAGCGGTTCTCGCTGCTCGTGAGACGCAACAGCGCGCTCAGGCGATTGCGGGGAAGGGCGATGCGTTGCGTCGCCAGGCGGAAAACGAGCGCCAGGCAAAAGCGCGTCATGACGCAGCCGTTGCACGACGGCGGTCCCAAGCCCTGCTCGCCGGAGCCGTGAAGGAACACACGGAGGTACTGATCTCGCGAGTCCAGGATGCATTACAGCGAGCCACCGCGCAGCGCGATGAGCTGCAGCGCACGCTTGCTGCGCTGCAGGGCAGGATTCAACAAGAGCGATCGCAGGTCAGCGCTGCTCGTCAGCAGCTGAATCGGTTGAGTGACCGCGCGCACGCCGCAGACATTGCAAGGTCGCAGGCGAAGGTACGTCTTGAGGAAGCTCAGCAGAAGATCGTCGAGTCGCTCGGTATTTCGGTCGATGACTTGCTCGCGAACTTCGCGCCGGGAGAAGACTTTGACGAGTCCACTGAGACCCAGCGACTGCGCCAGGCCGAAAAAGACTTGCGCTCTTTGGGGAAGGTGAACCCGCTGGCTCTCGAAGAGTTTAAGGCGCTTGAGGAACGCTATACGTTCCTCTCTACCCAGCTTGCCGATGTGATTCAGGCTCGAAAGGACTTGCTCGACGTCATCGAGGATGTCGACGCCCACATCCTGCAGCTCTTCACGGATGCATGGCACGACGTGGAGGAGGAGTTTCCACGTGTGTTCCATACGCTGTTTCCCGGTGGGGAAGCCCGCCTGATACTCACGGAACCAGATGACATGCTGCTCACCGGCATCGAGATTGAGGCGCGTCCACCGGGCAAGCGCGTCAAGCGGCTGTCACTGCTTTCAGGTGGGGAGAAGTCGCTGACTGCTCTGGCGTTTCTGGTGGCGATTTTCCGAGCGCGCCCGAGCCCGTTCTACGTGCTGGACGAGGTGGAGGCAGCGCTCGATGACGTGAATCTGCGCCGATTGATCGCGCTGCTCGAGGAGCTGCGGCAGGACTCGCAGCTCATTGTGATCACGCACCAGAAGCCGACCATGAATGTGGCGAACGTGCTCTACGGTGTCACCATGCGCGGTGATGGTGTAACGAGGGTGCTCTCACAAAGAATGCGCCCGGCGGGGTCAGCTCCTGACTCCGATCCGGACGCATAAATAGGGGTGCGGGGCTTAGTTCTTTACAACAAGCTCCAGTGTTCCCTCAGGACCAACTGCGAAGAGTTTATCCTGGCCGAGCACCTTCAGGCTCGTGGTCTGCTTCAGCAAGTCGCTGGTGGTGTTTTCCCAGATGGTGTCCTCAGACGGGCATGCCTTCCTCGTCGTCGGCGTCTTGAACGTGGAGACCGCACCAGTTGCTTCGTCAATGGTGAAGCCGACGCCGTAGCCGTTGCATGGACCGCCTACAAGCACGTAGCCCTTATCTTCCTTGACAAATTGGACAGTAGCGCCGTCATACAACGGCAGCGGTGCCCAGGTGGTGTTCAGTGCGGTGGTGAGCGCCTCACCAGTCGCTGGCACTGCCTCCTTCGGCGCGTCGGTGCCAACGCTCGGCACGTCTACCTTTGAGCTGCCAAGCTGGCCACTTGAGGCAATGATGCCAAGTCCGACGGCCAGCGAAATCAGTGTTGTGAGGACTGGCAGGATCCATTGGGCAACGTCTTGTGGCAGATTCTTCAAAAATGGGGGAGTATTCATAAACCTTATTCAACCACGTTGTTGGCATAAATGGGGTATTCCACACAGTTTTTGGGCGCCTTTGGCACTATGGAAGTCATGACTACGTACTCGTTATGGATTGCAATCGCAGCTGTGGTGCTCGTGATTCTCATTGTGGGCATCATCATTGTTGGCAATAAACGGAAATCGGCAAAGTCTGTTTCCTTTGAAAAGACCGAGGAGCCGAAAGAACTTACCCAGCAGGAGAAGTCTGGAAACTACCAGGCAAAGGGGGGTTTTAATTTCGCTCAAGCAGGAGTGAAGGAAAAGGAACCTATCCCGCGTGTCGACGCCCCCTCCGATCCGAAGCCCGCTCAGGCTGCGCCAATGCCGGAGCCTGAGCCGGTTGTAGAGGACGGGTCGGCGCCTGAGCCTGAGCCTGAGCCGGAGCCGGTTGAGGAAACTCAGTCCGAAAAGCCTGAGCCGGTGGCTGTACCGGAACCGCAGGCCGAGCCTGAACCTGCAGTAGAACCGAAACCTGAGGTTGAGAAGGAGCCGGAACCGACACTGGTCGCGGAAGAGCCGAAGGCACCCGCGCCGGCAGAGCCCGCCTCCGACGAAGCTGACGTCGAACACCACGACATCGAAGAAGCACAAGAGGCAGCTGACGCAGCCGCAGCAACGGTCGACGGGGCGGAACGTGCCCTGGAAGACGGTGCCGAACCGACCGAGGACGCAATTGTCAGCGAACCAGTCTCCTCCGAGCCTGTCGAGGCAATCGCGCCAGCCGCAGGCCGGATGGGCAAGCTGCGCGGGCGCCTGTCGCGCTCGCAGAACGCGATTGGCCAAGGGCTGCTTGGCATTCTTACCGCGGGCGACCTCGACGAGGACGCGTGGGAAGAGATCGAAGACACCCTCATCATGGCGGATATCGGTGCGGATCTGACCATGCGCATTACCGATGCACTGCGTCAGAAGATTGCCGAGCGAGGCGTGGCATCTGAGGCTGAAGCACGCGCAATGCTGCGGGAAACCCTGATCGAAGCCGCGAAGCCAGAGCTCGATCGTTCGATTCACGCAATGCCGAACGAAGGCAAGCCCGCCGTGATCTTGGTAGTCGGCGTCAACGGCACGGGTAAGACCACCACGACGGGCAAGCTTGCACGCGTACTCGTAGCGATGGGCCACTCGGTGGTACTTGGCGCTGCGGATACATTCCGCGCTGCTGCGGCAGACCAACTGGAGACGTGGGGGCGTCGGGTAGGTGCCTCTACGGTTCGCGGAGCAGAAGGCGCGGACCCTGCCTCTGTCGCGTTCGACGCCGTGGCGACCGGCGTGCAAGAGGGTGCGGATGTCGTGCTTGTCGACACAGCGGGCCGTCTGCACACCTCGACTGGCTTGATGGATCAGCTGGGTAAGGTGAAACGGGTCGTCGAAAAGAAATCCACTGTTGATGAGGTGCTCCTGGTACTGGATGCAACGGTTGGACAAAACGGCATTGCGCAGGCGCGAGTGTTCCGTGAGGTCGTCGATATCACCGGTGTGGTGCTGACGAAGCTGGACGGTACCGCGAAGGGCGGCATTGTGTTCCAGGTACAAGAGGAACTGGGCGTGCCGGTCAAACTTGTGGGTCTTGGCGAAGGCGCCGATGACCTCGCGCCGTTTGAAGTAGAGAGCTTTGTGGATGCTCTGCTGGGATAGCCTGGCGTGATGTGAACAGTTGGGCGGAAAGGCGCTAGGCTAGGTGCGTTCTGTCTCATTACCGAAGAATGAATTAGTTAAGGGAGCAACGCACTGTGTTCGAGTCACTGTCTGACCGCTTACAATCAGCGCTTGGAGGCTTGCGCGGCAAAGGCAAGCTCACCGAGGCTGACATTAACGCCACAGCACGTGAGATTCGGATCGCGCTGCTGGAGGCTGACGTCTCGCTGACTGTCGTACGCGCCTTCATTAAGCGCGTGAAAGAGCGCGCTTTGGGCTCCGACGTTTCAGAGGCGCTGAACCCGGCACAGCAAGTGGTCAAGATTGTTGACCAGGAGCTGACCGCCATTTTGGGCGGAGAGACTCGACGCCTCAACTTTGCAAAGACGCCACCGACCGTCATCATGCTGGCAGGTCTACAGGGTGCTGGTAAGACCACCCTGGCAGGTAAGCTGTCCCGCCACCTGGCAAAACAAGGACACACACCGCTGCTGGTGGCCTGTGACCTCCAGCGCCCGGGCGCGGTGCAGCAGCTCCAGATTGTGGGTGAGCGCGCCGAGGTTGCAACGTTCGCTCCGGATCCTGGCACGTCCATCGACTCGTTTGAGCACGAGATGGGCACTTCCCACGGCGACCCTGTCGCGGTGGCGCAGGCTGGTATTGAGCACGCGAAGCAAAACAAGCACGACGTGGTGATCATCGATACCGCGGGCCGTTTGGGTATTGACGAAACGCTGATGACGCAGGCCCGTAACATCCGTGATGCAGTCCAGCCTGATGAAGTCCTGTTTGTGATCGATGCGATGATCGGTCAGGACGCGGTCACGACTGCGCAGGCCTTCGCAGACGGCGTGGACTTTACCGGCGTTGTGCTGACGAAGCTCGACGGTGACGCCCGCGGTGGTGCAGCCCTGTCCATCCGTGAAGTCACCGGCAAGCCGATCCTGTTCGCGTCCACAGGTGAGAAGCTCGATGACTTTGATGTCTTCCACCCGGAGCGCATGTCGAGTCGCATCCTCGGTATGGGCGACCTGCTCTCACTCATTGAGCACGCGGAGACCGTCTTCGACCAGAAGGAAGCTGAGGAGGCCGCGAGCCGACTCGGCACTGGGGAGCTCACGCTTGAAGACTTCCTGAACCAGATGCTGATGATCCGCCGCATGGGCCCGATCGGCAATCTGCTCAAGATGATGCCTGGCGGCAAGCAGATGAACCAGATGGCGGACATGGTTGATGAGAAGCAGCTGGACCGCATCCAGGCAATCATCCGCGGTATGACGCCTGAGGAACGCGCGAACCCGAAGATCCTCAATGCGTCGCGCAGGAAGCGCATCGCTGTTGGTTCCGGCGTGAAAGTCTCTGACGTCAACCAGCTCGTTGAACGCTTTTTCGAGGCGAAGAAGATGATGGGCGCGATGGCCAACCAGTTCGGCCTACCAGGAATGCCGGGCATGGGTGGCGGACGCTCCGCGACGAAGAAGAAGCCCAAGGGACGCAGGGGCAAGAACGGGAAGCGCAAGCCCGCGAAGCGCCGTGGTGGAGGCCCGAAGATGCCGGGCATGCCACAGATGCCGGGAATGCCTGGCATGGAGGATCTGCAGAAGATGCAGGAACAACTTCCTCCAGGTATGGAGGGGCTTGACCTCAACAATCTTGACTTCGGCGCAGCGATGAAGCGCATGGGCAAGAAGAAGTAGTCAGCAAAACGCTGAAGGGCCGGTACGGGCATCCGTACCGGCCCTTTGCTATCGTGCTCGCACGCTACTGCGTAGCGGGTGCGTCCATTTCCAAGCTCGGTGTGGGATCCGTGGCGGGCCCCGGGAGCAGGCCTAGCTCTTCGAAGATCGGCATCAGCTCAGCCCACAGAAGCGGAGCGAGCGTTGCTGCGTAGGCGTTCGAGATGTGGTTCTGGTCGCGGTAGATGTACACGTTGCCACGCTGTGGCGGGCAAAACTTGTCGTCGCAGAACCAGTCAGCGGTATCGATGGACCACTGGTGATTCTCGGGCAAGAGGTACGAGGTTGCTGGGTCCTCGGGCCCGTAGATTGTGCTGCGCAGTGCTGAGCAGTCGCGTTCGGAGGCGCCAGCAACGATGCAGAGGTTCGGGTCCATAGGATCGCCTTCTGGGGTGAACATCCATGGGTTATCGCGCAAACCAACGAACGGGATGCCGTAGTAGGCGAAGTTCTGCCACAGGTTCGCGTAGGCGTCGGGGACCTTGTCCGTGGAAAACGCTGCACCGCCTGCGTGGCCCTCGGGGCGTGTGGAGTTTGAAATCACCAGGTCCGGGTTCATCTCGACGATGTTCTGGAACGCAAGCTCCGACCATTGAGCGCATACATCGCTGACGAACTCGTCTCTGTCGGCACCGCCGATGACAATCGGGCACTCCTGCCGTACGTACGGAATGACCCGGAAGTGGTGCTCTTTCCCGAGCTTGTCGAGGGGCACGACGTACGGCTCGATGTGGGACCCGCCGGTCATCACTACAGTGACGTCGGACTCGAGGTCGCCGTACTGGCAGTCGGGACGAGGCATGTCCGTTGCCGGTTGGGGGATCATGATCATGCACTCGTCTACGCCGATAGGTGGGTAGATGCCCGCAATCAGGGCCGGATCGGGCTGTGGCTTGACGTCTGGGACTTCAGCACCAGCAATGGCGAGGGCGCCCGGGTAAAGGTCCTCCGGAAGATCGCGGTCTGCGTCCTCGATGCGCTGATTCCAAAGCGGTTGGATTGCAAAAATAGTGGCAACGAGCACGGAAACCAGCACGCCGCCGCCTGCGCGGCCAATGCCGGTGCGGGTGCGCAGCGTCGAGCGGGCGTCGATAACCGGTGTATCGGTCGATTGCGGGCGCTTGCGGTGTTGACGCAGCGGGTCTTCTACCAGCAGGTGTGTGACGTGTGCGAGTCCGAGCGAAACCGCGATGACGAGGGTGCCAACCCACCACGGAGGAGTCCCGAACCCTCCAGCAAGAGTGACAATGATGAGCAACGGCCAGTGCCAAAGATAGAGGGAATAGGCGATGCTGCCTAGCCACGTCATCGGCTTCGACGCCAGAATGTTTGAGACCGAGTTCTGGTTGCCACTCATGACAATCAGCGCGGCGCCAGTGAGTGGCAGCAGCGTGACAGGGCCGGGGAACGCGAGTGAAGTGGTGACGACGATGCCGGTAATCGAAATCATCACAACGCCAAGGCCCGCAGTCCACGCGGCTGTGCGCTGTGGCAGGAAACGGCTGGTTGGCACGAAGGTAAGCAACCCACCGAGCGCGAGCTCCCACGCACGGGAGAAGGTGGAGTAGTAGTTCTGGCCCGTACCGACGAAGCCGAAGCGCGCAGCGTATGCGAACGAAGCAACGGTGATAATGGCGAGCAGCGTGATCGCGCCTCGCTTGGCAATGACAGCCGGAACTTTGCACTTCCAGATCAAGAAGGCCAGCAGCGTCCCCAACAAAATGGCGAAAACGTAGAACTGGCCCTGCACACTCATTGACCACAGGTGTTGCAGCGGCGAGGTGTCCTGGCTTGCCGCCGCATAATCCGCATCTTGGGCGATCAGCTCCCAGTTTTGGTAGTACAGCATGGAGGCGGTGAACTGCTTGGAGAGTTCCACGCCCATGAGTTCGGGGGCGAGCAGCATCACGCCAAGCATGGTTGCCAGGACAGTGAGCGCAAGTGCTGGAACGAGGCGTCGAATAGTGCGCCACAGTGGCCACCAGGGGTTGAGGCTTGGGTTTGGGCGCATTGCGTAGCGGATCTGGCCGCCGAGGAAGAAGTATCCAGACAGCAGCAAGAAGACGTCGACGCCGCCTGAGACTCGGCCGACGTAGACGTGGAACAAGACGACTAGTGCGATAGCAAAGCCTCGAAGCCCGTCAAGGTCGACGCGGTATGCGGTTGAGCGTTTCGTGCTCGGTGCAGGCATGCTGAAAAACCTCGTGTACTCTCAGATTGTTTCGCGCCCTCATTACGCTTCATGCTATTTTTCGGCGGGCAACTGAAAAGACGATACCCGCAACAGGCAGGCAAATGGTAACTATCTGCCTAGATAACAAGTCCTGTTTGGGAATTGGTTCGCTATGGGGTAACCTCTTTCAGGTTGATTATCTGTGTATGCAGGTTTTGAACAGGACCAAACTGCGTTCGCGTTGGACCCGTCACGTGCAGAGATGCCCGATGTCGCCCAACCAGTCACGCGCAGGGTAAAGAAGAAGGGTTGAACCGGCCCGCCTATCGTGTTGGCGGGTGTCTGTACTGCCCGGTGACCGTAAAGGAAGAAATTTCATGGCTGTAAAGATTAAGCTGCAGCGCGTCGGTAAGATCCGTAACGCGCAGTACCGTGTTGTCATCGCTGACGCGAAGGCTCGTCGTGATGGCAAGGTTGTCGAGAACATCGGTATCTACCACCCGAAGCAGGAGCCTTCCCTCATCAAGATCGACTCCGAGCGTGCTCAGTACTGGCTCGGCGTTGGTGCGCAGCCGACCGAGCCTGTGCTCGCTCTGCTGAAGATCACCGGCGACTGGCAGAAGCACAAGGGCCTCGACGGTGCTGAGGGCACCCTCAAGGTTGCTGAGTCGAAGCCATCCAAGCTTGACCTGTTCAACAAGGCTCTCGAGGAGGCCAACAACGGCCCGACCGCTGAGGCGATCACTGAGAAGCGCAAGAAGGCAAAGGAAGAGGCTGAGGCCAAGGCTGCCGCAGAGGCTGAGGCAGCTGCAGCTGCTGAGGCTGCGGAGTCCGCTGAAGAGGAGTCCCCAGCTGAGGAGTCCGAGGACTAATCCGAACCTCGCAACGGCACGTTCCCGATCCGTGTGGTCGGAGGGCGTGCCGTTTTTGTTTGCGAAGTGGGCGTCGAAAAGTAGGGTAATTGAGCATGGAGCTACTGATTGGTCGGGTCGTGAAGACTCACGGTATTAAGGGCGAAGTCGCGGTGGAAGTGCACACGGACCAGCCCGAGGTCCGCTTCGCAGTGGGCAGCAAGCTGTGCGGCACGCAAACGGGGAAGGATATTGAACTCACCGTTGCGACGGCCCGCCCGCACAAAGGACGCTTGTTGCTCAGCTTCGAAGAGGTGCCGGACCGTACCGCCGCTGAGGGGCTGCGAGGGCTGAAGTTCTTCGCGGCGCCGCTTGAACGCGGGGAGGACGCGGACCCGGATGAGTTCTACGATCACGAATTGATTGGACTGAATGTGCGTCTTGATGGGGAGGAGATCGGGCAGGTCACAGGTGTGATGCATACGCCGGGGCGCCAGATTCTGGAGGTTGAGTACGACGGCCGTGAGGTCCTCGTGCCGTTCGTGAGCGATATTGTGCCCGAAGTAGATCTGGAGAAGGGCTTCCTGTCGATCACCCCGCCAGAGGGTTTACTCGATGTCTAGGCACACCTTGAGGCTCGACATTGTCACCATTTTCCCCGAATACCTTGAGCCGCTGCGCCACGCGTTGTTGGGCAAGGCGATTGAGCAGGGGATTGTGAGCGTCGGCGTGCATGATCTTCGACAGTGGGGGCTTGGTGTACATAAGTCTGTCGACGCCCCTCCGCTCGGCGGCGGGCCTGGTATGGTGATGCGCCCGGATGTGTGGGGTGAGGCGCTTGATGCCGTGGCAGCTGGCAACGAAGGTGAAGGGTTGCGTTCCGCCGCTCCGCACCGCAATGACAAGGCCCGCCACGATGAGGTCCACGCCGTCGCGCCACGGCCGTATGAAGTTAGTGATGTCCGCGAAGGCGAGTCTGCTGAGCAACCACTGCTGATTGTGCCTACTCCGGCGGGATCTCCGTTTACGCAGCAGGATGCGCAGGCGTGGTCGCGCGAGTCCCACATCGTGTTTGCTTGTGGCCGCTACGAGGGTATTGACCAGCGAGTCTTTGTTGACGCCCAGCAGCGGTACCGGGTGCGCGAGGTCTCTATCGGCGATTACGTGCTCATCGGCGGGGAGGTGGCTACGTTGGTGATCGCGGAGGCAGTCACCCGCCTGATCCCCGGGGTGCTGGGCAATACGCAGAGCCACGAGGACGATAGTTTTTCCGATGGGTTGCTTGAGGGGCCGAGCTACACAAAGCCACGAACGTGGCGCGGGATCGACGCCCCTGACGTGCTCTTTTCGGGTGATCACGCCAAGGTGGAGCGCTACCGACGTGATGCATCGCTGCTGCGCACGCAGCAAGTCCGCCCGGAGCTATTGGACGCCGCCGAGCTCGATGAGGATGACGAGTTTGCGCTGTACGGCCGCGACGTCGTGACGGCAATGCAGGTGCTCGTCGACGAGAAGCACTGGCCGAAGGCGCGCAAGTCTTTGGCCCGTGCGTTGCGCAAGGCCGGCTACCGCGAGCCCAAAATCTCACTGGAGCCGATCGGACCGCACTGCGAGGATGAGTCGATTCTTGAGACCGATTACCTGTTGAAGGAGGGGCACCCGCCTCTTGAGTCTTTGTGCAGGCTCGAGGTGCGCGGCCGCACCGCGCTCGAGCTGGACGCTGCGACGCAAGCAGTGGTCGCAGGCCTGCCCAGAGGTACCTACTGGTACGGATCGACCCGCCTCGTGGATGGGAACGCATAAGCATTAGAATGTCCTGAATGACGTTCATTGCTGAGACCATTGCATCGGAACTCCAGGTAGCGCCGCGCCACGTTGAGGCTGCGCTGCAACTGTTGGCAGAGGGGAATACGGTCCCATTCATTTCTCGCTACCGGAAGGAAGCTACAGGTGGCTTGGATGACACACAGCTGCGCCACATTGAGCAGCGCAATGTGTATTTGATCGAGCTTGAGGAGCGCAAGGCTTCGGTCATTGAGGCGATCGAGGAGCAGGGCAAACTCACTGATGAGCTCAAGGCGCTCATCATGGGTGCGGATACGAAGGCGCGCGTCGAGGATCTCTACCTGCCGTATAAGAAGCGCAGGAAGACCAAGGCGGATATCGCGCGTGAGGCTGGTCTCGAGCCGCTCGTAGAGTTGCTTATTGACGCCCCTTCGGTCGACGCCGAGGCTGAGGCGGCAAGCTATGTCTGTGAGGGGTTCGCCGACACGAAAGCGGTGCTGGACGGTGCCCGCGCGATCTTGGTTGACAGGATCGCCACCGATGCGGATCTCGTCGGCGAGGTCCGCGACAAGGTGTACGAGTCCGGAACGATGCGTTCGAGCGTCGTCGAAGGCAAGGAGAACGAGGGTGCGAAGTTCCGAGACTATTTCGACTTCAGCGAGCCATTCGCCTCGTTGCCGTCGCACCGCATTTTAGCGCTGCTGCGAGGCGAGCAGGAAGGTGTGCTTTCGCTGGATTTGGACGCCGGAGATGATGCGGCGTACGAGGGGATGATCGCGAACAGTTTCGACCTTAACTGTGAAACGAGCCCGTGGTTGGCGAAGGCCGTGCGGTGGGCATGGAAGACAAAGCTGCAGGTCTCTTCTAATTTGGATACACGGATGCGTCTGAAGGAGCGCGCGGATGAGGCGGCTCTGGACGTCTTCAGTACGAATCTTCGCGATGTGTTGCTGGCCGCTCCTGCCGGTCAACGCGCGACCCTGGCGCTGGATCCGGGTTACAGGAACGGCGTAAAAACAGCGACCGTAGATGGCACGGGGAAGGTGCTCGCAACCGCGATCGTCTACCCACACCAGCCGCAGAACCAATGGCAGCAGGCGGTGCAGGTGCTCGCGAACACTGTGGCGGAACACGGCGTGGAGCTCATCGCGATTGGTAACGGCACGGCGTCGCGGGAGACGGAGAAGCTTGCACGAGAGGTCGCGGACATGATCGCAGCAGCGGGCGGGCGCAGGCCTGTTCCGGTGGTGGTGTCGGAATCGGGTGCGTCGGTGTACTCGGCTTCTGAAATCGCGGCTCAGGAGTTTCCGGACATGGATGTGTCACTGCGTTCCGCGGTCTCGATTGGGCGGCGCCTCCAGGACCCGCTTGCGGAGCTGGTCAAGGTCGACCCGAAGTCAATTGGCGTGGGGCAGTACCAGCACGATGTGAATCAGGCGGCGCTCGCGCAGTCGTTGGACGCCGTGGTGGAGGACGCGGTGAACTCAGTCGGGGTGGACGTCAATACGGCGTCGGTACCGCTGCTGGAACGAGTCGCTGGCGTGACGCCGACGATCGCGAAGAACATCGTTGCCTACCGCGATGAACATGGTGTGTTTGCTTCGCGCAAGGAGCTGAAGAAGGTGCCGCGACTTGGGCCGAAGGCCTTCGAGCAGTCGGCCGGCTTCCTACGCATCCAAGGCGGAGAGAATCCGCTTGATGGCTCCGCTGTGCACCCGGAGGCCTACCCCGTTGTGGAGCGCATCGCTCAGCAATCTGGGGTGGACACTGCGGCACTCGTTGGTAACAGCAGAGTGCTGTCGGGTCTTCGTCCGCAAGACTTTGCCGACGACACCTTCGGCGTCCCAACCATCACGGATATCTTTGCCGAGTTGGAAAAGCCGGGCCGGGATCCGCGTCCGGAGTTTAAGACGGCCACATTTAAAGAAGGTGTACACAAGGTGTCTGACCTCCAGCCGGGCATGATTCTGGAAGGGACGGTCACCAACGTCGCCGCGTTCGGTGCGTTTGTGGACGTCGGCGTGCACCAGGATGGCCTCGTGCACGTGTCTGCGATGAGCCATTCTTTTGTGAAGGACCCGCACGAGGTCGTGCGCTCGGGTGAAGTGGTGAAGGTGAAGGTCCTCGAGGTGGACGTGCAGCGCCAGCGAATTAGCCTCACGCTGCGCCTGGATGATGAGCCTGGAAGCGAGCAGAAGCGTGAGTCTTCACGCGGGAAGAAGCCGCAGCAGAAGCCGAGCCGTCAGGGTGGGAAGCGCCAGCGAGGTCGCGCTGGAGGTGCGCCGCAGGGCGGTTCGATGGCGGATGCACTCAAGCGTGCCGGATTTGGGAAGTGACGTGCTCGCATGTACAATCGTGCGGGTTATTGTAAGCGACATGAACCAGCCGAGCGTCCACTTGTGGAAAACGCCGCTAGGGTCCTCTGTCCAGAAACGTAAAGGATTGCTTCAATGAGCAACGGCATTATTGATCTTGTAGACGCAGGCCAGCTGCGCGACGATATCCCTGACTTCCGTCCGGGCGATACCCTCGACGTACACGTCAAGGTTATCGAGGGTTCGGTTACCCGTACCCAGGTCTTCACTGGCTTCGTCGTTCGTCGTCAGGGTGACGGCATCCGTGAGACGTTCACGGTCCGCAAGGTTTCCTTCGGTATCGGTGTTGAGCGTACCTTCCCGGTACACTCCCCGAACCTGGAGAAGATTGAGGTCGTCCGCAAGGGTGACGTACGTCGCGCGAAGCTGTACTACATGCGCGACCTGCGCGGCAAGGCTGCCCGCATCAAGGAGCGCCGCTAAGCGCATACCCGCTTTTTGCACATCACCCCGCACACTTACGCTTCGTAAGGTGCGGGGTGTTTTGTTGCGCTGCTAGAGTGTTGCGGGTGAACGAAAAGAGCGCATCTGAAGAAAAATCCATGCCGTGGTACATCGAAATCCCGATGGTCGTTGTACTCACCTTGGTGTTCATCTTCATTATTCAGACATTCATTGGCCGCCTCTACGTGATTCCGTCTGCGTCGATGGAGCCGACGTTGCATGGACAGGACGGCAAGGGTGATCGCATCTTCGTGGAGAAGGTGTCCTACTACTTCTCCGATCCGGAGCCGGGTGACGTCGTCGTGTTTAAGGGGACTGACTCGTGGAATACCGGCTTCGTCACTAACCGCTCCGACAACCCGGCCATTGCCGGTCTGCAGGAGGTGTCCTCCTGGGTGGGGCTGGTGCCGAAGGATGAGAACACGTTGGTCAAGCGCATCATCGCGAAGGGTGGCCAGACGGTGTCTTGCCAGGAGGGGGATCCGGCGGTGATGGTGGATGGAAAGCCGATCGACCAGTCGTACACGCTGCAGCCGAACTACTACCCGGTGGATCCTGAGACTGGGTCCGACGCTTGCGGTGGGAACTACTTCGGCCCGGTAACTGTCCCTGATGGGAACTACTTCATGATGGGTGATAACCGCACGAATTCCGCTGATTCGCGCTACCACCTTGGTGATGAGTACCAGGGCACGATCCCGGAGGAGAACCTTCGCGGAAAAGTTCTTGCGATTGTGTTCCCACTCCAGCGTTTTGGTGGCGTCGACGACCCGGCGATCCAGCAGTAGCCCGACGCTTGGTGTGTGAGCTGTGGTGCGTCGTTTGAAGCAGCTTCGGACGTACGAGGTGGCGCTTGAAAAGGCCGGTCTCGGACCAGTCGCAGGGGTTGACGAGGCCGGCCGGGGCGCCTGCTTCGGACCACTGACAGTCGCCGCGTGCGTGCTACCACCGCAGCCGATACGGCAACTTGAGGGGTTGACGGATTCCAAGCAGTTGACGGCGAAGCGTCGAGAAGCACTCTTTGACATCATTTGCCAGCACGCGCTCGCATACTCCATCGTGCACGTGCCCGCCAGCGAGATTGATCACCGCGGGGTGCAGCATGCCAACATTGACGGGGCCCGGCGCGCAGTTGCGCAGCTAGAGACGGAGGCGCGGTACGCGCTTGTCGATGCCTTCCATATCGCGGGTTTGCCCGTACCACAACTGCCGATTATCGGCGGTGACGCGAGTGCCCGGTGCATCGCCGCCGCCAGTGTGCTAGCTAAAGTGAGCCGCGACCGTCTCCTCGATGGCTACGCGGAGCAGTACCCGGGGTATGGCTTGGAGCGCCACAAGGGGTATGGCACGAAGGCGCACATGGATGCGGTGCGCCGCCACGGGGCGACGCCGCAACATCGTTATAGTTATGCCAACGTGAGAACTGCCGTTGAGATTTACGAAGGGGGCACCGCATGAGTGCTGAGGATCTGGACAATTACGAGGCTGACGTCGAGCTGTCGCTGTATCGCGAGTATCGCGACGTCGCGAGCCAGTTCTCGTTTGTTGTGGAGACGGAGCGTCGTTTCTACCTTGCGAATGCTGTCGAGTTGATCCCGCACAAAGACGGCAACGATGTGTACTACGAGGTCCGTATGTCGGATTGTTGGGTGTGGGACATGTACCGTGCGGTGCGTTTTGTGCGCTACGTCCGCGTAATTACGTACAAGGATGTCAATATCGAGGAGCTAGACAAGCCGGACATCACGTTCCCTAATTCGTAGTCTGCGTTTCGACGTCCCCTCCGCCCCTCCCGCGTGTTGCCTGTAAGGAACCGCGGGAGGGGTTTTTTGCGTCTAAACACTTACGCCTCTGGTGCGTCTGGAGGTGTGTGCAAACGAACAAGGATGTGAAGAAGGGAACGAAGTTATGCAGAAACCGTGCATGGACCAGTACCAGCTTGGCCGTCTAGGGGAAGATGCCGTACTGGAGGAGTATTTAGCGTTGGGCTACACGTGCCTTGGTAGGCGGGTGCGATTACGGCATGGCGAGATTGACCTGATTATGCAGGACTCTTACGGCACCGTGGTGTTCGTAGAGGTGAAAACTCGTCGTTTACCGGGGTTTGGTTCGGTTGAGGCGGTGCACGCGAAGAAGATGATGGCAATGCGTAACGCGGCTGCTGAGTGGTTGCGCAGCACTGAGGGGTTCTACGAAGTCCGGTTCGACGTCGTGGAGGCGATGTATCACGAGGACGGCTTCGAGTTTGAGTTCATCATGGGGGTCGAAGATGCCGCTTGCTAGTACGTTGAGTGCCACGGTTGAGGGCATTCGGGCGCGCATCGTACGCGTGGAGGCCAACGTCGGGCCGGGGTTACCAGGAATGCATATTGTTGGGCTCGCCGATGCTGCCGTGAAAGAATCCCGCGAGCGAATCCGTACCGCCTGCCGTAATAGTTCACTGCCGTGGCCGAAGACGAAGGCGATGGTGTCGCTGTCGCCGGCGCACCTGCCGAAGGCTGGTTCGCAGTTTGACTTGCCGATTGCGTTGGCGGTGATGGGGAGCCTAGATCCACGCGCTCAACGGGCACTATCGCGAACATTTTTTGTAGGAGAGTTGGCGCTGGATGGCAGCTTGCGGCCTGTACCGGAAGTGCTGCCGATGCTGCTGGCGGCCCAGGAGCTGCTTGTTCAGGAGGGTGGAATTGACCGCATTGTGGTTCCGCGCGCGAACGAGCACCAGGCACAGCTCGTGTCACGCGGAGACATCGTGCTGGCGGACTCGCTGGCGCAGGTGTGGGCGTGGCTGGTCGGGGAAGAGGTGCTTGAAGTAGCTTCTGTGGGTGCGCCAAGCATTGAGCAAGGACGACAGCCGGACTTCGCAGACATCGCAGGGCAAGGCCCCGAGCGAAGGATTATGGAAGTCGCCGCGGCCGGTGCGCATCACATGCTAATGATCGGACCACCCGGCTCAGGCAAGTCCATGCTTGCAGAGCGTCTCCCATCCATCCTCCCCGCAATGGACGTCGAAGAAATGGTCACGTCCACAGCGATTCACGCAGCTGCCGGGATCGCCGGGGGAGAGCTGATTGCGCACCGCCCGTTCATCGCGCCGGACCCGTCGCTTTCCAAGGCGCAACTCATCGGGGGAGGCAGCGGGATTCCTCGCCCCGGCGCGGTCAGTCAAGCCCATAACGGTGTGCTGTTTCTCGACGAAGCCTCTGAGATCGCGTCCGCTACCCTCGATGCGTTGCGCATTCCTCTGGAGAAAGGCGAGGTGCGCCTGCGACGCAGCAACCGTGACGTCGTCTTTCCAGCCGACTTCCAGCTCATCCTCGCGATGAATCCATGCCCGTGTGGAAAACCAGCGAACCGCTGTCGGTGCTCCGGGGCGCAGCGTGCGCGGTATGCGCGAAGTATTTCGGGTCCGCTGCGGGACCGGCTGGATATTGTCTGCAGGACTTCGCTGGATAACGCCGTGCTAAACCCAAACGGGGCAGAGTCTTCCACGGCCATCGCCCAGCGTGTGGCAGAGGCACGGGACCGTGCGGCACATCGGTGGCGGACGTGCGAGGAACACACGAACGGGGCGTTGACGAATGCGCGCGTGCCGGGGCCGTGGCTGCGTCGATACTTCCCGGCGGAAGATTCCGCGATGATGTTCCTCTCCTCGATGCTTGCGCGCGGGGAGGTCAGCCAGCGCGGTATCGACCGCATCCTGAAATTGTCGTGGACCTTGGCCGATCTCACTGGCGCACAATGCCCCCACCTCGGGCACGTCGCTGAGGCCGTCGATCTTCGGGACGACCAGACCTTGCTTTCAGCACATGAGGAGGTATCGGCATGAGCGCGCTTGAATCATGGGCCTACCTCAACCGTGTCATCGAGGGTCCGTCGACGGCGCTATGGGCACTGCGAAACGAAGGCTATACCGCTGACGAAATCGCCGAAGGCGTGCGCACACGAGCGCCCTGGCTCGGTGACCTGGCCGCCGACACCGATGCGAGATACACCTGGGACCAGCCAGCAGAAGACCTAGCTACTGCAGCGGAGCATGGGTACACACTTATCACACCGGAATCGCCCGAGTGGCCTCGCGAACGGATTTATGACTCCTTCAATCTCGGCGCAAAGATGAGTCGGGATGGCGAAGGTGCTCCGATACGTGCAGACGGGGTTCCGCCACACGCCCTCTGGGTTCGAGGCAATACCAACCTGCCGGAGCTATTGGAAAACTCGATCGCGATCGTCGGCACACGAGCGCTGAGCGCATATGGGCATTCAGCCACCCGTGACATCGTGCATGGACTGAAGCGCTGGGGATACACTATCGTCTCCGGCGGTGCACTCGGTATTGATGCGGCAGCCCACGATGCGGCCCTTGAGGGGGGACTGCCAACTGTGGTGTTCGCCGCATGCGGGCCGGGTGTCACCTACCCGAGACGCCACAAACAGCTATTTGATCGCATCGTGGCGGCAGGGGGAGCGATCATCACCGAATACAGCCCTGGCATGGCCCCTGAGAGACACCGCTTCCTCACCCGGAACCGACTCGTCGCTGGGTTCACACAGGCCACGCTAGTAATAGAAGCCGCCTACCGCTCCGGGGCGCTCAGCACGTTGCGCTGGGCGCAGTACTACCAACGCGGGACGCTTGCGGTACCTGGGCCGATAACCACCGCCGGATCTGTCGGCACCAATCTCGCCATCTATAAGGGGGAGGCCACGATGGTGCTCAACGCGACCTACGTCCACGAGGCGATCCGCCTCGAGAACGGACTGGATGCAGAACAAGAACTTGCGGACAACAATGTAGCTTCGCCCCTCCAGCTCCTGACCCGCACCGAGATGCGCATCTACGATGCCACGCCAAAGCATCATCGCGACGGGCTTGTAGCGGAGGAGATTGCAGGTGCCGCCGCGCTATCCCTCCAAGTCACCATCAACACGCTCATTGAGCTGCAAGGTAAGGGACTGATCCAGCGGGAAGGCCAGCTGTGGCGACGAAGCGACACAGCCAAACCCTAAGGTACCGATACAATACGGGACATGAGTAGCAGCCACGATCAGTCGTCCACCCAGTTTCTCACCGCGGTGGACGACTTCATCGATTACTGCCAACACGTCAAAAACCGCGCCGCGGCGACCTGCAAGAGCTACAAATCGGATCTCACCACACTCGCGCCGTACACACCAGATCTCAACGCATTCACCATCGACGCTCTACGCCACTGGCTCGCCGACGCAGTCCAAGCCGGCAAAGCCCGCTCCACCATCTCGCGCCGCACCGCATCCGCGCGCGCCTTCTCCACCTGGGCTTACCAACACGGCTACATCGCAAAGGACGAAGCAGCCCGCCTGCGCACCCCGAAAGAACAGCGCAAACTACCCACCGTGCTCAGCGCCCCCGCTACCGAGGAACTCATCCGCCCCCACGGCGACACACCAGAAGACATCCGCGACACCGCCATCCTCGAACTGCTCTACGCCAGCGCAATCCGCGTCGGCGAACTCGTCGCCCTCAACATCGACGACCTCGACTTCCATACCAACACCGCAAAAGTCACTGGCAAAGGCAACAAACAACGCATCGTTCCCTTCGGAAACAACGCACACGAGGCACTCACCACATGGCTTCACGACGCCCGGCCAGCCCTCGCCAATAGTGCTAACGCGGGGGCCGAACCGCTGTTCGTCGGCACCCAGGGAAAGCGCATCGACCAACGCCAAGTTCGCCGAATCGTCGAGCGCGCCGGGCTGCAAGCGGGGCAGGCGAGTATCACGCCACACTCGTTGCGACACACAGCGGCCACGCAAATGCTTGAAGGCGGCGCCGACCTACGAATGGTGCAAGAAATGCTCGGGCACTCTAGCCTGCAAACCACGCAGATATACACGCACGTCTCCTCACAGCGGCTCACGCAGATTTACAACCAAGCGCACCCCAGGGCATGAGCCTCTAACGGGTTGGCTTCAACCGAATGGTGGGCGTCGATAGGAGGGAAAGCGGATTGATGTAAGTGTCTTTCGCGATGAGTGCGCCCCAGTGCAGCCCGTCCTGGAGATGTGCCTGCGGCCCCGTCGGCCGTGCCAGCGTCCCAATCGCATCGCCGAGTTTTACTTCGTCGCCTTGCCGCACACGCGCGTGTACAGGCTGGTACGTCGTACGGATGCCATCTGGGTGATCAATACTGATAATGGGCGTGCCTGCTACCTTGCCTACGAAAGCGACTGTCCCGTTGTCTGCTGCTAGAACAGTGGCTCCGACGCGTAGCGCAAGATCAACCCCGCGGTGCCCCGGCATCCAGTTCTTCTCCGGGATCTCTGCGGGCCGTGTAATCCGGGTCGCGTAGGGCAGCCCCGTGGTGGGGTCGACGTACGCAAGAACCTGAGGCGCCAAGCACCACGTGCAAAGTAGGGGAGCAATGGCCGCGAGTAAGCGTGTGAACATGTGCATGTTGCCATTGAGCCCTGAAACCGCGGTAGTGGACAAGGCTGTGGGCATGCAGCCTGTGGAGAAAAACTTGCCTGTGGATAAAGCTCAGGGTTTGTGCAGGTCAAATTAGGTAATCGAGGGATAGTCGACTATGCTTGGCAAGGCAACTTTTCGAAGTTGACTACGCGCGCCGAATAACGCCAGCTCAGCGTTGGTCCCACAGTATGAGGGTGTTGAGCGGGTGCGGTGCTAGGGCGAGGGATAAAAACCCTTGCAGTACATGAACATTAACCGAACGAGATTACTCCAAAGGAGAAATTCCCATGGCAGTTGTAACCATGCGCGAACTCCTCGACGCAGGTGTCCACTTTGGCCACCAGACGCGTCGTTGGAACCCGAAGATGCGTCGCTTCATCTTCACCGACCGCAACGGCATTTACATCATCGACTTGCAGCAGACGCTGACCTACATTGACGAGGCTTTCGAGTTCGTCAAGGAGACCGTTGCACACGGCGGCACGATCCTGTTTGTTGGTACGAAGAAGCAGGCGCAGGAGCCTATTCAGGAAGAGGCTCAGCGCGTTGGTATGCCATACGTAACGCACCGCTGGCTCGGTGGCATGCTCACCAACTTCCAGACCGTTTCCAAGCGTATCGCCCGTATGAAGGAGCTCCAGGCTATGGACGCTGCTGAGAACGGCTACGCAGGTCGCGGCAAGAAGGAAGTTCTGATGCTGACCCGCGAGCGCCAGAAGCTCGAGCGTGTCCTCGGTGGCATCGCTGACATGACCAAGGCACCTTCTGCTCTGTGGGTTGTTGACACGAACAAGGAGCACATCGCGGTCAACGAGGCAGAGAAGCTGCGTATCCCGGTTGTTGCTGTTCTTGACACCAACTGTGATCCGGACGACGTCAACTTCCCAATCCCAGGTAACGACGACGCCATCGGCGCGGTCAAGATCCTGACCCACATCATCGGCGAGGCAGTCATCGCTGGTAAGCAGCAGCGCGAGGAGCGTCAGCTGGCTTCCGCACGTGAGGCTGCAGGCGACACCGACGCTAAGCACCAGGCAGAGGTTGCAGAGGCCGCTGCTCAGGCAGCCGCATCCGCTGAGGTTTCCGCTGCAGACGCTGCAAAGGCAGCTGCTGAGGCTGAAGCTGCTGCGCCACAGGAGGTTGCACCAGTCGAGCAGCCACACGCTGTTCGCGCTGCAGAGCAAGCTCAGCAGGCTAAGTAACTCCGCTCGCAGGACGCGCGAAACGTGTATCCTGCATAAGCGAGTGTGACACCCCGCGTCCTGTTCACGTCCTGGATTATGGGCGCGAATTGGGCGTGGGGTGTTTTGCTTGAAGCATAATTTTACGACGTATTTATCCACTACTGTACGAGGAGGATCGCCCGAATATGGCGAACTACACTGCTGCTGACGTAAAGAAGCTGCGCGAAACCACCGGCTCCGGCATGCTCGACTGCAAGAAGGCGCTGGAGGAAACCGGCGGCGACTTCGAGAAGGCTGTTGAGCTGCTCCGCATCAAGGGCGCAAAGGACGTGGGCAAGCGCGCAGAGCGCAATGCTCTCGAGGGCCTCGTCGCTGTCTCCGGCAACACCATCGTCGAAATCAACTCGGAGACGGACTTCGTTGCTAAGAATGACGAGTTCAAGACCATCGCTGGCAAGATTGCTGACGCTGCTGCAGCAGCGAAGGCAAACAGCCAGGAGGAGCTGGCAAACGCTGACGTCGACGGCGAGACCGCTCACGACGTTCTTGAGCGCCTCTCCGCAAAGATTGGCGAGAAGCTGGAGCTGCGCCGTGCTGCCACCATCGAGGGTGAGCAGCTGGCGAAGTACCTGCACCAGCGTTCCGCTGACCTGCCACCAGCTGTTGGCGTTTTGGTTGCTTACAAGGGCGACAACGCTGAGGCTGCACACCAGGTTGCGCTGCAGATCGCTGCGATGAAGGCTCGCTACCTCAAGGAAGAGGACATTCCGGCAGAGGTCGTCGAGAAGGAGCGCGCTGTTCAGGAAGAGATCACCCGCAACGAGGGTAAGCCTGAGGCAGCTATCGAGAAGATCGTCCAGGGCCGCATGG
The DNA here is from genome assembly GCF_030228125.1 of Corynebacterium sp. UMB10119B. Classification (NCBI taxonomy): domain Bacteria; kingdom Bacillati; phylum Actinomycetota; class Actinomycetes; order Mycobacteriales; family Corynebacteriaceae; genus Corynebacterium; species Corynebacterium sp. UMB10119B. The sequence goes on from NZ_JASPBG010000001.1 coordinate 178,017, forward strand.
GCGGCTTCTTCAAGGACGTTGTTCTTCTGGACCAGCCGTCACTTGCTGACTCCAAGAAGACCGTGAAGCAGTTCACGGAGGAGAGCGGCATTGAGGTCACCGACTTCGTTCGCTTCGAGGTTGGCCAGGCATAAGCCTGATGCTTTTTACCGTCGGCGTTGAGGGGTTACCCTCCGCCGGCGGTTTCTTTATGCCCGGTTGCTACAAACCGGACTGAGATCGCTAAGATCGGTCGAGAACAGAATTGTCCTCTACGGCTCGAATTGGCCAACTCTCAAGGAGTGTCCTCACAGTGTCAGAACTTGCGTCTACCCGCACAGGATTCAAACGCGTCATGCTCAAGCTGGGCGGTGAAATGTTCGGCGGTGGAAAGGTTGGTATCGATCCGGACGTCGTCGAAAGCGTTGCTGCACAGATTGCCGAAGTCGCCCAGTCCGGAACCGAAGTAGCGGTAGTGATTGGCGGCGGCAACTTCTTCCGCGGTGCAGAGCTGCAAAAGCGTGGCCTTGACCGTGCACGCTCCGACTACATGGGCATGCTCGGCACGGTGATGAACTGCCTGGCGCTCCAGGACTTCCTGCAGCAGAAGGGCGTCGACTGCCGCGTTCAGACTTCCATCAATATGGCGCAGATCGCTGAGCCCTATTTGCCGCTTCGTGCAGTGCGTCACCTGGAGAAGGGGCGCGTCGTCATCTTCGGTGCTGGCATGGGAATGCCGTACTTCTCTACGGATACCACCGCCGCGCAACGCGCCCTGGAAATTGGTTGCGAGGTGCTCCTGATGGCGAAGGGGGTTGACGGAGTCTACGACGACGACCCTCGAACCAACCCAGACGCACAGCTCTACAGCGAGGTTTCTCCCCGCGAGGTGCTCGAAAAGGAACTCAAGGTTGCCGATGCCACCGCGTTTTCGCTGTGCATGGACAACAACATGCCGATCCTCGTGTTCAACCTGCTCAAGGAAGGCAACATTGCCCGCGCGGTATCCGGCGAGCAGATCGGTACCCTTGTTTCCTAAGAATTAATCGGGCAGCCCAAAATGTTCGACGGTGCGCGCTACCGAAAGTAGCGCGCGTCCGCCAACTGTGACTGACCCAAGGTGGAGCGCCCCGACTGCGACAGCGGGGCTGCCCATCACATTGAACAGCGTGCACCAGGGCGTCCACACTGTTTGTTGGTAAAAGCTCTCATCCGGGGCGAGGGAAGAGAAGTAGCCAATTGGTGGGGGATCAAACGCAATCGTGGGGGTGAGCACGATATCCACGTCCCACTCGTGCTGTACGTGTCTTAGTAGGTGCGCGAAGTGGTCATTCGCTGAAAATAGTTCTTCTGGAGTTACTGCGCAACCTTGTGCGTGCATCCATGCGAGGTAGTGATTGTCGAGTGGCTCTACGTTGCGGAAGCTGCTCGTGATGCGGTGTCTGAAGTGCTCAAACGTTGATTGTGCATCCGCATAGGGGCGAAGAGACACTACATCATGGTGTTTCCCGAGCTCACGTGCAGCGGCCTCTAGGGCATCACCGCGGCTCGTTGAAACAGTGGTGTTGGCGAAGAGGCCGTCGATAAGTACTCCGATGCGCAGTTTGCGTACCGCGGTGGGGTGATGTCCGTACAACTCAAACTGGTCTGCGACGCTGCGCGTGATAAAACCATTCGCGACTGCCCCGCGTGTTCCAGGCTTGTAACCAACGGCACCGCAGGCTGCAGCCGGGACTCGCAAGGACCCTCCAGCGTCCGTGCCGTGTGCAGCACGGTACAGCCCACTGCCCACGAGCACTCCGGCGCCTGCTGAAGAACCACCGGGCGTGCACCCAGGGAACATGGGGGACTCTAAAAGTGGTGAGTGGACTTCTTCGGCGTAGCACGTCGCCCCTAGCTCGGCTGTCAGTGACTTTCCAGGGATGGCTGCCCCAGACTCAAGCAGTGCTGCGACGATTGGGCTGTGCTCTTCCGCGATGACGCTGCGTGACGGGTTGCCGTGCGTGGTGGGCATTCCAGCGACATCCGTTCCGTCTTTGATGGGGATTTGCCACGATGAAAGTCGGCCCTCAGCAGTGCGCAATGGAGTCGGGTGTGTATAGACCATCGCGGCACTGGCGGGGGAGTAAAGCATGGGGACAGTCTAGGCGTAACTTGCCTTGAATTCTGCCGTTCCCCGTCAAGCCACGACACGGCTGGGAGTGAAACGCTGGTAGATTGGTGTGCGACTTATTTGTCCCGAACGCTTTGTACAGAAGAAGTGGAGTAAAAATGATTGATGACGTGTTGCTTGATGCCGAAGAGCGTATGAGCGCTTCTGTCGATTTCACCCGCGATGACCTCGTAACGATTCGGACTGGTCGCGCTAACCCTGCCATGTTTAATGGCGTCATGGCTGATTTTTACGGTGCACCAACCCCGATCAACCAGATGGCGACGATCTCTGTTCCGGAGCCACGCATGCTGCTGATCAAGCCGTACGACATGTCAACGCTCAAGGAAATTGAGACTGCCATCCGCAACTCTGATCTCGGCGTCAACCCGACCGATGACGGGCAAGTCATTCGCGTCACGATCCCACAGCTGACGGAAGATCGTCGCCGTGACCTGGTCAAGCAGGCCAAGCAGAAAGGTGAGGACGGCAAGATCGCTATCCGTAACGTCCGCCGTCACGGTATGGAAGCACTGAAGAAGATCCAGAAGGACGGCGACGCCGGCGAGGACGAAGTGCAGACCGCAGAAAAGGCACTGGACAAGACCACCCAGGGCTACGTGGCACAGATCGATGAGCTAGTTCAGCGCAAGGAAGCCGAGCTGATGGAGGTCTAAGCAGACCTTTCGATGAATAGAAAGCACCGCTACGTGAAACACTCGACAGATCAGTCAGGACCATCGGGCTGGCCCCGCATCGCGCCGCCCAAGCCGAAAAATGATGCGGGTCGCGACCTGCCAGCCGCCATCACGACCGGGGTCATCCTCGGCGCTGTGGTGATCGCTGCTGTGTGGGTTGGCCCTATGGCCTGGTATCCGCTTGTCGCCATCGCTGTAGCAGGTGGGATGTGGGAGGTGCTTACCCGTCTGCGGGAAGCGGGCTACCAGCAGCCGCGCACACTGCTGATCATCCTCGGTCAGATCATGGTGTGGTCCTCCGCTGCCTACAAAACCGCTGGCGTAGTTGGCGCTTTCGCGTTCACAGTGCTGTTCCTGATGTTTTGGCGGCTGTTCGACCACGGCAGGCACCAAACGCCGACCAACTATCTCCGCGACACCGCCGTGGGAGTGTTCGTCCTGGCGTGGATTCCACTGTTTGGAAGCTTCGCTGCGATGGTTTCACTTATCGACGAAGGCTCCGTCAGTGGTTCAGCGTTTATTGTCGCGTTCATGTGCTGCGTGGTGGCGTCTGACGTTGGGGGGTACGCTGCAGGCGTGATGTTTGGTGCGCACCCGATGGCGCCGGCTGTAAGCCCGAAGAAGTCCTGGGAAGGATTTGCGGGCTCGATGATATTCGGGATCATTGCAGGCGTCGCGGTGGTCACGCTACTGATCAAGGGCCCGTGGTGGATGGGGATCCTTTTGGGTGCCGCACTGGTTATGTGCGCCACTATGGGTGATCTCGTCGAAAGCCAATTCAAGCGTGAACTCGGTATCAAGGATATGTCCCAGATACTGCCTGGACACGGCGGAATCATGGATCGCTTAGACGGTATGTTGCCAGCAGCGTGCGCAACGTACATTCTGCTCAGCGCTTCCGCATTGATGAATCCGTTCTAACGTGCAAAGATGGGGCAATTATGACTGAGACCCCAACACTGCCACTTCTGACCCCAAAGTTTGGTATGCCGCCGAAGCACTTCGCTGATTTGTCGAGCGAAGAGCGCATCGAGGCCCTGAAGTCTCTTGGTCTGCCGAAGTTCCGTGCGGACCAGATTGCGCGCCACTACTACGGCAAGTTTGAAGCAGATCCCCTCACGATGACGGATCTGCCTGCCGCACAGCGCGAGAAGGTAAAAGAGGCTCTTTTTCCGACGTTGCTGACTCCAGTACGTCGGGTAGAGACCGATGAGGGGGACACCACCAAGACGTTGTGGCGGCTGCATGACGGCATTCTCCTGGAGTCTGTGCTGATGCGGTACAAGGACCGTGCGACTCTGTGTATCTCCTCACAGGCGGGTTGCGGAATGGCTTGTCCGTTCTGTGCGACCGGTCAGGGCGGTCTCGATAGAAACCTGTCAACTGCGGAGATCGTCGATCAGGTGCGAGCTGCAGCAGCCATGATGCAGGAGGAAGGCTCCCGTCTTTCCAACATCGTCTTTATGGGGATGGGAGAGCCGCTGGCGAACTACAAGCGCGTGGTCAGCGCAGTACGCCAGATCACGAGTCCAGCGCCGCAGGGATTCGGGATTTCTCAACGCAACGTCACTGTGTCAACGGTTGGTCTCGCGCCGCAGATTCGAATGCTTGCCGACGAAGGCCTCTCCTGCACGCTCGCGGTTTCCTTGCACACCCCTGATGACGAGCTGCGCGACACACTGGTGCCGATGAACAACAGGTTCTCCGTGCAGGATGTGCTGGACGCAGCCCGCTACTACGCGGATACAACAGGGCGCCGCGTATCGATTGAGTACGCGTTGATTCGTGACATCAACGATCACGATTTCCGCGCCGACATGCTCGGCAGGAAGCTGCATCAGGCGCTAGGGCCGCTGGTACACGTCAACCTTATTCCACTGAACCCAACTCCGGGCTCGAAGTGGGACGCGTCCCCGAAGGCACGCCAGGATGAGTTTGTTCGTCGTGTGATTGCGCAGGGTGTGACGTGCACTGTCCGTGACACGAAGGGTCAGGAGATCGCTGCGGCCTGCGGCCAGCTCGCGGCGGAAGGCGAGTGACGTTGCGCCGAGTTTAGGTGCGCGAAAACGGCGCCACCCTCAACCTGTGAGTGGGGTGGCGCCGTTTATTGCTATTCGGTGTAAAGCGCGAAACTAGTGAATGCTCTGCTGCTGTGCACCGCGCAGTGAATTGAGACGCGCCGGATCGATGTTGAGGGCGCGCAGCTCGCGCTCATCGAGCTCGGCGTATGGGCCGGTCATCGTCTGCTGCGCGTAAATCCAGTCCGGCTCCTTGTGGCCAGCAGGCTTGTTGTGCGAGGTGACCGTGCGCACCTGGCTGAGCTTCGGCTGCAGTCCGTGGAAAATTAGTGCAACTGCAATCAAAACTGCAAATGCGAGCAGCCAAATCGTTTCTACGTGGCCGTGGTGGTTACCGAAGTTGTACGCGAGCAAGAAGATCACCGAGATCCACCCTGCGAGTTGAATCGTGCGCGGCTTGAACGCGCTCCACCCGAAGCGGGCGGAAGGGACGTCAGCTTCAGAAACGCCGTTATATACCTGTGGAGCTTTGTCCTGAGGGTGAGCCACTGCCATTCTCCTTGAGCTGTAGTCGTCCGCATCGGTTCGCATTACTGTGTATGCGCCCGGGGGCGGACATGCTAAATCTGTGTGTACTGTGCATTATCTTTTCATATTGCAGGGCGCGATGGCACTGTGTAGCCCCCAATGAGTTCAAACTTTCGCATCATGTACGTGAGGGCCAGCGGGGGAGGTGCGCTCGTGGGTGCGATGTGTGGTGGTGGGAATGACAGAGTATCCCCACGGTCGTATGTGCACATCTTGTGTATGCACCACGACGAGCGGTGGTCAAAAATACTTTAAGGAGAAACTAAGTATCTATTTTTGTCGTGACGTGCCACAATGGAGGTTGTGAAAAAGGTTCTGATTCTTGGATCGACAGGCTCTATCGGCACACAGGCTCTCGATATCATTCGGAAGCACCCTGAAGACTTTGAGGTTGTCGGCATCGCGGCAGCAGGGCACAACCCTGAGCTTGTTATCCAGCAGGCACAGGAGTTCAATCTGCGCCCAGAACAAATTGCAGTGCAGCAGCTCGACCCTGCGAAAGATGTTTCTCGCGCTGTAGGTGATGTCATTATCACAGGTGAGGACGCCGCTGCGGTTCTCGTTGAGATGCAAGACGCAGACATCGTGTTGAATGCACTTGTCGGTGCGGCAGGTCTTGAGTCGACGCTTGCGACGCTTCGCAAGGATGGCGTGCTAGCTCTGGCGAACAAGGAATCACTGGTTGCTGGCGGTCAATTCGTCATGGAGAAGGTGAAGCCTGGACAGCTCGTGCCGGTCGATTCTGAGCACTCTGCGATGGCCCAGTGCCTGCGCGCAGGGAGCCGTGCTGACGTTTCACGGTTCGTCCTTACTGCTTCGGGAGGCCCGTTCCGGGGGTGGACCCGCGAGCAGATGATGGAGGCAACTCCGCAGCAGGCCGGGCAGCACCCGACGTGGTCGATGGGCACTATGAACACCTTGAACTCCGCCACGATGGTGAACAAGGGACTGGAGCTGATCGAGGCGACGCTGCTGTTTGGTATTGCGCCCGACATTATTGATGTCGTGGTGCACCCGCAGTCGATTGTGCACTCTGCTATCACGTTTGCCGATGGTGCGACGATTGCGCAGGCTTCGCCGCCGTCGATGATGTTGCCGATCTCCCACGCCCTTGCTTGGCCGGAGCGTATCCCGGGTGCACAGCCAGCGCTGGACTTTTCGCAGGCGAGTGAGTGGACGTTTGAGCCGCTCGACGACGAAGCTTTCCCCGCGGTGCGTCTCGCTCGGGAAGCTTCAGCGATGGGGGACCCATACCCAGCGGTGTACAACGCTGCGAATGAGGTGGCGGTGGAAGCATTCCTTGCAGGCAAGATTCGTTTCCCGCACATCGTTGACGTGATTGGATATGTCCTTGACGCGGCAGGGGCGTTTGCTTTTGCGCCGACATCTATCGAAGATATTCTTCACGTGGATGCTGGTGCACGCCGGGCGGCAAAGGAAGTAATCGCCCAGCTGTAAACCAGCCTGAAAGGCAAGGAGCAGCGAGTGGGCGTTGTAGGAATCATACTTTTTGCCCTGGGTATTACAGTCTCTATCGCGCTCCATGAGGCCGGACACATGTTTACCGCACGCGCGTTTGGGATGCGCGTGCGGAGATATTTTGTGGGCTTTGGGCCGAAAGTGTGGTCCGTCAAGAAGGGGGAGACGGAGTACGGCATTGCGGCACTGCCTCTCGGCGGATTTTGCGATATCGCAGGGATGACCGCGCAGGATCCTGTCACTGAGGAGGAAGCTCCCGTTGCGATGTACCGCAAGCCGTGGTGGCAGCGCATTGCCGTGCTGAGCGGTGGCATCGCGATGAACCTGCTGATCGGGGTTGTGGTGCTGTACTTCGTCGCTGTATTTGCTGCAATCCCGAACCCGTACGCTGACCGGACCCCAACCGTAGGTGAGCTGCAGTGCGCTCCCGACCAGATTGATGAGACTCATCTGGCAGAATGCACCGGTAATGGGCCTGGCTATGATGCAGGTTTGCGTGAAGGGGATAAGCTACTCGCCGTTGATGGGGAGGAGCTCACCACGTTTCCAGCGTTGAGGGATTATGTGATGCAGCGTCCGGGGGAAACAGTCACGCTTACTGTGATGCGTAACGAGCAAGAGCTTGATATTGCAGTTCCACTCGCGACCGTGTCCAGGATCGATCCAGCGACCGGTGCGTCCTTTGAAGCGGGGGCGATCGGTGTCACTAGCGCGCCAGTGGAAGACGCGATGCGCCAGTTCGGTCCGCTCGAGGCTGTGCCAGCTACGGCTGCGTTTACGGGCCAGATGCTGAATGCGACTGTCCATGGCCTTATCGCGTTCCCGTCGAAGATTCCTGGTGTTGTGGCTTCAATTTTTGGTGCTGAGCGAGAGCTTGACGGTCCAGTTAGTGTCATCGGCGCTTCTCGCGCAGGCGGGGAGTTAGCGCAACAAAGCATGTGGCCGATGTTCTGGATGATGTTGGCGAGTCTCAACTTCTTCCTCGCGCTGTTCAATTTGATTCCCTTGCCGCCCCTGGATGGTGGGCATATAGCAGTAGTCCTGTATGAGAAGATTAGGGATGCGCTTCGCAGGTTGCGGGGGCTCGATCCTGGTGGCCCTGCGGACTACCGCAAGCTGATGCCGGTGACATACGCGATGGCCGCTGCACTGCTGACGATTGGTGTATTTGTGATGCTTGCGGATGTGGTCAACCCAATCAAGCTGTTTGGGTAGCAGTGCTAGAGTAAGCAACTATGAATCTTCCCATCGGTTTAGGTATTCCTGAAGGCCCAGCGCCAACGCTCGCACCTCGTCGAAAGACTCGTCAGCTGATGGTTGGCGGTGTGGGAGTTGGGTCGGATCACCCGATCACGGTCCAGTCCATGACCACGACGAAGACACACGACATTAATGCTACGCTGCAGCAGATCGCGCAGCTGGCTACCGCGGGCTGTGACATTGTGCGCATTGCCTGCCCGAAGACAGTTGACGCAGATGCTCTTCCAGCGATTGCGGCGAAGTCACCTATCCCGGTGATTGCGGACATCCATTTCCAGCCGAAGTACATCTTCGCAGCGATCGATGCCGGGTGTGCTGCAGTGCGGGTGAACCCGGGCAACATTAAAGAGTTTGATGGTCGTGTGAAGGAAGTCGCTAAGGCTGCAGGGGACGCTGGTATCCCGATTCGCATTGGTGTCAACGGTGGCTCGCTCGATAAGCGCCTGCTGGAGAAGTATGGCCGGGCCACCCCTGAGGCGTTGGTTGAATCCGCGATCTATGAGGCTGGCCTGTTCGAGGAGTACGGCTACGGCGATATCGCCATCTCCGTGAAGCACTCTGACCCAGTGCTCATGGTGGAGGCGTACCGCCAGCTCGCTGAGAAGACCGACTACCCGTTGCACCTCGGCGTGACTGAGGCCGGCCCGAAGTTCATGGGCACTATTAAGTCCTCCGTCGCATTTGGCGCGCTGCTTTCACAGGGCATCGGCGATACAATTCGCGTTTCGCTCTCTGCGGACCCGGTGGAGGAGATCAAGGTCGGTGACCAGATTTTGCAGTCGCTGAACCTGCGCCCGCGAAAGCTTGAGATTGTCTCCTGCCCGTCCTGTGGCCGCGCACAGGTGGATGTGTACAAGCTCGCTGAGGAAGTGACTGCAGGCCTCGAGGGCATGGAGTACCCGCTGCGCGTAGCTGTCATGGGTTGCGTCGTCAATGGTCCTGGCGAGGCCCGCGACGCCGATCTGGGCGTGGCTTCCGGCAATGGCAAGGGGCAGATCTTCGTGAAGGGCGAGGTTGTTGAGACCGTTCCTGAGTCGAAGATCGTCGAGACGCTCATTGCCCATGCGCAGCGAATTGCTGAGGAAGAGGGGCTCGAAGAGGTCGAGGGCGCACGCGCAGAAGTCAAGGTTACGCGCTAGATAGTCTGCTCGCGGGGAGTGGCGCAGGCGACGTTTGCTCAGTGACCTTGGTATTTTAGGTCCATGCAACGTCTCCTCGCTTTGCTCCTGAGCGTAGTTTTCACGGGCGCGCTGGCCACCGCCTGCACACCGCGCCCGAATGATGTTGAGCCCGTCGCTCGTGAGTTTCTTGACGCCCTCGTGAGTCTTGACGGGTCTAATTTTCAAGATCTTGTCGACGTCCCCTCCGACGCCAACGCATCATTCCTAGAAACGGTCGAAGGGCTCCAAGCTGAGGCGCTGGAGGCGACGATCAACGACGTCAATCAAAGTGACAACCTAGCTACCGTCTCGTACCACTTGAGGTGGGGCCTGCCGAAAGAACGTACGGTCGAGTATGACTCGCACATGACGCTGACCCAGATCGGCGAGAAGTGGACCGTTCGTTGGCAGCCCAGCATTTTGCACCCACGTCTTGGTGCGCAGCAACATCTGGAACTGCGCCCTGTGGCCGCATCCAAGGCGAGCGTTGTCTCCTCCGATGGGGTAGAACTCTTGCGGCCTGGTACTGCGTTCCGCATTCTGGTTGAGAAGCATGCCGTGCGTGACATTCCGGACACCGCACGCCGTATTTCGTCCTTCCTCCAAGATGCCCGTGGCAAATCTTCTGCCGTGGCAGACATTCCGGCCGACGAGCTCGAACAGAACCTCGCCCAGGCTCAGGGAACGTATTCGGTTGCGATGGTGCCTGCGGAGTTCGGTGACGCCGCTAAGGCGGCGTTTAGCTCCGTGCCTGGAGTGCGCATCAACGAAGAAGCGGCCATGGTCAACATCGAACCTGATTTTGCGCCGGATATGCTTGCCCGCGTTGGTGAGTTGGTTCGCGAGGACCTTATCGGTGACGACGGCTGGAGCGTGAGCGTGGTCAACGAGCACGGCGCCGTGTTGGAAGACGTTGAGCGACACGCACCTGCACCCGCTCCAGCTATTGAGGTAAGCCTTGACCACAGCGTGCAATTGGCAGCTGAACGAGCGTTGGAGCCCTACGCGGGGCGGCAGGCAATGATTGTTGCTATCCGCCCGTCGGATGGTGCGGTGCTTGCCGTTGCACAGACTCGTGACGCTGACCGTGAAGGCAATCTTGCCACGATGGGCCAGTACCCACCGGGATCGACGTTTAAGATCATTACCGCCGCGGCAGGCCTCGAGCGCCAGGCCCTTACTCCGGGTAGTACCGTGCCCTGCCCGGGTACCATGAACCTCTATGGCAGGACCGTGACGAACTACGCCGGATTCTCTCTCGGCAACGTCTCACTACAGTCGGCATTTGCGCACTCGTGCAACACGACATTCGCCGACATTTCGACGAAGCTCGCCCCGGGTGAGCTTCGAGATATCGGCAAGCAGTTCGGGCTTGGACTCGATATGAAGATCCCTGGCCTGGAGACGATCACCGGCTCCATCCCGGTAGGCGAGGAGCCACTCGACCGAACAGAGGCTGGATACGGACAGGGCCATGACCTTGCGAGCCCGTTCGGGATGGCGCTCGTGGCTGCGTCTGCCGCGAATGGCTCAATGCCGACTCCATACCTGATTAAGGGAGCAGAAACTGAGCTGAGCGAGTCGGCGCCTCGTATGCCGGATGAGGCATGGCACCAGCTGCAGGAAATGATGGCGGCGGTGACCGCTCCGGGGGGTACCGCGGCGGGGATGACCGCCGGTGGTGATATTCGCGGCAAGACCGGTGAAGCCGAAATCAACCAGGGCTCACATTCTTGGTTCACCGGCTACCGTGTCGACGATGACATAGCATTCGCTGCCTTGGTCGTGCTTGGCGGCGGCTCGGAGGCTGCAGTCGCGTTGACGAATTCGATGCTGGTGAATCTCGACCAGTCGCGCGGGGGTTAGTTCGACCTCAGTAGGCAGGTACTACTATGGGGCGCATGAGCAAACGAGGAAAACTAAAGCAAGAAGCGTCCACCCCAATCCGGAAGGTTCCGAAGGACATTGAGCGTCCCGAGTACGCCTGGAAGGGCGACGTACAGGAAAACATCGGCGAGCCGTACGTGCAGGACGCCGAGACGATCGAGAAGATGCGCGAGAGCTCGAAGATCGCAGCGAATGCACTGGCGGTTGCGGGCGCAGCAGTGAAGCCTGGCGTGACGACGGATGAGATCGACCGCGTGGCCCACGAGTACATGCTTGACCACGGAGCGTACCCGTCCACGCTCGGCTACCGTGGCTTCCCGAAGTCCTGCTGCGTGTCTTTGAACGAGATTGTGTGCCACGGCATCCCGGATAGCACTGTGATTGAGGACGGCGACATCGTCAACATTGACGTCACCGCGTATAAGAACGGCGTCCACGGTGATACAAATGCGACGTTCCTCGCTGGCGATGTCACTCAGGAGCATAAGGATCTGGTCCAGCGCACGTATGAGGCGATGATGCGGGGCATCAAGGTGGCGAAGCCCGGCCGTGAGATCAACGTGATCGGCAGGGTTATCGAGTCCTATGCGAAGCGCTTCGGCTACAACGTGGTGACCGACTTCACTGGTCATGGTGTTGGTCCTACGTTCCACAACGGACTCGTGGTGCTCCACTACGACTCGGATGCATACCGGGACATCTTGGAGCCAGGCATGACGCTGACGATCGAACCGATGATCAATCTCGGCGCACTGCCGTACGATATTTGGGATAACGGCTGGACTGTGCAGAACCGCGACGGCAAGTTCACAGCTCAGTTTGAGCACACCTTGGTGATTACGGAGGACGGCAACGAGATCCTCACCATTCCGGACAAGGATGTTGCGGAGGGGCAGCTGATGTTGGGAGTGTAACCAACTCTCAGATATAGCTGATTCGCTGTTGGTGTCGTTGTAAGGCACCAACAGCGATTCTTTTTACCCAAAAGAAAACTGCCCTGTCGCGTGTTGCGACAGGGCAGTGGCGTTTCCTAAGAGGCAGATCTTAGAGCTTGATCAGGCCGTTGTAGGAAGCGAAGTTGAAGCCAGCGATGATCAGGCCAACCAGTGCGCCGATAGAAGCGATGACAGTGCCGTCGATCCAAGCGCGTGCCCACTGAGGGACAGCCGCAGCGTCAGTCTCTTTACCGAACGCATCGGTGACGTAGAAAGGCTTGTCGGTGTCATCGTAGTAGTGGGAGGAACCAGCGCCAGAGAACAGGCCCTTGGTGCCCTCGGAGATGACCTTGCCGGCTTCCTTGTCGCCTTCCTGCTTGCCCGTGAAGATTACCTGGCGGTCAGCCTTAGGCTTAGGCGTCTCGGTGGCGGTTGGGACGGTCTCTGGCTTTGCAGGAGTATCGGTCTTCTCTGCTGCGGAAGCGGTGGCAATGCCGCCAAGAGCGACAGTCAGTGCGGTTGCGGAAGCAACAGCTGCGGTGCGGAAGTTACGCATTGAGTTTCCTTCTTTCGAAATTTATTGATTCAGTTGCGGAAATCCGCGATTACTTACTTGGCTGCTGGCAGACCGTGAACAACGAAGTTGTATGCAGGTCCAACGATCAGGCCGACTGCTGCAGCGACGGAGGTGAACACGGTGAGGACGTAGCCCAGCTGTGCCCACTTTGGCTGCCCTTTAAAGTTATCCTTGGAGGAGCCGAAGATCTCGCGACCGTCTGCAGGGTTTGCCTGGACCTTGCCGTCCTTTTTCTCCCAGGCTTCAAGGCTGTGGCCGATCTTGGTGGAGGAGCCGCCCAGACCCTTGGAATCTTCAATCACCTTCGGGGCGTGGGTGGTGGTCGGAGCTGGTGTGCTCTCTTCAGCAATAGCGACGGTTGCGGAGCCGAATGCTACAGCGACAGCGGTAGCGCCTGCGAGGGCTGCCTTACGGAAATTACGCATGAAACGAAATCCTTCTCTGATAGATACTTACAAGACGTCCGGGTGGAAGTTCGGAGAAATCCAGAACCTGTGAAGGCCCTAGGACCGATAGCAAGCCCCATGTGGACTCTGCCCGGTGTCGGTGACCTACTTTAGACCAACGCGGGCAAGATTGCACAAGTTATCCCAAAAAATTCGTGAGAGAACTTTCAGTAAGCCCGCGTATGGCCTGCTGCACCAACAGGGGAATCGTCGCTCGTGTCACATGTGTTACACATGGTGAAGTCACCTGGGAAAATGTGCTCGCTCATGAGGGTTACCTTGCCTAAACTGACTACTACCCCGTTTTGGGGTGGCGGCAAGTTTTAATCGCCGATAAATACAAGGTCAAGACCAAGAAGCGCGTTTTCGATAACCTCCGGCAGGGCAGGGTGGATCCAGTACTGCTTGCGCACAACTTCTCGAAGGTCCATGTCGAACGCCATGATGGTGATCAGCTGCTGGATGAGCGTGGAGGCTTGTGGACCAATAAGATGGGCACCCAGGAGTCTCCCAGTTTTCTTGTCGGCGACAAGCTTTACAATGCCCGAGGTGTCCTCGAGCGCCCAGCCGTAGGCAACGTCGCCGTAGTTCTGTTGCTTCACGGTGACGTCGTAGCCTGCGTCTTGCGCCTCTTTTTCCGTGAGGCCAACTGTGGTGATCTGTGGCTCGGTGAAAACGGCGAAGGGGACATGCTCGTGCGGCATGACGCGGTACTCGGATACTGGGGCGCCATTCATCGCCGCCAGTAGGTTGTGGCGCACCGCGCGCATCTCCGCGTTGGCCACATGCTTGAGCTGATACGGGGAGGACACGTCACCGAGAGCCCACACGCCAGGGCAGGAGGTGCGCCCGTAACTATCGACGGCCACGCGACCGTCATCTTCCATATCGATGCCCGATGCCTCGAGCGACATCTGGTCGCCGTTCGGGATACGGCCCATGCCAATCAGGAGGTGCTCGCTGGTGATGGTGGTGCCGTCGTCGAGCGTGAGGGTTACACCGTCGTCGTTGTGTTGAGCGTCGCGGACGTTGCCGAAGTGGACGTCGAAACGCTCTTGGGCGAGCTCATTGAAGCGCTGCGTGATGTCCTTATCTAACGTGCGCAGGAATGGTGAGCGATTGATCACCGTGACCTTGGTGCCGAGGGCGTCAAAGACGTGAGCGAACTCCATCGCGATGAAGCCACCGCCAACGATTGTCAGTGATTTGGGGAGCTCCGGCAGGCGCATGATGTCTTCGTTGGTGTGGAACGGCACGTTCTTTGCCCACTCGGGGATGAAGGGGCGCGATCCCGCGGCGATCACAACTTGATCCGCGGAGATCGTGCACGCGTCATCGCCGATACCGGTGGAAATTGTCTTCGGGGCGACGAATCTTGCGTGCTGGTCGAAGACGGTGACGTTGGGGCACTCGTCGCCACGGCGGTAGGCTTCGCCACCCTCAGCGATCTTGTCGATGCGCTCGGTGAAGACGCGGCCGACGATTGAGGGCCAATCGACGCCTCGATATTCGAGGTCAACACCGAGCTTCTTGGACGTGCGGGCCTGGTATGCGGCGTCTGCGGCGAGCACATACATCTTTGTCGGAATGCAGCCGACGTTGAGGCATGTGCCGCCGAAGGTGCCTTTCTCCACGATGGCAACCTTCTTGTCGTCGAACTCTGGGGTAAGGATCGAGTTGCCGGACCCGGTGCCGATAATAATGAGGTCAAAATGCTCGTCTACGTGAATGCTCATTGGTTACTCCTTAGGTGTTGTGAGGGTCTGCAGCCACTGGATGGACGCGCGGTAGGCAGCTGTGCGCGAGTAAGGCTCGGAAAGGAAGACGTCGTGGCGGGCGCCATCGATGGCGACGGTGGTGGTGTCGTCGGCGACGTGGGGCGCCCAGTAGCTGATCTGGTCGACGTCCAAGATGGTATCCGCGGTATCAGCAGCTGGGGTGTACTCGTCTTTCAAAAAAGAATGCGAGGAATGCAGGACCAGCGTTGGAACACCAGCGTTTATCGACCCCGAGTGAATCTTTGCCTGCGCCTGAAGCACAGCGCGCATCCAGCCGAAATATTTCCGATGCCCGGAGATCGGTTTCCACTGCTTGTTGAAGGACCATGAACCATGATCCTCGTAGTGGAGAGATTTACCGTAGGCGGTGAGACTTCCTCCTGGGAGTGGCAGCAGCGGAACAACTTTGCCGAGAGTATTGATGACTGGCTTGAACACCGTCGTCATTGATTTCGGAAACTGCAGGTCCAACCAGGGACTGTTCAGAATGATGCCGGCTACAAGTTCGTGGACTTCGGGGTTGTTGCGGCGCATCTCATCGGCCCACAGTGGCGCGATAAGCCCGCCCGTTGAGTGTGCGAGTAGTACTACCTGGCCGTGTTCCTGGGCTACGTACTGCACCGCTTTCGTGATTTCCGGGAAATAGTGGGACATATCCCGGGTGTAGTGCCAGCGCTCACCTCGCTGTCGAGAGCGCCCGCAGCGACGAAGGTCGAGTGCATAAAATGGATAACCCTGTTCGTGGAAATACTCGGCCACATGATCCTGGAAAAAGTAATCGGACATGCCGTGAATCCACAGTAAGGCTGGTTGTCCAGGTTTGGACGGTGGCGCTGGGCTCGTTCTTACGAGTGTTGCTACGACCGGCTGGTGGGTATCAGGGTCTTCCCCGAGGGGGAGCGTAAGTTGTTCGAATCCGTCCCCCAATATGTCTGGTTGCCAGTGGTTGCTCCTAATTTTGGCCATGTAGGAATGGTAACGGACTGGCTAGGAACTTGCTTGGGCTGCGCAAGTAGCCATGTTTGCCATTTGGTCTAGGGGGTGGGGGCGGGTGTAAGGGGTGGGGTGGCTGCAAGTATGAAGCAAAAACAAAATGTGGGCATAAGGGGTAACGTAAGGTGGAAACTATTCAGCCAACAAGCGTATGGTTAGAGAGGTTACGCACCTGCCTGAGGTGTGCGTTGCACTCGTACAACGATATGGATCGAAGAGGGAATATTACTAATGTCTGAGACGGGCAACATCCAGTACGTTGATGAGGTTGACGTACTGCATATCGGCGCCGGAATTATGAGTGCCACGCTGGGAGCAATGATCCGGGAGCTTGAGCCGGAGTGGACTCAAGCAGTGTATGAGCGACTTGAGGGGCCAGCGCAAGAGTCCTCGTACCCGCTCAACAACGCGGGTACCGGGCACTCTGCGCTGTGTGAGTTGAACTACACGCCTGAAAAGAATGGGCAGATTCAGATTACAAAGGCGCTCGCGATTAATGAGAAGTTCCAGATCGCGCGCCAGTTCTGGTCCCATCAGATCGACAATGGCAAGTTGGGGGACCCAAGCGAGTTCATTCACCCAGTCCCGCACGTTTCGTTCGCGCAGGGGCAGGACCAGATCGACTACCTGCGTCGCCGTTACGAGGCCCTGTCTGCGAACCACATGTTCCCGGGTATGCAGTTCTCGGCGAATGAAGAAAAGTTTGCTGAGAAGCTTCCGCTGATGGCGAAGGGCCGCGACTTTGGTGCTGAGCCTGTTGCAATTTCCTGGATGGACGCGGGTACTGACATTAACTACGGTGCGCTGACTCGCCAGTTTTTCGACGCCTCCGAGAAGGCTGGTACCCAGATCCACTACGGGCACGAAGTAGTGAATCTTAAGCGCGAGGGCAAGCTGTGGAATGTCACCGTCCGCAATGTCCACACAGGCGACAAGCATGTCGCGCGTGCACGTTTCGTGTTCGTAGGTGCAGGCGGCTACGCTCTCGACTTGCTGCGTAAGGCAGGCGTGCCGGAGGTGCACGGTTACGCCGGGTTCCCGATTTCCGGCATGTGGCTGCGTACCAACAACCAGGAGCTGGTCGCGCAGCACCAAGCGAAGGTGTACGGCAAGGCAAAGGTGGGCGCGCCCCCAATGTCCGTTCCGCACCTTGACCTCCGCGTTGTTGACGGTGAGCAGTCACTACTGTTTGGCCCGTACGGTGGTTGGAGCCCGAAGTTCTTGAAGAAGGGCTCGTACTTGGACCTGTTTAAGTCGATTCGTCCGGATAACATTCCGTCCTACCTTGGTGTCGCTGCGTCAAACATCGGCTTGGTGAAGTACCTGGTGGAGGAAGTCTTCCGCGATTTTGACGGCAAGATCGACGTGCTGCGTCAGTACTACCCGGAGGTAAACCCTGCCGACTGGGATGTGGCTGTCGCAGGCCAGCGTGTCCAGGTGATTAAGCCTGCACGTGCACCGAAGTTTGGTTCGCTCGAGTTCGGTACCGCGCTGGTCAACGACCAGGACGGCACGATCGCGGGCATCCTGGGTGCGTCGCCGGGTGCGTCGATTACCCCGGCTGCGATGATTGAGCTGCTGGAGCGCTGCTTCGGCGAGCGCATGGTCTCCTGGGGCGACAAGTTGCGCGAGATGTTCCCGACCTACGGCGTATCGCTGCGCGATGACAAGGCGGCGTATGAGAAGCAGTGGGAGTGGACGCAAAAGACGCTTGGTCTGCAGGCGTAGTAGCAGCTTGAAAGTATCGGCCACACGGCTTCCGGTTGTACCGGCGCCGTGTGGCTTTTACGTTCCGCAGAACGTCGTGAATGCGCCGTCAGGTTCCTTCTCGAGCATCCACGGCTCCCCGGCGTCCGGGTCGTATGGGTGGGTGACTGCCTGGAGCAAAGCGGTGAACGGACTGTAGTCGCCAACGTGCTCGACCGCGTCGAGTGCGTCTTGTAGCGCGAAGTTTTTCGGCACATACAACGGACCTGGGCGTCCGTTGACGCCGTGTTTACGGTTGTAGGCGGCGAGGTCGTCGACACCTCCTAATGCATCGAGGCCTTCCGGTCCGAACCAGCGCTTGGTGGCGCCCTCCCAGCGCTCAGGGATAGTGGTAAGGATCTCGTTGGCCCGTGATTCCGGCATCAGCGGTAAGAGTGCTTCCGCAAGACGTACGAGGTTCCACACAATCACGTTTGGCTGGGCTCCGAAGCAGTAGCGCCCATGCCGATCGATGGATGAGAAGCATGAGTGCGGGTCAAACCCTTGGGTGAAAGCGCAGGGCCCGTAGTCGATGGTTTCGCCGCTGAGTGCGGTGTTGTCCGTGTTCATGACGCCGTGCACGAACCCGTATCTCATCCACTGCGCAACCAGTTCGAGCTGCTTGTCGACGACCACCTCCAGCAGCCTTTCCGCGGAATCGAATCCTGCGGCGTGCACGACGGCTTCCAAGAGCTCATGGGACTGGGTCGCGGCGTACTGCACCGAGCCAACGCGTAGGTGGGAGCGCGCGACGCGGACCACAATGCCCGCTGGAACGGGGCCACTGCTGCGCATGACTGTCTCACCAGTGCTGATAACGGCGAGGGCGCGTGTGGTCGGAACTCCGATTGCGTGCATATGTTCCGAGACCAGGTACTCGCGCAGCATTGCGGTCAGTGGGCCTTGCCCGTCGGAGCCCGGGCGGGAGAAAGGGGTGCGCCCGCTTCCCTTGAGCTGGATCTCGTACCCGTTGCGGTCGCCGAGGAGGGTTGCGCGGCCGTCGCCAAGCAGGGGCACGAACGCGCCGAATTGGTGGCCTGCGTAGGCAGTTGCCACCCCGCCTGTGGCACCGCACATCCAGGCGATGCCCTCATCGCTTCGGAGCCACTCCGTGTCGAGGTCGAGCTCGGACGCGACTGACTCGTTGAGGTAGCTCACCTGGGCGTTGGGGAAGTGCGTGGGCGCCACCGTGCCGACCATGCCTGGGAGTGTTTCCGCAAAGTGTTGGTGGAGCTCGGGGTAATGCATGCCAACAGCCTAAACTGTCTGGGCAAGGAGCAAAAGGAGAGAACATGCAGCAGTACCTGGTGTTGACGCAGTGGGAGGTAAGTGGCCGTGCGCGCGCTTGACCGGCTGATCTGGGAGCAGGCGAGTGAACTCGAGGGGTTCGAGTCAGCCGACATGCTCATCGTGTGCAACGACCCGACCGGGGCGCTTGTGCGTGCCGGGGTGGAAAGCGGGAAGCGTGTCGTCGTCGCGGACACGGACTACTCCCGCTGCCGGCAAGCAGCAGCGTTGGGCGCAGAGGTCGTCGGTGATCAGCGCCTCGACGAGTACCTGGCGGGGTTGTCCGGTTCGTGCGTTGCGTTGGGAGAGATGCCGAAGTCGCTCGCGCGCCTTGACTACCTCGCGCGCAGTATCGCGGGCGCAGGGTTTACGCAGGCGGACGTCGTGTTGGGGGCGAACAACAAGCACCTGAGCCGCACCATGAATGGTGTGCTGGCGCAGTCCTTCGTTGAGGTGCACGCCACGCGGGGTAGAGGTAAATTCCGCTGCCTCGCGGCGCGTGACCCAAAGCCTGTGTCCTACACGCCGGTAGAAGAAAACGGGTTCGTTGCCATCGGAGGCGTCTTCGCGGGGGCGCGGGCGGACTACGGCGGGCAGTTGCTGCGGTCGTGTCTTCCGGACGCCCCCGGCGCGCTATTGGACCTCGGTTGCGGCAATGGGGCTGTTTCGAAGGGGCTTGAGGGGGAGGTGTGTGCCACGGATGCTGATGTGGACGCGGTGCTTTCCGCCCGCGCGATCGGTATTGACGCGACTTGGGATGATGCCGGAAGCAAGTTTGCCGACGCCTCCTTCGACACCGTGGCGCTCAACCCTCCATTTCACGCGGGCACGACCGTGGACACGACGCTGGTGGAGCATCTGCTGAACGCATCGCATCGCCTGTTGAAACCGGGCGGTCAGCTCTTCATAGTGTTCAACTCGCACCTGCCGTACCGTGCCCAGGTCGCGAAGCGTTTTGCACAGGTGGAGCAGGTGGCGAGGAACTCGAAGTTTACGGTGTTGACAGCTCGTCGATAAGGCGTTGCTGTTCGTCGAGGTACTCCATGGCGGGCTCGCGGAACGTGAAGTTTCGCGTGCGCTTCACGCTGTCGCGCAGTGCGTCGACGTAGTGCTGGCAGCGGCCGGCAAGCCCGCGGTCACCGGGGGAGCGCTCGAGCTCCTCGATGCCGGTGGTGAGCATCTCCAACGTCACCTGTTGCGTGGGCTCGGTGAACCAGCACTCGGGCCCCAGCCCGTAGATACCGAGCGAATCGCGCACCGCGGGTGCGGCTTCTGCCTCGAGGCGCTGCGTGAACTTCGTGTTCGGCGCGTACTCGACGACGCGGGCAAACCCCTCGGACACCATCACGGCGTTGACGAATTGGCCGTCGCGAAACACTCCGGCAAGTGTGCGCCCGTAGCGGTCGGTGCGCTCCTGGTCGTATTCGAGGCGTACGCCCGTGCCTTCGGGGAGGAGCTCCTCGAGACGCCGGGTTGCGTCGTCAGCTAAGCACTCGCCACGCTCCGGAGTGTCAATCCCGAGCAGGCGAACGCGCTCTTGCCCAGCGGGGCCGTCGACAACGATTGTGTCGCCATCGACGACGCTCGCTACGCGTACTTCCGGGGCATCGACTTGCTGCCAGACCCAGCTGCCGACAGCGAGCAGCACAATCGCAGCGAGGAGCCCAAACACCTTTTTCATAGCATGGCCACCAGCACGGTGAAGAGCGTGTACACCACGATCGAGACCACCATCCGCATTAAATACTGCTTGCCCAGCCGCTGCCCACGGTTGATGATGATGCGAGTCGGGCGAGACGAAATCGATATTGCGGCCATCGGATCGTTCGGGTCGTTGTACATGCCCACGAGAAACTCGTCATCAGCGCGGTCCATCTCCTCCGCATCGGGTTCGATCTTCTTCGAGGACGTCAGCCGCACCATCAAGATGAGGCTTCCCGCGACAACCAGGATGGTGAACGCCACCCAAATAGCGGGGGCAAGCCACTGCATGTGGGCAAACGCTGGAAGGCGCGTCGTGGCGTCGCTGACCAGAAACGCGACAGCAATCGCCACTGCGAACCACCCCATGAAGCGCCAGGTCATGTGCACAAGCTGTTCCACTCGCTGCGCAACACTCACGGAGTACGGCACGGAGGCGCTTCCAGGAACCGGCTGCGGCTGTGCGAGCTCACGTGGGGGAAGGCATGCAAACATCAACAGGGCAGTCGCCACCGAAACCAGCGGCATCATCAGCACGTGCAGCATCGTCTTCGGCTCCCAACTATCCGCCTGGCCCGACGCGTCAAAATGCGTCGCAACAGGGTCAGGAATACTGTCCCAGTACAGCAGCAACAGCGCCACGTGCGCCAGCAGCACAATGACAGCAACACCCCACGGCTTCCAGTTCACCGGCGCACCCATCTACGTTTCCTCCACCACAAGCGTCAGCACCAAACCATGAACCTCGACAGCATAACCCGCGGCCTCGGCAACCTCGGCGACCTCACGTATCGACGCCACCTCCGGCCCGCACGCCAGCGCCCTGGCCAGCAGCCCCTTGTAGTGCTTATTAAAGTGGCTGACCACCTTGCGCGACCCATCCGGGGCAACGGACTCCACCCGGACCGTCACCGCGCCATCGACAGGCCCAAGCTTCTCGTAGGCGCCAGAACGCATATCCACCACGAACAACTCCTGCGAAAGCGCCTCCGAAACCGCTGACCCCCAGCGTGCCCGCATCGTCGGCAGCGACCCATCCGCAGCAGGCACCTTCGACGAGGCAGAGACCCGGTAGCGCGGAATCATGTCATCAGCACGCACAACACCAAACAGCGCCGAGCCAACCGCCAAACGGCGAATCGCATCATCCGGCAACGTCTCAGGAACCAGCGCGTCATACAGCACCCCCGTATAGCGATAAATCGCAGGCATCACCGGGCCAGTGCGCAGCGACTGATTCTCCACCGCCTCCTCCCGCTTCGTCTTCGGGATCTTGAGCAGCCCCATCATCTCGTCTACGTCCATTGCGGAGAGGTCGTCGAAAAGTGAAGCACGCACCGAATCAAGGGCAGGGAAGGAGACAGACATGGCGTCGCGCTCGCCGCCGGGCGCCTTCGTCTCGGAAGGAGGGAGCAGGATCAACATGCAACTCACCCTAGCGCTAAGATATGCCCCATGATTACACGCCTGTCAGAGCTATTCCTGCGCACACTGCGCGAGGACCCCGCCGATGCCGAAGTCCCTAGCCACAAACTGCTCGTCCGAGCAGGCTACGTCCGTCGCGCCGCGCCGGGCGTCTACAGCTGGCTGCCCCTCGGGCTTCGCACGCTGCGCAAGATCGAGGGCATCGTCCGTGAAGAAATGAACAGCATGGGCGCACAAGAGCTGTTGTTCCCGGCGCTTCTTCCACGCGAACCATACGAGCTGACCAATCGCTGGACCGAATACGGCGACGACCTCTTCCGCTTGCAGGATCGCAAGGGCGCCGACATGCTGCTTGGCCCAACCCACGAAGAGATGTTCACTGCAGCAGTTAAGGACATGTATTCCTCCTACAAGGACTTCCCGGTCACGCTCTACCAAATCCAGACCAAGTACCGCGACGAAGCACGCCCACGCGCCGGGATTCTCCGCGGCCGCGAGTTCGTGATGAAGGACTCATACTCCTTCGATATGTCGGACGAAGGCTTGGACAACTCGTACGCCAAGCATCGCGAGACCTACCAGCGCATCTTTAACCGCGTTGGCATCCGCTACGAGATCTGCAAAGCAACCTCCGGAGCGATGGGTGGCTCCGCATCCGAGGAGTTCCTTGCGTACTCCGAGAACGGTGAGGACACCTTTGCTGTGTCGACCGCGGGAGATTACGCCGCCAACGTTGAGGCAGTGACCACGGTTGCACCTGAACCACGCCCGATTGAAGGGCTGCCGGAGGCCGTCGAGCACGCCACCCCAGCTTCCGAGACCATCGCGGCACTCGTGGAGTGGGCACAGGAGGCAGGAGTGCTTATCGACGGCCGCCCTGCCGAAGCCTCCGACACCCTGAAGTGCATGATGATCAAGGTCGACGACCCACGCGTGCTCGACGACAACGGTAAGCCGGTCGGCCCGCAGCTCGTCGGCGTTGTGATCCCGGGCGATCGCGAGCTCGACGAAAAGCGCCTGGAAGCTTCCCTGGAACCAGCGACGTTTGAGCTGGCCAGCGACGAGGACTTCACCAAGAGCGACTTCCTGGTGAAGGGCTACGTCGGGCCACGCGCACTGCAAGCCAACGGTGTACGCGTCCTCGCGGACCCGCGCGTGGTGGAAGGTTCCGCGTGGATCACCGGTGCAGACGCTCCTCAGAAGCACGTCGTCGGCCTCGTTGCCGGCCGCGACTTCACCGTTGACGGGTTCATCGAAGCCGCCGAGATCAAGGAAGGCGACCCCTCACCGTCCGGCAACGGCACCGTTGAACTCGCCCGTGGCATTGAACTGGGGCACATCTTCCAACTCGGACGCAAGTACACCGAAGCGATGGATGTGCAGATCCTCGACGAAAACGGCAAGCGCGCCGTGCCGACGATGGGCTCCTACGGCATCGGTATCTCGCGCATGATGGCCGTCGTCGCGGAGCAGAAGCACGACGAGAAGGGACTTGTGTGGCCAGTCGCGGTCGCGCCGTACCAGGTGCACGTTGCCGTCGCGAACAAGGACAAGGCAGCCATGGAGGCTGGAGACGCCCTCGTGCAGGAACTCAGCGACAAGGGCATCGAAGTGCTTTACGACGACCGCCCAAAGGTTTCTCCAGGCGTCAAGTTCAAGGATGCCGAATTGCTCGGCATGCCGTTCGTTGTGATCCTCGGTCGCTCGTTCGCCGACGGCATCGTTGAGCTTCGCATCCGCGGCGGCGAGACCCTTGAGGTCCCAGCTGGTGAGGTTGTGGCGAAGCTGCAGCAGCTCATCGCCGAAAGCTAATTCGGCAGTAGCAAGGAGCCTTATGCTTGCTGCGCGTGCGCGGCAAGCATAAGGCTTTGTTGTTTCCACTCGGAAGAGCTGGCTTGGGATACGGTTCCCCTCCAGGTATTGGTGAGCTGGGCGGAGAGGGCGTCGACAAGCGCTTCGGCATCTGCTGCATCATTGAGCGCATCATCGTGGGCGAGTTGATACCCAGCTGCTGCGACTGGAATCGAGTCAGCGTCGCGCAGTGCGGTGCGCAGGAACGCGACGCGCTCATCGGAGGCGTCCTCCAACGCGGCGATACGCGCGTGCAGCGGCGCATCCGCATATGCCTTTGCCAGCCCCAGCCCATAGAGGAACTCGTACTCTGTTTTGAGCGCCGCACTGGCAAGCTCGATATCGCCCTTGTTTTGCAGTGCGGCGACGTCCTCAGCGTCGAGTTCGAGGCCGATTGCCGCGATGATGTCGACGGCCTGCGCCGCAACTAAGTCTCGCGACTGCGCTGGAACCTTCTCCAAAGAAGCTGTCACGGACTGCTCGACGAACTCTTGCAGAGCTGCATCGTTGCTGACACCCACGGCTTCACCAGGACCGGTGGAAAACTCGCAGCTGCGCGGCAACTCCGCGTCAATGTTGCCGCAGAGTCGCGCAACCTCTCCAAAAAGCTCATCCGCCTGCTTGCCACGAAGCTCAGCGAGTGCTGGATCCGAAAGACTGCGCGCATCCGCAGTCGCCTGTTGCGCAAGGCCAAGCACTGCTTTGTCGGGGCGGGGCCCAACAACACCGAGAAGGTCGCACGACGAAAGCGTCAGCGACAACGGCACCGCAAGAACAGCAACCAGCAATTTTTTCACGGGGAAAACGCTAGCACGTTTGCGTCGCGCTATGGTGGGCACATGGCTTTTCCAACTCCCCAAGAACTAGAGACACTCATTGAGCCGCTGGCCCAACGCCACAACATGGACATCGAACACGTCAAGGCAGTGAAGGCTGGCAAGAAATCCCAGATTGTCATCGCGCTTGATGCCGATGCGCGTCCAACGCTGGACGAGCTCGAGGTAGTGTCGAACGAAATCGGGGAGTTCCTCGACGAACAGGAAGAAGTCGGAGCGTTCTCATTCGGTGCTGGTTACACGCTGGAAGTGACCACCCCAGGCGTCGACTTACCGCTCACAGCACCGCGCCACTGGCGTCGTAACCGCGGACGGTTGGTGAAGCTCAACGACACCAACGGCCAGAGTTCTATCTGGCGCATTGGTGCGATGAACTCCGAGGAAACGAAGGTCGCGCTGATCGAGGCAGGGAAGAAGACCCCGGCGGTGCAAATCTTGGAAGTTTCCGAAATGCCGAAATCGGTGGTAGAAATTGAGTTCAACATGCCGCCCGCTGCTGAGCGAGAACTCAGCGAGGCGACGTTTGAAGAAGCAGAAGTAGCAGCAACCCTGTAAGGGATCCGGAGGAAGACAAGTGAATATTGACGTCCAAGTCTTGAAGAACATCGAAGCACAGCAAGGAATTGGGTTCGACGAACTACTCGAGACCATCGCCTCGGCGCTGCTCTTCGCGTACACGGACAACCTGGAGCACCCCCAGGATGAACACCACAAGGCGCGCGTCGACATCGACTCCGAAACCGGTGACGTTGCCGTCATGGTTTCTGAGCTCGACGCTGAGGGCGAAATTATCTCGGAGTACGACGCCACCCCGGTCAACTTTTCTCGAATCGGTGCGAGGGCCGTGCGCGACGCCATCAAGGGCAAGCTATTGGCCGTCGAAGCTGGTCGCGTGTACGAGGAGTACTCCGGCGCTGAAGGTACTGTTGTCTCAGGCATCGTGCAACGGGACGCGCAAGCGGAAGCACGCGGAATCTCCGTGGTGCAGCTTGGAACCGAAGCCGATCCACAGGATGGCCTGCTCATCCCGGCAGAAAAGATCCCTTCCGAAACGCTCAAGCACGGTGACCGCATTAAGGCGTACGTAGTTGGCGTCAATAAGTCTGACCGTCGTGTGCAGGTAAGCCTGTCGCGCACGCACCCTGAGCTCGTGCGCGGGTTGTTCGCGCTTGAGGTCCCGGAAATCGCAGATGGCACCGTTGAGATCGTGGGCATTGCCCGTGAGGCGGGGCACCGCTCCAAGATCGCTGTACGGGCGACGGTGAAGGGTGTCAACGCGAAAGGCGCATGCATCGGCCCGCGCGGCTCGCGTGTCTCAAACGTGATGAAGGAGCTCGGTGGGGAAAAGATCGACATCATCGACTGGGCAGAGGATCCGGCTACGTATGTTGGTAACTCACTGGCGCCATCGAAGGTTGTCAAGGTCGAGGTCGTCGACCCAGTGGCGCAAGTAGCGCGTGTTACCGTGCCCGACTACCAGCTGTCACTTGCGATTGGCAAGGAGGGGCAGAACGCACGTCTGGCTGCTCGCCTTACCGGTTGGAAGATCGACATCCACTCCGACGCAGCCGCGGATTAACGACGCCAGATCCTGGCCTCTGTGTTGGGAATTCACACAACGCTTATAAAAACTTGGCAAAGTGGCGTAGGCTGGTCCGTGGCTAATTTTCCCATCGTGGTGTTGGCCACGCGATAGCCGTTCAGCAATGTCGAGTATGTGGAAGAAGGGTGTGGATGACTTCAGCGAGCGAACGCTCAATCCGTCGTCGCACCTGTATAGCCACAGGCCGGAAACTTCCAGATAGGGAATTGCTCCGGGTTGTTGCTGACGGTACTGTTCCAGGTGTTGTTCTTGCAGATCCCACCCGATCATTACCTGGGCGGGGAGCGTGGATAACCCCTACATGGGATGCATTAAAGCTGGCGGAAGAGCGTAGAGCTTTCTCTCGCGCCCTCCGTCTGTCCGCCCCTGCGGACGTAGGTCATGTACACAAGTACCTCGCTGAAAAGGCGAAAGACCCAACAGAAGTAAGGAAGACCGAACACTGATGAGAACGCAACAATGAAGCAGCATCAGCGATGAAAGTCATAATCAACGTCTAGAGGCCGGTCGCCGTTTCCGGTGCCGCCCTCTAGCCCAACTAAGAGGAGACACGTGCCCGGAAAGCTACGCGTACACGAGCTCGCAAAACGACTCGGCGTAACAAGCAAGGAACTACTCGCCACTCTGAAGGAAGAGGGCGAATTCGTAAAGACAGCTTCCTCCACCATTGAGCCTCCCGTCGTCAAGAAGATGACGGCACTGTACGAGCAAAAGAATGGTGGCGGAGAAGAAGCATCCGCGAAGGATAAGGATGCAGCGAAGCCCGCTGGTAAGGCGTCGAAGCCTGCAGCAGCAAAGCCTGCGGCACCGAAGCCAAGTGCTGCAAAACCTGCAGCACCAAAGCCCGGTGCTGCCACACCAGCCGCTCCAAAGCCCGGCGCTGCTAAGCCAGCTGCCCCGAAGCCTGCAGCAGCAAAGCCAGCGGCACCGAAGCCAAGTGCTGCAAAACCTGCAGCACCGAAGCCGTCGGGTATGCCGCGGCCGATGCCGAAGCCGGGTGGCCGCCCACGGGTAGCCAACAATCCATTTTCTTCCAACACTGGTGGGGCACGACCAGCTCCACGTCCGGGTGGTCGCGGTGCACAGGGTGGCCGTGGTGGTCAGCCTGGTCGCGGTGG
This sequence comes from Corynebacterium sp. UMB10119B, assembly GCF_030228125.1. Classification (NCBI taxonomy): domain Bacteria; kingdom Bacillati; phylum Actinomycetota; class Actinomycetes; order Mycobacteriales; family Corynebacteriaceae; genus Corynebacterium; species Corynebacterium sp. UMB10119B. The sequence continues at coordinate 205,534 of NZ_JASPBG010000001.1, forward strand.
CCAAGGTGGCCCACGCCCAGGGCAGAACCAGGGCCAGGGTCGCGGGACTGGCGCGCAGCGTCAAGGTAGCCGTCGTCCGTCCCCAGCAGATATGGCAGCGGCACCATCACCAACGCAAATGCCACGCAAGGCGGCTGGGTCGGACAACCGTGGCGGTCGTGGGCACGGCCGCGGCCGTGGTGGACACGGCCCGGGCGGCCCACAGGGCGGCGGTTTCCGCGGTCGCGGTGGACGTCGTGGCGGAACCGCTGGTGCATTCGGCCGTCCAGGTGGCGCACCAGGGCGTCGTCGTAAGTCGAAGGGTCAGAAGAGGGCCGAGTACGAAGAGATGCACGCACCAAACGTCATCGGTGGCGTACGCCTTCCCGATGGCGGTGGCAAGACTGTGCGTCTGCGTCAGGGCGCGACCTTGGCTGACTTCGCTGACAAGATCGGTACCGAAGCATCGAACCTGGTGCAGGCGCTGTTCAACCTTGGTGAAATGGTAACGGCAACGCAGTCGGTCCCCGAGGAGACGCTGCAGCTACTCGGCGCCGAAATTAACTACGAGGTTAAGATCGTCTCTCCTGAGGACGAGGACCGCGAACTTCTCGAGTCCTTCGACCTCCAGTTCGGTGAGGATGAAGGCACCGAAGAGGACCTTGAACAGCGCCCACCAGTGGTGTCTGTCATGGGTCACGTGGACCACGGTAAGACCCGCTTGCTGGATACAATTCGTCGCGCCAACGTTGGGCGCGGCGAGGCCGGCGGTATTACCCAGGGCATCGGTGCGTACCAGACCACCGTTGAGCTCGAGGGGGTTGAGCGTAAGATCACGTTCCTCGATACCCCAGGTCACGAGGCGTTCACGGCAATGCGTGCCCGCGGTGCGAAGTCGACCGACCTCGCTATCCTCGTTGTCGCTGCTGACGACGGCGTGATGCCACAGACGGTTGAGGCTATCAACCACGCCAAGGCTGCAGACCTGCCTATCGTGGTTGCAGTGAACAAGGTGGATAAGCCGGAGGCTTCGCCGGAGAAGATCCGTGGTCAGCTGACCGAATACGGACTGGTTCCGGAGGAGTACGGCGGTGACACCATGTTCATCGACATCTCCGCGAAGCAGGGCACCGGCATCGATGAACTGCTCGAGGCAGTCTTGCTGACCGCCGACGCAGCTCTCGAGCTGCAGGCGAACCCGGACATGGATGCACAGGGCGTGGCTATCGAGTCGCACCTCGACCGTGGCCGTGGCCCAGTCTCCACCGTTATCGTGCAGCGCGGTACGTTGCGCGTCGGCGACTCCATCGTTGTGGGCGGCAACTTCGGCCGTGTCCGCCGAATGGTCGACGAGTGGGGCAACGACGTTGAAAAGGCTGGCCCGTCCCGCCCGGTACAGGTACAAGGCCTCAATGGCGTTCCTGGTCCAGGCGACAACCTCCTGGTAGTCGAGGACGACCGTGTTGCCCGCCAGATCGCTGCGCAGCGCGACGCTCGTCATCGCGCCGCTATGCAGGCACGCAACAAGAAGCGCGTCTCTCTGGAGAACCTGGATCAGGCGCTCAAGGAGACCAGCCAGCTCAACCTCATCCTCAAGGGCGACAACGCCGGTTCGGTGGAAGCTCTGGAGGAGGCGCTGCTCAAGATCGAGGTCGACGACGAAGTCGAGGTAAACATCATCGACCGTGGCGTCGGTGCTGTTACCCAGACCAACGTCGTGCTCGCGGCCGCTTCCGACGCTGTCATCGTGGCATTCAATGTCCGTGCTGAGGGCAAGGCTACGGAAGAAGCCAACAACGAGGGCGTCGAGATCCGTTACTACTCGGTGATCTACAAGGCGATCGAGGAAGTCGAGGCAGCCCTGAAGGGCATGCTGAAGCCGATCTACGAAGAGAAGGACCTGGGCAAGGCCGAGATCCGTCAGATCTTCAAGGCGTCTTCTGTCGGCCTCATCGCAGGCTGCATGGTTACCGAAGGCAAGGTCAAGCGTGGAGCGAAGATTCGCCTCGTGCGCGACGGCAATGTTGTTACCTCGGACGCGACCATCGACTCGCTGCGACGCGAGAAGGACGACGCAACAGAGGTTGCAAAGGGCTACGAGTGCGGCATGGTGCTGTCCTACCCGGACATCCAGGTCGACGACATCATCGAGGCATACGAGATGGTGGAAGTCCCCCGCGACTAGTCGGTAGAGAGAAAACGGCCCTGCTCTTTCGCAAACGCGAAGTGAGCAGGGCCGTTTCTTTTCTTGAAGTAGTGGGCTGCGTCGTAGCAGGGTAGACTGTTCGGAGGTTTAGTGCCAATGAAGTAAAGGAGACGAAATGTCAGAGAACCCTCGCGCGCAGCGCCTGGCGAAGCAGATCCAAATGATCGTCGCTTCGGCGATAGAGCGTGAAGTGAAAGACCGTCGCCTCGAATTGGTGACTATTACGGACGTCCGGATGACCGGCGACCTACATGATGCGACTGTCTACTACACGGTACGCGGAAAGAATATCGACGACGAGCCGGATTACGATCAGGCTGCAGAGGCGCTGTACCGTCACCGAGGACAGATCCGCAAGATTGTTGGCGACCAGTTGAGTGTCCGCTTTACTCCTACGATTGAGTTCAAGCTTGATACGGTGCCGGAGTCCTCGGCACGGATGGAAGAACTGCTGGAGAAAGCTCGTCGTCGCGATGCAGAGCTGGCGCGACTGCGAGAGAGCGCCCAGCCAGCAGGTGAGGAAAACCCGTATAAGACGATTGAAGAGTAGGCACTATGGCGTTGTTATTTCCCCAAGCAGAGGCCGAATTTAACAAAGTTGCTGGCGCCATTAAGAACGCGTCGAATGTTGCGGTGCTGGCCCATATCAAGCCCGATGCTGATGCGATTGGATCGGCGTGCGCTCTTGTTCGAGGATTGCGGCAGATCGGAATTGAAGCCAGTGCTTACATCGGCCAGCCATTCCCGCACGCAAATAACCTGCGCTCTATTCCGGGGGTTGATGAGGTCATCTATGGGGAAGCGTTACCAGCGGATGGGCTGATCGTCACGGTTGATTGTGCCTCGGTAGACCGAACGGGATGCTACCAATCTGAGCTTATGGCGCAGCAAGAGCGGGTGATCGTGCTTGACCATCACCGTTCGAATGACGGGTTCGGAGCGCGGAACCTCATTATCGATTCTGAATCGACGACGACTATCATCCGGGAGCTGTTTACGTACCTCGGCGTCGAGTTAGACGCTGAACTAGCCTATTGCCTGTATTCCGGGCTTGTCACCGACACAGGTAATTTCCGTTGGGGTTCCCCGAGAATGCATACGCTTGCTGGAGAGTTGTTGGAATTCGGGCTCAATCCAAGGAACATATCCCTGCAGCTTTCGGACGAGATGACGGCCGATGACCTACGTTTGATGGGTAGTGCATTAGCAAGCTTGGAATCACGTCAAGTCGATGATCTCACAGTTTCGTTCATGTGTATTGATGAAGCTGCGATGCAAGCGATGAGCCAAACTGCCGTTGAAGCCGTAATTGATTACGCGCGTGTCCTCGTTGGCAGTGACGTCGGGGTTGTACTCAAGCAGTTCCACTCGGATCGGTGGGGGATTTCCTTGCGCTCGACAAAGGTAGATGTCTCCGTCGTTGCAAGTGCGCTCGGCGGGGGTGGTCACCGCCCAGCTGCGGGGTACTCGGCGCAAGGAACGAAAGAACAGGTACAAGATCGGCTTCTCGCTGCATTGCATGACGCTTACGTTGCGGAGTAAGGCTGCTCCTGTATGACGAATACACATGGTGTGCGGGCGCGTGACATTTTTGCCTTGGCGCTACCGGCCCTCGGCGTGCTTGCGGCGAATCCTCTGTATTTGCTGCTGGATACTGCTGTGGTTGGAAGGCTGGGCACGGTTGAGCTTGCGGCGCTCGCTGCTGGTACTGCGGTGCAATCTACGGTGACCACGCAGCTGACGTTTCTTTCCTACGGCACTACCGCGCGTAGCTCGCGTCTTTACGGCGCAGGTCGGCGTGCTGATGCGGTCGCGGAAGGCGTCCAGGCTTCGTGGGTGGCAATACTCGTGGGCCTCGGATTGGCGTCGATTATTTGGCTGTTCGCCGAACCCATCGCGTTTGCGTTGACTCAGAATGCGGAAACGTCTGCTGACGCGGCGCAGTGGATGCATGTCGCGGCGGTCGCTATTCCGCTGACGCTGCTGATTATGGCAGGTAATGGTTGGATGCGAGGAGTGCAAAACACCAGGCTACCGTTTGTGTTGACGCTGTGCGGTCTTGTACCCGGGGCGGTTCTATTGCCTTTGCTTGTTGACCACTTTGGGCTGGTGGGCTCTGCTGTGGCCAACGTAATAGGAATGGGAATTACCGCTTCACTATTCGTTGGGGCGCTTGTAAAGGAACATCGAGGAGAGGGCGCTGTTTGGCGCCCACAGTGGAATGTCATTGCCCATCAGTTGGTGCTTGGACGTGACTTGATTTTGCGCTCCGCCTCCTTTCAGATTTCGTTGCTCGCCGCTACTGCAGTCGCTGGTCGTTTTGGTGTCTTCGCATTGGCCGCGCACCAGGTGTTGCTGCAGTTGTGGAACTTCCTGAGCCTCGTGCTGGACTCGCTCGCAATTGCAGCTCAGACGCTTACAGGGGCTGCACTTGGGCAGGGAAACGTGGAGCGCGCAAGAGGGACAGGTGCAGCTGTTACGCGCTACGCTACGGTGTTTGCGGTTGTGCTCGCTGCGGTTTTTCTTGTGTTCGATGGGCCAATCCAGTCGATTTTTACGCATGATCCTGGCATGGCAGACGCGCTGGCTGTCCCTTGGCGGTGGTTGGTGGCGATGATCGTTGTGGGGGGTGCGGTGTTTGCGCTCGACGGGGTGCTGCTTGGAGCGAGTGACGCTGTCTTCCTGCGCAACCTTTCGATTGGCGCAATGCTCGGTGGATTTTTGCCTTTGACGTTGTTGTCCATGTGGCTGGGGTGGGGTCTCGCGGGTGTGTGGGCCGGCTATTTTGTCTCAGTCGTGTTGCGTCTGGTGGGAGTGCTGTGGCGGTTCCGTTCGATGAAGTGGGCGCGCACCGGGGTAGAGGAGTGAGTACGTCATGCTAGGTCCGACACTGTGGGCGGTCAGCGACCTGCATGCTGCAGTAAAGGCGAATCAGGCCAAGATCGACCGCATTCAACCGCGGCATGAGGGGGATTGGCTGATTGTCGCGGGTGATGTTGCAGAGAAATTTGAGCTGATAGTCAACGTGATGGGTGTACTTGCTCAACGGTTTGAGAAAGTCATCTGGGCCCCTGGAAACCACGAGCTGTTCTCTAGCGAGCGATCACGCTACAGAGGCCGTGATAAGTACGTTGCGCTAGTCCAGGCAATGCGAGAACTCGGCGTTGTAACGCCTGAGGACCCGTACCCGGTATTCCACGGCATTACGGTGGCGCCACTGTTTACTCTGTACGACTACTCGTTTCGCCCTCAGCATTTAAGTGTCGACGCCGCGCTGAAGAAAGCTCGCGACAACAACATTCTGATGACGGACGAGTTTGCTATCCGCCCATTTGTAGATACTCGTGCGTGGTGCTGGGAGCGCTTGGCGTACACAACGAAGCGCCTTTCTCGCGTGCACGGTAAGACGATCTTGGTCAACCACTGGCCACTGGTAAAGGAGCCAACGCACCGCCTGTTCTACGGGGACATTGCCATGTGGTGCGGGACCCGGCACACGCGCAGTTGGCCTAAGCGGTTCCAGGCACAGGCCGTAGTCTACGGACACCTTCATATCCCGGGGACCGTACATGTAGACGGCATTCCGCATATTGAAGTGTCGTTGGGGTACCCCAGGGAGTGGCAGCGCTGGCCAGAGGAACATCGTTGGCCGTACCCAGTCTGGGAGGTGAACCGCTAGTGCGCGATCTGTCATTATTCCCTCCCTCTGCGCGGTTCGTCTCTCTTCGAACCGATGACGGCCATAATCTCCGCAATTACGATAATCTCGACGAGCAGGAGAAAGGCGTTGTCCGCGGAGCGGTCGATATCCGGAAAGGGGAGTTCGGCGATGCCCGTTGGTGTGCGCACCGCGCCCTCGACGAACTAGGGGTCGAAGGTCCTCACCGCATCATGCGGGGCGAAGCTGGGATGCCGTTGTGGCCCGAGGGCGTGTGTGGCTCATTGACGCATACGGATGGTTTTCGTGCGGCGGTCGTTGCGCCACTCAACAAGGTGCGCTCTATCGGTATTGATGCTGAGCTGGCGGAGCCGCTTCCGGAAGGCGTATTGCCCCAAATCGCGTGCCCAACCGAGCTTGAGATGTTGGACGCACTTCGGGCAGAGGGCTGCTTCTGGGCTGATCGGCTGCTGTTCTGCGCGAAAGAGGCCACATATAAGTGTTGGTTCCCGTTGGCGCGAAAGATGTTGGAATTCGATCAGGCGGAAATCTATATCCGGCCGAACGGAACATTTGTTTCGTACATTCTCGAGCGGCCGACGCCCGCTCCGTTCTTTGAGGGGCGCTGGGTGCACCGGGCTGGCTACGTCATCACTTCTGCGTTTCTGTTGTAGCGACAAACGCGAAAAACGGCGTTAGCGCTGACTACAGCGTGGATGGGCGCGCGACAAACACCGTGGCAAGACGCTTCTTGGATTCTTTCACAAGGGCGACGACGCGGCCGTCGTCACGTTGTGCAGCGTGTACACCCGAAAGTCCGCGAGGTTCGAGCCATTTGCCCATAGCGAGGGCGTCGTATTCATCGTTGGTGACGGGCAGTACCGGCCAACAGGTAGCGCAGGCTTCGTCGAGGGTGAGGCTGAAGCGCGGGTGAGCCTGGATGTCTTCCAGCTCCAATGCGTGCTCGAGGTTAAAGGGCCCGACTGTGGTTCGGCGAAGCGCAGTCAGGTGCCCGCCGGTGTGTAGGGTCTCACCTAGATCGCGTGCGAGCGCGCGAATGTACGTCCCCGAGGAGCAGTGCACACGGACATCGACGTCAATCCAGGTATCGACGCGAGCGATGCCCAAAATGCTGTACTCATGAATTGTTACTGGTCGGGCTGGGATCTCGACATCGTGTCCTTCGCGGACGAGCTGATGTGCGCGCTTGCCGTCGATTTTGATTGCGGACACGCTTGAGGGACGCTGCATGATATCGCCGCGGAAGCTGTCGATGGCGTCGATAATGTCGGCGTCAGTGACTGCATCGGTGGGGGAGGTGCTGACGACCTCGCCCTCGGCGTCATCCGTCGTGGTGGCGGCACCGAGCCGAATGGTTGCCTCGTACGTCTTGGTTTCCGCGACGAGGTGGGCGAGGAGCTTTGTGCCACGCTCGATACCGACAACCAGTACTCCAGTCGCCATCGGATCCAAGGTGCCGGCATGACCAACTTTGCGGGTCCCGAAAGCACGGCGAAGGCGTGCGACCACGTCGTGGCTTGTGAGGCCTTGTGGCTTATCGATGACAACAATTCCAGATGTAGCGAGGGGATCACTCATAGCTCTTTAGTATGCCGTACGCTATTGCACGTGGATATTTTGCACGGTCTTAATGCTGTACCGGAATCGTTTGGTGCTCTCGACGGCACCGTGTTGACGATAGGGGTCTTTGACGGGGTCCACCGCGGTCACCAGATGCTGATCAAAGCAGCTGTTGATGAGGCGAAGCGTCTCCAGGTGCCATGCGTGGTGATGACATTTGAGCCGCACCCGGTAGCAGTATTTCGTCCAGAAGCCGCGCCCACGGCGCTGATGCCACTCGAGGAGCGGGCGCGGCTCATCGCTGAGCTTGGCGTGGACGCGCTGATTGTTATCGATTTCCGCAAAGAGCTTGCGGGGGAGAGTGCACAAGACTATTTCGGCAAAATAGTGATGGGCACCTTGCATGCTCGTCACGTCTTTGTGGGCGAGAATTTTACGTTCGGACGAGATGCTTCCGGCACGTCGCAGACGATGGTGCAGCTCGGTGAGCAGAATGGTGTTGATGTGACGGTAGTCCGCCTGCTGAAAGAGGGCGCGACAAGAATTTGTTCAACGGCGATTCGGGACGAGCTCGCACAGGGCAACATCAGTGTGGCTAAGGACTACATGGGCAGGCCGTTCTCCGTCGTGGGTCCGATCGAGCGGGGTGCTGGGCGAGGAGGTCGCGAGCTCGGTTACCCGACCGCGAATCAGTATGTTGCTGATGTTTCTGCCCTCCCGAAAGATGGGGTGTACGCGGGGTGGCTCATAATTATCGACGATGCCCCCATCGGCGGGAACATGGTTCCGGGAAAGCGCTACCCGGCTGCGATTTCAGTCGGCACTAATCCGACGTTCGGTGACAAGCGGCGCAGTGTCGAGTCCTACGTGCTTGATAGAGATGCTGACCTCTACGATCGGATGGCCCGCGTCGAATTTGTGGCGAAGGTTCGCGACATGGTCAAGTTCGATTCCGTTGACGAGCTTCTGGAGCACATGGCTCGGGACGTTTCCCGGACCCGCGAACTCTTAAGCGAGCCTGTTGCTGATTCCGTAGAATAAAGCCGTTGCTGATCTGTGTTGCTTGAGAGGTTTTTGCTGTGACCATCAAGATGATTCTCGACGTAGACACCGGTATCGACGACGCGTTGGCGTTGGCATACGCTATGGCTTCACCTGAAGTGGAACTTGTCGGCGTGACATCGACATATGGAAACGTCACGGTGGCTGATAGCGTTCGCAACAGTCTCGCGATTCTCGAGCTATTCGGGCGCACCGATATTCCCGTGTTCGCTGGCCCGACGCATGCTCGTGCCAAGGACAGCTTTGAAGTGTTGGAAATTTCGCAGTTCATTCACGGCGTAAACGGTATAGGGGAGGCGCAACTTCCGGATGCCCATCGCGCTGTCGAGGAAGCCTCCGCGGTGGACTTCATGGTCGATGCGTTCCACCGCTACGGCGACGAATTAGTGATTGTTCCTGTCGGGCCTCTGACGACGGTCGCAGCTGCCATGGAAGCCGATAAAGACTTTGCAGACAGTGCCAGGATTGTGATGATGGGCGGTGCGCTGACCGTGCCGGGAAACGTCAATACGTGTACTGAGGCGAACATCAATCAGGACCCCGAAGCTGCTGATTTTGTGATGCGCAGGGCGCAGAACCTCACCATGATCGGGCTCGATGTCACTTTGCAGACGCTGTTGACGTCGAAAGAAACCGCGGTGTGGAAGGAGTTGGGCACGTCTCAAGGCGACTTCTTGGCAGAGGCGACTGACTTTTACATCAAGGCATATGAAACAACTTCGCCGCATCTTGGTGGGTGCGGGCTGCATGACCCGTTGGCGGTAGCAGTTGCGATAGATCCCAGCCTGGTTGACTGCATTGGTATAAACCTGCGCACGGACCTCGAAGAGCCAACTCGTGGACGAACGATCGGGGACCCGGAGCGCCTGAACGACCCGAAGAAGACGAGTCAGGTTGCAGTTGGTGTCGACGTTGATCGATTCCTCGATGAGTTCATGACGCGTTTGACCAACCTGGCGCGCAGCAGCTAAAGTAGTCCAGGCTTTGTGCGCATTGAGACTGTGGTTCGCAGCAGTTGCAGCACGAAGTGGTCAAAGTATATGCGGACTGAAACAAATGAGGAGTTTTTCATGGCGCTGAACGCTGAGAAAAAGGCAGAGATTCTGAAGACCTACGGTGTGCACGAGACTGACACCGGTTCCCCGGAGGCACAGGTTGCGCTGCTCACCGAGCGCATCAACAACCTGACTGAGCACCTGAAGTTCCACCAGCACGACCACCACTCCCGTCGTGGCCTGCTGCTGCTGGTTGGTCGCCGTCGTGGTCTGCTGAAGTACCTGCGTGAGAACAACGTCGAGCGCTACCGTGACCTGATTGCTCGTCTCGGCCTGCGTCGTTAAGACGATCACGTCATAAGGCTTCAAACCCCCGCTCTGGCTTTCAGGGCGGGGGTTTAGCTGTGTCTGGAGCGTGGTGAAATCCCTTGCAGGGTGGTAGAGTGTGCTTCGTTCTAAATGACACAAAAACGGCGACATCGATGATCGCCCGGAGATCCAAGGAGAGGGATCAATTGAGCAGTTTTAAGCCGAGAAATTCGTACGAAATCCACGTTGATGAAGAGTATGGGGTTACCGAAGCAGTAGCGTCGCTCGACAATGGTGATTTCGGTTCTCGCACCATTCGTTTTGAGACGGGCCAGTTGGCTCGCCAGGCAGATGGCTCGGTGACGACCTACCTGGACGATGACACCATGATGCTTGCGACGACTACGGCGTCGAATAACCCCCGCGAAGGCTTTGATTTCTTCCCTCTGACCGTTGATGTCGAGGAGCGAATGTATGCCGCGGGCCGTATCCCGGGCTCGTTCTTCCGCCGCGAAGGCCGCCCATCCACCGAGGCGATCCTGGCTTGCCGTCTCATCGACCGCCCACTGCGCCCAACCTTCGTGAAGGGGCTGCGCAACGAGGTTCAGGTCGTGATTACCGTCCTGTCGATCGCCCCGGAAGAATACTACGACGTTGTCGCTATCAACGGAGCTTCCGCGGCAACGCAGCTTTCTGGCCTGCCGGTTTCCGGCCCCGTTGGTGGTGTGCGTATGGCATTGATCGCTGACGATAAACACCCAGAAGGCCAGTGGGTTGCATTCCCGAATCACGAGCAGCACCAGCGTGCCATCTTCGAGATGGTTGTTGCGGGCCGCATTGTTGAGCGCAAGCGTGGCCGTAAGACGGAAGCGGATGTTGCAATCATGATGGTTGAGGCAGGAGCTGGCGCGAACGTCGTCAAGCTGATCGCTGACGGCGCACCTGCACCTACCGAGGAAACCGTCGCAGACGGTCTGGAGGCTGCGAAACCGTACATCAAGACGCTGTGTGAGGCGCAGCGCGACCTTGCAGCTCAGTTCGACAAGGAACGCAAGGAGTTTCCGCTATTCCCGGCATACACCGATGAGGTGTTTGAAGCAGTGGAGAAGAAGGCATCGAAGAAGCTCGCTTCCTTCTTGACCATCGCTGGCAAGCAGGAGCGCGAAGAGAAGATCAACGCGTACATCGAGGACATCGAAGAAGATGTGCTTGACCGCCTCGACGTCGACGAAGATGACGACGATGTTGCTGCTGTGGTGAAGGAGATTCGCGCGGCGTACAACGCACTGCAGAAGGAGATCGTTCGAGGCAAGATCCTGAAGGATGGCTATCGTATCGACGGTCGCAGCGTGACCGCGATCCGTGACCTTGGTGTTGAAGTCGAACTCGTCCCGCGTGCGCATGGTTCGGCACTGTTCGAGCGCGGCGAGACCCAGATCCTTGGTGTGACGACGCTTGACATGTTGAAGATGGAACAGCCAATCGATTCGCTGAGCCCTGAGACTTCGAAGCGTTACATTCACCACTACAACTTCCCACCGTATTCGACTGGTGAAACAGGTCGTGTTGGCTCCCCGAAGCGCCGCGAAATCGGTCACGGTGCGCTTGCAGAGCGCGCGTTGTTGCCAGTGATACCTTCGCGCGAGGACTTCCCGTACACGATTCGCCAGGTTTCTGAGGCGCTGAGCTCCAACGGTTCGACGTCGATGGGCTCCGTTTGCGCATCGACGTTGTCGCTGTACAACGCTGGTGTGCCACTGGCTGCTCCGGTCGCGGGTATTGCGATGGGCCTTGTGTCGGGTGACGTCGATGGTGAGACGAAGTACGTCGCTCTGACGGACATTCTGGGCGCGGAAGATGCGTTCGGCGATATGGACTTCAAGGTGGCAGGCACCCGCGAGTTCATCACCGCCCTGCAGCTTGATACCAAGCTGGACGGCATTCCTTCTGACGTGCTCGCTTCGGCTCTGAAGCAGGCGCATGATGCTCGGGAGACCATCCTGGACACGATGGCAGAGGTCATCGATTCGCCGGATGATATGAGCTCGTTGGCGCCGAAAATCACCACGGTGAAGGTTCCTGTTTCCAAGATTGGTGAGGTCATTGGCCCGAAGGGCAAGATGATCAACTCGATTACCGAGGAAACCGGCGCGGACATCTCGATTGAAGAGGACGGAACCGTGTACGTCTCGGCAACCAGTGGCGAAGCAGCAGACGCCGCGATCGACAAGATCAACGCAATTGCTAACCCACAGTTGCCGAAGGTAGGCGAGCACTACCTGGGTACCGTGGTCAAAACCGTTGCATTCGGCGCGTTCGTTTCGATCGTCCCGGGAACCGACGGCCTGATTCATATCTCGAACTTGGGTGGCAACAAGCGCATCGAGAAGGTCGAGGACGTTGTCAACGTCGGTGACAAGATCGAGGTCGAGATTCGTGATATTGATAATCGCGGCAAGATCTCCCTTGTTCCTGTTGAGCAGGACAAGTAGTCTCACCGCTTAAAGAAGTGGCCAGGGCGTAAATGCCCTGGCCACTACGCGTTTGCCGAGCTAACGGTGGACGTCAATAACTAGCCGTGTTGGACTTTCCAACACCGTAGCCTCAAACGAACGCTGCCGGTCGAGTCCGATGAAGAACTGCGACTGGTTTTCAAACGTGCCGCCGTTGGTGATCCCAGCGACGTTGCCGGTTGCCAGCTGATACGGGCCAGCGGAGATAAGATCAGGGTTGCTCGGGAGTCGATCCATCGGTGTGCCTTCGATGAGCACCTCCAAGATGTCGTTACCGGAGACCGCGAGCTCGTGGCCGGAGGCCTGCTGGAGTGCCTTATCGGTGTACTGAATTCGGTATCCAGGTAGGCCATCGCCTGAGAACTCGAAGACGACGCGGTCATAAGTCTCATGGCTACCGACTCGAACATCCTGGAGCGTTAGCTCAGGGGCACCTTCGGGTGGAGCGAAGGTGTTGAGAGCGACTGGGGCTGCGGGAGATGCGGCAGCCGATACCGTTGACTCCGTAGCAGATGCGTCTTGTGTAGTGGTAGCTGCAACGCTTTCAGGGGACGCGGTCGCTGCGGACGGCTCTGTCACTTCGGAGCCCGTGCCGCACGCGGTGAGCAGTGCAGCCACGGCGAAGACACCGGGGAGGATCAAGCTACTCTTCATGCTTTTCGAGTGTACCGAACCACACCTGCCGCACGGCGCGCTACAGTGACAGCAGTAGAACGAACGCAACTCGCAAAGCAGAATTGAGGAATGGATATGACAATCAAAGTCGGTGTTTTGGGAGCGCATGGGCGCGTTGGTACCGCAGTTGTAACGGGCGTGCGCGCGGCTGATGATCTTGAACTTGTGGCCGAGATCGATAAAGACGACAGCTTAGAAAAACTGTTGGACGCTGGTGCCGAAGTTATCGTCGACTTCACCACTCCAGATTCGGTAATGAGCAATCTCGAGTTCTGTATCAAGCACAGCATCCACTGTGTAGTGGGCACAACAGGATTTGACGACGATCGCTACGACCAAGTACGCAGCTGGTGTGCTGCTTCGCAGGGCACTGGCGTTCTCATTGCGCCTAACTTCGCCATCTCAGCTGTATTGACGATGTCCTTTGCTCGCCAGGCGGCCAAGTTCTTCGAGTCAGCCGAGGTAGTTGAGTACCACCATCCGAACAAGCTGGATGCACCGTCCGGCACTGCGGTAAAGACAGCGCAAGGGATTGCAGAGGCCCGAAAGGCCGCCGGAATGCAACCTTGTCCGGATGCCACTGTGCAGGAACTCGATGGAGCGCGCGGCACGGATATCGATGGCGTCCGAGTCCACGCTGTGCGTATGACCGGAATGGTTGCGCATGAGGAAGTTATCTTCGGCACCGTCGATCAGTCGTTGACTATCCGCCAAGATTCCTATGGGCGTGATTCGTTCGTACCGGGTGTATTGCTCGGCGTGCGAAACGTCATGGATCATCCAGGCCTCACGATCGGCCTTGACAAGTTCCTCGGGCTGTAACAGATGCAGCCGCAGCGCCAACTCAGCATCCAGCTCGTGGCAGCATCAACGTTCGAACCGCCAGCCGGACTGGGCTGGCGGCCTTCATCTGGTGCAGCGGCGGCGGATGCTGTCGTCGAATTTGCAGGCAGGGCAAGCTATGACTCCTTCGGTGACAATGAGTCTCACACTTCGAGCACGGACGCCTTCCTGCATCACGTCATTGATACCGGCAACCTCTCGCTGCTCGAGCACGCAAGCGTGACGCTGTATATTCAGGGAATCTCAATGGCCACCAGCCATGAGATATTGCGGCACCGAGACTTTTCAATCAGCGAGCTTTCACAGTACTCCTTACCTGAAGAGCAAAGAGGAGTCGTGGTTCCTAGCGTCGTACAGCGCGACGAGCAACTTCAACGGTTTTTCGAGCACGCGATTGAAGACGCTGCGTTTGTGCACGACGAATTGCATAACGCGGTGGAAGCAAGTCTGACGGATGAGAAGAATGTGCTACTGCGCAAGCAACAGGTACGCGAGGCAGCTATGGCACTTGCTCCGGCTGCGAGAGAAACCCGACTTGTTGTCAGCGGCAACCTCCGGACTTGGCGGAATTTTGTTGCGACCAGGGCAGGTGAGCACAGTGGGGAGGAGCTACGAGCGGTCGCCGTGAGGTGTCTGGAACTTTTGAGTGAGTGCGCACCCGTCTTGTTCGAGGACTTCGTTGTCACAACGCTGCCGGACGGGACTAAGAAGGCAACAACCCAGTACAAAACATAGCGGTGGAGTTACATTCAGCCAGCAAAAAGGGTACGCTCTTTTGGCATGGGCACTTCTATGAAAGCTAATATCGGTGCTGACGTTTTCGGCACAGTCTGCGTCGCAATGGTCACGCCGTTCGATAAGCATGGCGAGCTAGACGTTAAGGCAGGACGAGCATTAGCTGCCCACCTTGTCGGCAATGGCATTGATGCCCTCGTGCTTGCGGGCACGACGGGCGAATCGCCAACGACAACCAGTGAAGAGAAAGTCGCGTTACTGAAAGCGGTGCGTGAAGAAGTTGGCGATAGCGCCAAACTTATCGCCGGAGTAGGCACGAACGATACCCGAAAGTCCGTCGCATTGGCGAAGGAAGCTGCTGAGGCAGGGGCTGATGGCCTCTTGGTTGTCACGCCGTATTACTCGAAGCCGTCTCAAGACGGCGTGTTTGCGCACTTCCGGGAGATCGCGTCTGCAACTTCGTTGCCGATCTGCCTCTACGACATTCCAGGACGCTCTGCGATTCCGATTGCCTCGGACACCATTGCGAAGTTGGCGGAATTGCCAACCGTAGTTGCGATGAAGGACGCGAAAGGCGACTTCTTCGAGGCAGCACCGTTGATCCAATCAACAGGTCTGGCATGGTATTCCGGAGACGACCCGCTGAACCTGCCGTGGCTGGCCATGGGGGCAACCGGTGTGATCTCGGTTGTAGGCCACGCAGCACCGCAAGCATTGCGCGAGCTCATCACAAGCTTCGAGGAAGGCGACCTCGTCCGTGCGCGGGAAATTAACGCCAACGTCATCGACGTTCTCGCACATCAACAGGCGATTCTCGGTGGCACAACATTTGCAAAGGCTGCCCTGCGTCTGCAGGGCATTGAAGTAGGCGAACCACGCCTGCCAGTGGTCGGAGCGACCTCTGAGCAGGTGGAGGTTCTCAGAGAAGATTTGAAGAAGGCTGGAGTCCTTTAAGTATGAACGAACCCCGTACACGCTCACGCAAAGTGACGCGTAAAGCAGGGCCACCTGAGGCCACTGAACAGAAGCCGGTGTTTCAGGCACCGAAGCAGGCCGCAGGAACCGCAAGTAATGAAGATGACAAGGGCTCTGAGAAGTCACAGCGGGATAGCAAGTCCCGGAACTCGAACGGAAATGGCGGTAACGGCAGGAATCGCCGACGCGGCCGTGGACGCGGTAACAACGGCGGTGGCCGTCGCAACCCGGTGAAGTCGATGCAGGGCGCAGACTTGACGAAGCGCCTCCCGGCTCCTCCGAAGGCACCGAAGGGGACCCTGCGTATTTACGCCTTGGGTGGTATTTCCGAAATCGGTCGTAATATGACGGTGTTTGAATACAACGGACGCCTGCTCATCGTTGACTGTGGTGTGCTGTTCCCGAACTCCGGTGAACCAGGCGTTGATCTTGTGCTGCCTGACTTTGGTCCGATTGAAAAGAAGTTGGACAAGGTCGAGGCCCTGGTTGTCACTCATGGACACGAAGACCACATTGGCGCAATCCCGTGGCTGTTGAAGCTGCGCCCGGATATCCCGATTTACTCGTCGCGTTTCACCAATGCGCTGATTGCTGCGAAGACGAAGGAGCACCGTCAGCGTCCGAAGTTGCATGAGGTGAACAAGGATTCTTCCGTCAACTTGGGCCCATTCCACGTGCGTTTCTGGCACGTGAATCACTCCATTCCGCAGTGTCTCGGCCTGTCTATTAAGACCGGCGCGGGTCATGTGGTGATGACCGGTGACGTCAAGGTGGACCAGACTCCGTACGATGGAATGCCGACGGACCTGCCGGCGCTGTCGCGTTACGGTGACGAAGGCGTCGATCTGTTTATGTGCGACTCCACGAACGCTACGGTGCCGGGTATTTCTGCATCCGAGGCCGGTATCGAGGAGACACTGACGCGTTTGGTGAGCCAGGCGAAGCAGCGCGTTGTGATTGCTTCGTTTGCTTCCAACGTTGCTCGCGTCCAAATGGCAGTCAACGCGGCTGTAGCGAATGGTCGCAAGGTTGCTTTCAACGGCCGCTCCATGTTGAGAAATATGGAAATCGCCGAGAAGATGAGCCTGCTGAAGGCTCCGAAGAACACGATTATCCCTATCGAAGAAGCTGCCAAGATGGCGCCGCATAAGGTTGTGCTGATCACAACGGGTACGCAGGGCGAGCCGATGGCTGCGCTTTCGCGTATGTCGCGCCGTGAACACCGCCAGATCACCATCCGCGACGGTGACATGATCATCCTGTCGTCTTCCCTGATCCCAGGTAATGAGGAGGCTGTGTTCGCGACGATCAACAACCTCGCACAAATCGGTGCGACTGTGGTGACGAACTCCGAAGCTCATGTCCACGCTTCTGGCCACGGCTACGCCGGTGAGCTTCTCTTCCTGTACAACGCAGCACGCCCGACTTGCGCTATGCCTGTGCACGGTGAGTGGCGCCACATGCGCGCGAACAAGGAGCTCGCTATTGCGACCGGTGTGAAGCCGGAGAATACCGCACTTGCTCAAAATGGTGTTGTGGTTGACATGACGAAGGGCAAGATCAAGGTTGTTGGCCAGTACCAGGTCGGACAGCTTTATGTTGATGGCGCGACGATGGGCGACGTTGACCCGGACGTGCTGGCAGACCGCAGCTCGCTTGCCTCAGGTGGCGTTGTCTCGATTACCTGCGTGATCGACGACCGCACAAGTAGCCTCATTGAGGTACCGCGCGTCTCCACCACTGGTTTCTCTGAAGACGACCGTGACTTCAATAAGAAGGTCGTCGAGCGTGTCCAGGAAGTTATGGGTGATTTGGCTGCAGAAGGGGAGAATGACCCGTACCGCATGGTGCAGCAGCTTCGTCGTCAGCTCTCGCGAACGATTGAGCAGAAGTACAAGCGTGAGCCAGTCATTCTTCCAACCGTGGTTCCAACCGCGGCGGATATTGGACCGGCAGAAGACGCTGATGTTCAAGCAACACGAGAGTCGCTTTAATACCTGACACTTTTGTGAGCAGAACTATGGGCCCTGGCACTATGCTAGGGCCCATGTCATTTGCAAAGACTGAACGAAATCAACTTGCTGAACTGTTACTCGAAGTCGGGCCTGAAGCACCGACGCTGTGCGAGGGCTGGAACACTCGAGATTTGGCGACGCACCTCTACATCCGTGAACGAAGGCCATTAGCTGCCATCGGAATATTCGTAAAGCGAGCGAGGAAGTTTTTGGAGGCGGAGGAAGCCCGACTTGCATCATGGTCGTACGAGGATCTTGTGCGTCTCTGGGCCATCGGTCCGCCTTCGCTTTTCAAGCCGAGTGACGACACGTTAAATACAGCCGAGCACTTTATTCACCACGAAGACGTTCGTCGTGGTGGGGGTAAGGTCGAACCACGGCAGTTTAGCGCCGTCACCAACAAAGAACTTTTGAAGCTTGCGAAGCGGTTTGGTTCAGTCACGCTGAAGGGTGTTGCGGTACCTGTGATTTTGACGCCCCCGGACTTGCCTCCTGCCGTCATTGGCGAAGGCGTCGGCGTTTCAAAGCAGGGCGATAACGTCGTCCGCGTATACGGCGAACCCGGGGAACTTTTGTTGTGGGCCGCCGGTCGCAGCGCGGTCGAAGTGGATGTAACCGGTGCGGTCGAAGCTCTTGCTGGAGTAGATATCAAGTTGTAGTACTTGATTCATTCGCCTGTAACAACATCTGTGGTTTTAGAGTGGCGGATGGTAATAATGGTGCGCAAGGTACTAGTGTGTAGCACATGTCTGCCAGAAAACCAGCGCCACGAAATACGCGAGCTTCGACAGGCCCGCGGGACCGTGCACGTTCAACGACGAGCCGTTACGGTGCCCCAGCGTCGATGACGCATCCACCGACCTCGTCCATGGTCGCGGCAGAGACTGCCGATGAACGGGTCGGGTCCGCGACGAGAGTCGTCGGAAGCTCAATTGGCAGTGCAGTTCGCGGAGCTGGTTCGTTGCTTACCAAACTTCGACCACACCGTAAGGAGAGTTTTGACAGCGTGCCCGACGCAAACGGATACGATGACGAGGACGACAACTTCGATTTTCTTGATGACGGCCCCTCTGCTGAGGCGCCGCAACGTGAAGAGCACTCACGAAAATCCAGTCGCTCGTTGGGCATCTCGCGTGGCAACGTTGACGCGTACGGTTTAGTGCTCATTGGCCTTGCCGCGATCCTGGGCGCCTCCGTGTGGATGGATATCGCTGGCCCGATAGGCAACGTTATTGCGCAGGGTGTTCACTGGGCAATTGGTGCTGGTGCGCTCCTGCTTCCTGTGATTTTGGTCTGCATCGCTATCGCTCTCATGCTGAACGTGAAGGCAGAACCGGCAGTACGTGCCAGGGTGGCGTCGGGCCTGTTGATTATTGGTGTTGCGATGCTTGGCATGATTCATGTCTTCGCTGGCAACCCTGCAGATTGGGAATCCCGCAAGATCGCCGGTGGGGTAGTGGGCACGTTCACCGGTGGTTTGCTCGCCGCTGGATTCTCCTCTTATGTGGCAGTCCCGCTGCTGGGACTTGTCATTGTTTATGGTGCGCTTCGTACAACCGGTATTACTGTGCGTGAGGCCTATGACTTTTTCACTGCGTGGCTTAGCTCGGTATTCCAGCGGCCCGAGACTGACGATGAGTCGGATCCTTACAGTGATGTAGGCCGGGACATTGACGCTATCGCAGAGGGGCGCCCGCGCACGTCGGCAAAGCGCTCGCGGGTTGAGCCTGAATCGAGGAGCCCACGTACCGGTCTTTCTCCACGTACAGCGGCAAAGAAACCAAGGGTTTCTGGGTTTTCGTCTTTCTCGGAGAAGTTGCGAAAGGCCTCCACGCCGCTGGATAACTACCCGGCGGAGCCAGCGTCAGCGCCTCAAGCACAGGGTGATGAGACAGAGGTTTTCGATTTCGGTGAAGACTTCGATACGCAGGAAGGCAGCGACGCCACTACGGTCATTGAACGTCCTGCGACGAAGGCGGCGTCGAAACGTCAGCCTGCGCAACCCGAGGAGACGAAGATTCTGCCCCGGCCTACGCTTGAGGAGGCTCAACGGGATGCCGTCGATCAGTCGCGAGACGCAGTTCGCCAGGCGGTCGTAGCGCGTTCAGGGAAGGACCCAAGCGCAACTCCACCTGAGGCGCCGAAGGATGGCCACGCGAAGAAGATCGACAGGAATTCCACCTACGTCGTTCCAACAACCGATTTGCTGCTCGCTGGCCAAGCGCCGAAGACTCGCACCGAAGCTAACGATCGCATGATCGAAGCCATTACAGAGGTCTTCGAGGAGTTCAAGGTCAATGCTATGGTGACGGGCTTCTCCCGTGGTCCGACCGTGACCCGCTACGAAGTAGAGCTTGGGCCCGGCGTCAAGGTGTCGAAGATTACCAACTTGCAGTCCAATCTTGCCTATGCAGTCGCGACCGATAACGTTCGTTTGTTGACGCCAATTCCCGGCAAATCTGCCGTCGGCATTGAGGTGCCGAATCAGGACCGTGAAATGGTTCGTCTGCGCGATGTCCTCGAAGCGCCGAATGTTGCTGCAGACGATGACCCTATGCTCATCGGCTTAGGCAAGGACATCGAGGGCGACTTTATTGCATCTTCGGTGCAGAAGATGCCGCACTTGCTTGTTGCGGGTTCTACGGGCTCCGGTAAGTCGGCGTTCGTGAACTCGATGTTGGTTTCCTTGCTGACGCGCGCAACACCTGAAGAAGTACGCCTGATCCTCATCGACCCAAAGATGGTGGAGCTCACTCCGTACGAGGGGATTCCACATCTGATCACGCCAATTATCACGCAGCCGAAGAAGGCATCAGCGGCACTGCAGTGGCTGGTGGAGGAGATGGAGCAGCGGTACATGGACATGAAGACCGCTCGTGTCCGCCACATCAAGGACTTCAACAAGAAGGTGAAGAGCGGTGAAATCACTGCTCCTGCAGGCTCTCAGCGCGAGATGCGACCCTACCCGTTCATCGTCTGTGTCGTCGACGAGCTTGCCGATCTCATGATGACCGCGCCGAAGGAGATCGAGGACTCGATCGTCCGCATTACGCAGAAGGCCCGCGCAGCAGGTATCCACCTTGTCTTGGCTACGCAGCGACCTTCGGTGGACGTCGTCACGGGCTTGATCAAGACGAACGTGCCGTCCAGGCTCGCGTTTGCAACATCTTCACTTACTGACTCACGCGTCATCCTCGACCAGGGTGGCGCGGAGAAGCTCATCGGCATGGGCGACGGTCTCTTCATCCCGCAGGGCGCCGGCAAGCCGCAACGCATGCAAGGTGCGTTTGTGTCTGACGCTGAAATCCAAGCCGTCGTGGACGCTGCCAAGAGCCAGGACGAACCACAGTACGTCGAGGGCGTTACGGAAGAGAAGGAGTCCGAGAAGAAAGTTATCGACGACGACATCGGCAAGGACCTGGACGACCTGCTGGAAGCCGTTGAACTCGTTGTTACGGCGCAGCTCGGATCGACCTCGATGCTGCAGCGTAAGCTGCGTATCGGGTTTGCGAAGGCCGGTCGACTGATGGATTTGATGGAGTCCCGTGGCATCGTTGGGCCGTCGGAAGGCTCCAAGGCTCGTGAAGTGCTGGTGAAGCCAGAGGAGCTCGAGACCATTCTTTGGATGCTCAAGGGTGCGGATCCCGCGGACGCACCGAAGGACGTCGACGCGCAACTTGGTGATGACGCCACTGCAGATGAAGATGACGTTAAGACGGTCGAAGCAACCTACAATCCCACCGGTGGAGCCGTATAACTGGTAGCGACTCCTCTTGATGGTGTAGCCTGGCATTCGCATTGGAGGGGAGTACCCCGCAAGTGCCTCGAATCGTCAACACGGAACATACGTATCCCGGTTGAGGCAGCCGCGTAGCTACGTGGTGGGGGAGACCTCCGGTCTTTCTTTGTCCTATGCAACGACCGGAGGTAACCACGTTGAGTGTCCCCCTATGGATATGGCTGCTCACTGCAGCAATCATTCTGGGCTTTTTCGCCTTTGACTTTCTTACTCACGTTCGCCAGGCCCACGAGCCAACTATCAAAGAATCGGGCTTTTGGACGCTGTTCTACATGACGATGGCAGCGATCTGTGGCGGTGCGATCTGGTGGGAGTGGGACGGCGAGCACGGCGTCCAGTTCTTCACTGGCTACATCACTGAGCTTGCGCTGTCCGTGGACAACTTGTTCGTCTTTGCGCTGATCATGGGTGCGTTCAAGATTCCAAGGAAGTATCAGCAAAAGGTGCTGCTCCTGGGCATTGTTATCGCGTTGGTATGCCGCTTGCTGTTTATTCTGCTCGGCGCAGCACTTATCGAGGCGTGGAGCGACGTCTTCTACATCTTCGCAGCGTTCTTGATCTACACGGCTGTCAAGCTCGTCTACGACGAAGCGACTGATGCACCTGAAACAGATCCGAACGATATGGCTGTCGTGAAGGCACTCCGTAAAGTCGTCCCAGTCACGAGCTCCTACCACGGTGACAAGCTGTGGTCGAAGACGAAGGAGGGCAAGTCCGCAGCGACCCCGCTGTTCGTCGCACTGCTCTCCATCGGGTTTATCGACGTAATGTTTGCGTTTGATTCGATCCCAGCAATCTACGGGATTACCTCTGAGGCGTACATCGTATTTACCGCGAATGCGTTCGCACTCATGGGCCTTCGCCAGATGTTCTTCCTGCTTTCTGGCTTGTTGGACCGTGTGGTGTATCTGTCGTACGGGTTGGGCGTGATTCTTGGCTTTATCGGCATCAAACTGTTGCTTCACGCGCTACACGAGAACAACCTGCCGTTTGTCAATGGCGGTGAGAATGTGAGCGTGCCGGAGGTCGGCACCGTTGCATCGCTCGGCTTCATTGTGGCAGTACTGGTGATTACCGTGCTGTGCTCCATGGTGAAAGACCGAGCGGATATCAAGGCAGGGCGGCGGGACCCGAACGGTCCGAGCTGGCACATTGACTATGACGACCACGGCAATCGCCGGAAAGTCGACAACCAGGGCCACCACATCGAGTGGATTGATGACCCTGCAACGTCGGGCAAGGGGGATCACACCGCCACTGGTTCCCGCGAGACGGATCACCTCCATGTACAGCGCGGGAGGAAGTAGAACTTCCGCGGTCTAAGGGAACACCCGGGAAACCGGGTTCCACTCGTGGACCTCGCGGCTGAGTAGAGCGTTGTTCTGCCAGTAGGGGTCCTGGTTCATGAGTGATACTGCCTCCGCAGCGTCGGCAGTATCTGGTAATTGCACGATGATTAGGGCCTTGCCGGCGTCGACTAGCGGGCCAGATCCGACAATCCTTCCGAGCTCTAGCTGCTTCGCGATGAACTCGCGGTGTGCGGGGCGCGTAGCATCTACGAGGTCCGTATTATCTGAGTACGTGTAATGGAATGCAAAATATTTCATAACACGCAGTCTAAGGGAAAGCATGGGATAGGTAGGGTAGAGGGCGTGACTGAAAAACCATCGAACTGGAACGTACCCAACGTCTTGACGTCGTTGCGAATCATTTTTATCCCCGTCTTCGCATGGTTGGCACTGGACCAGCGATGGGGTGCGGCGTTCGGTGTGTTCGTTGCGCTGATGCTCACGGACAAGCTAGACGGAACAATCGCCCGTACCTACAACCTGATTACCGACTTCGGGAAAATTGCGGACCCGATCGCGGACAAGGCCCTGATGATTACGGCACTTGTAGTACTCAACGTGGCGTCCAACCTTCCTGTGTGGATGACTATCGTCATCGTGGTCCGCGAGCTCGGCATCACCATGTGGAGAATGTGGATGCTGCGCAACGACCATGTCGTTCCCGCGTCCAAGGGTGGCAAGGTGAAGACGGTGCTCCAGACGGTAGGTGTGGCGCTTTACCTGTGCCCGCTGCCTTCCTGGATGGACGCGCCTTCCTACGTTGTAATGGTGTTGGCCGTAGTCGTCACCGTGGTGACCGGCGTGCAATACCTTGTCGATGCTCGCAAGGTGAATAACTAATGCGAGGTACTGCATCCGATGTGATTGCGGAACTTACTAAGAGGGGTGCAACAGTTGGGCTTTGTGAATCGCTCACTGCCGGTTTGGCAAGTGCCGCACTCGCAGGCGTTCCGGGTGCCTCCGCAGCGCTACGAGGCGCGATGGTGACTTACGCGACTGAGTGCAAAGTTACCTTGGCCGGCGTTCCCCAGGACGTCATCGATGAGTTTGGACCTGTTTCTCCGGTGACCGCGAAAGAGATGGCGAAGGCGGCAAAGCGGAAGCTCGACGCGGACTGGGGCCTTTCGC
This sequence comes from Corynebacterium sp. UMB10119B, assembly GCF_030228125.1. Taxonomy (NCBI): domain Bacteria; kingdom Bacillati; phylum Actinomycetota; class Actinomycetes; order Mycobacteriales; family Corynebacteriaceae; genus Corynebacterium; species Corynebacterium sp. UMB10119B. Next base: position 229,356 of record NZ_JASPBG010000001.1, read on the forward strand.
TCACTGGTGTGGCCGGGCCCAGTGAACAGGATGGCCACCCTGTTGGTGAGGTCTGGGTAGGGATCGCCTCAAGTGATGGTTGTGAAGCAGTTCTCGCAGGCGACATACTTTCCGACGCCCCTCTCGTACGCGGAACCATTCCAGGATTCAGACAGGCCCGAAACTTGCTACAGGCGCCGCGCAACGAGGTACGCGAGTGGGCTGTTGAAGCAGCGCTTCGCGTCCTGTTGCATGCCGTGCGGGAACAAAAACACGTTGAGGGGAGTTATACCAAGTGATGACTACGACACTTCTAATCGATACGCCGCTTGAGCCCTCGTTCGATGCACAGGATGAGGTCGCTTTTCCATTTCGCGAGTCTGGAACCCGCCAGAAAGAACCGCTGCTGAGAGAGGCGCTAGGAATGTCACTGCGAGCTTTCCGGGCGGATAAAGGCGTGACGTTGCGATCTCTTGCTGCTCAAGCCCGCGTTTCTTCTGGTTACCTCTCTGAGCTGGAGCGTGGGCGCAAGGAAGTTTCCTCAGAGCTGCTCGCATCGATTTGCGAAGCACTGGACACTACGGTTTCAGAAGTTGTTCTCGAGGCTGTTGCGAACCTTTCACTGCAATCGATGAACGATGAATTCGCTACGGCTGATGCGATTCACGCATAGCGGAGCAGCGCTGTAACAGATAGAATACGAAACAGTTTGGCCGTGGACACGGCCAATTTCAATGCTCAGCGAAAGGTAAAACGCAACACTATGGCAAACCCGTTTTCAAAATTCTGGAACTACCTGATGGCACTTTTCGACAACAAGATCGAGGAGAATGCTGATCCAAAGATCCAGATTGAGCAAGCAATTTCCGAGGCTCAGCGCCAGCACCAGGCGCTTTCGCAGCAGGCAGCCGCGGTTATCGGTAACCAGCGTCAGCTGGAAATGCAGCTGAATCGTCGCTTGGAGGAAGTCGAGAAACTTCAAGCGAACGCTCGCCAGGCGCTCCAATTAGCAGATAAGTCCCGCTCCAACGGTGACGCACAGAAGGCGACCGAGTATGAGAACGCTGCTGAGGCGTTCGCGGCGCAGCTTGTTACCGCAGAGCAGGGCGTTGAAGACACGAAGGCGCTGCACGACCAGGCACTCCAGCAGGCAGCACAGGCAAAGCAAGCTGTGGAGCGCAACGCGGCACACCTGCAACAGCAGGTCGCTGAGCGCTCGAAGTTGCTGTCGCAGCTTGAGCAGGCCAAGATGCAGGAGAAGGTTTCCGAGACCATGCGCTCGATGAACTCGTTGACCGCCTCCGGCCCGAACTTGGACCAGGTTCGCGACAAGATTGAGCGCCGCTACGCGAACGCACTGGGTGCTGCAGAGCTCGCGGAGAACTCGATCCAAGGCCGCATGGCTGAGGTGGAGCAGGCTGGAATCCAGATGGCAGGCCACAGTCGGCTCGAGCAGATTCGCGCAGAGATGTCTGGCGAGTTGACCTCGGGAAAGGAACAGCAGTCGATTGAGCAGGGCAAGACCGGCGCCCCGCAAGCAAGTGAGGACGCCGTCGCACGTCGGATGCGTGAGCTCCGCGGCGAAGCCTAAAGCGTGGTAAAAAAGCTCCAGGATTTCTATAGAAACCTGGAGCTTTTTGCTTTGCCCTGCGAAGGATTGAACGCGGTTAGTCGAGCGCGCCACGAGCGACAAGTGCATCGCCGATCTGTTCCGCCCTTCGGATACTTCGCACGATGAGCGGTACGCCAAACGCGAGGGGAGAAAATCCCAGTCCTCGGGCCTTGCGGGCGTCGAGAACTTCCTGCGATGTCTGCAAGATGAGCGGAATGAGACGGAGCGTGAGGGCGATGGCGAGGCTGATTTTCTCAGTTGGTATTCCGAAACGGCCGAGCGGTTTGAGGCCTTCCTCGAGCGATACAAGGAGCGCTTCAACTGTTGTGGTCAGAGTAAGAAGGTTTGCGGCGAGAATCGTTGCGAACAACGTAATCAGCGTGACGCCAGCAAGTCCGATGCCATTTTGCCAGACAAGGAATGCGCCCAGTATTGCGAGCAAGGGAAGAATTGGCACGAGCTGATTGGCAACGATTCGGATCGGAATTCTTGCCACGATGTACAGAACGAAGATCAAGCCTAGCAACGTGAGCGCGATTGGGAACGTACGCCCGAAGTTGGTCGCTATGAGGATGTACAGAATGAGCAGTACGAATTTCTTCTTTGGGCTCATACGGTGGAGCAGCGTTTTGCCTGGGATGTACACGCCCATTGGTAGCGAGTCAATCTTCACTGTTCGGCTCCATTAGCTGAGTGTAGAACTGAATCGTGTCTGCTGGTGTGCCGTCGTATGCAATGACGCCGTCGTTGACACAAATTACTCGGTCGAAGTCACTGAGTAGCTCTAGATCATGGGTCACCACGATTGTTTGTTGATCAAGCGAGTTCAATTCAGCGATTATTCGCCGACGGTTTCTCAGGTCAAGCAATGTTGTTGGCTCGTCTGCGATGATGGTGGTCGGTTCAGTCACCAGTACCGCGGCCAGCGCGAGAAGCTGTTTCTCGCCGCCAGAGAGCGTATGAGGTGATTGTTCTGCCTTGTGCAAGAGTTTGAAGCGTTCCAGTACCTCATCGACGCGTTGCTCTTTCTCTGCCTTAGAGAGCTTGAACTTCTTCAATGAAAACGCCACGTCATCGTGGACTTGGGGCATGACGATTTGGCTTTCTGCGTCGGAGAACACGAACCCGACACGTCGGCGGACTTCAGCGCTGCGAGTTGCAAGCGGAATTCCGTCGTAGAATACCTCGCCTGTGCTCGGCTCTTCGAGCCCATTGATAAGCTGGACGAGCGTTGACTTGCCAGAACCGTTCGAGCCAATGATGCCGATCCGATGTTCCTGCAACGTGAGTGAAAATGGTTGGAGCAGTGTGTTGTCATTACGTACGACGCTCACGTCGTTGAAGCTGATCTGCGGCATGGAAATAATCCAGTTTATGCGCGACGGAGTGAGGGGAGTGCAGCGCGAACTGCGAATGCGATGAACACAATCACTAGCACCTTGGCGGTGTCAGGGATGACAAACGGTAGCTGTGCTGCCCATGCAGCGCCAAAGGTCATGTTTGCGCGTGCCATCAATCCAAACACCCCAAAGAAGTACTGCAGGAACAGGCCAGCGAACCCGGCTCCAAGAAGGAGGGCGATATTCACGAAAGAGCTCTTGCTGGAAGCGCGGTAGGCGATGAGACCTGCAACAAATGCGCTTGCGATGTAGCCAACCAGATATCCGATTGTAGGGCTTCCCAGGGCATAGACGACGGTGCGTCCACCTGCGAGAACGGGAAGAGCAAGTCCGATGAGGAGGAACAATAGCACTGTGTAGGTTCCCCGTTTAGGGCCGAGCACGAGCGCCGCGAGAATACAAGCAGCGTTCTGCATGACGATTGGAACGCCGGCAGCGCCGACTGGAATAGAGACAAACCCGAGTACGATGATCACCGCCGCGAACACGGCGATGTATGCGAGGTCTTGGGCTTCAATCTTTGATTGCGGAATGCTTTTTGACATAGCGAGAATAGTACTTGAACAGTGTTCAGTTCGCTATGAAATCGTATTGATTTTTCTGCGCGTATATTTGAGGCCATGCGATTAACGGAGTTTCACCAACTCGTCCAGGATGAATTTGGGTCTGATCGGGCGTCATGGATTATTGAGGCGCAACTTTTGCCTCGTCATGGGTGTACCGCCGCAGAGGTTATCGAAAATGGAGGCGATTTGCGTCAAGCCTGGGACGAACTTTGTGACGCCTTTGATGTTCCAGAGGCGCGTCGCCTTGGCGTAGATCGGCCGGGTTTCTAGCTGCTCTCGCCGTTTTGTACTTTTAATTCGAACATGTATGCGTGTACACTCTGATGATGTCTCGGCACTTGCCTATAGTCAGATCCAGATTTAGAAGTCATCGGGAACCGTAACCCTCGAAGGTGAGTCTAAACATGTGTGTGGGCGATGGCGTATGCAAAAACGCCGCCGCCGAACTCGAACAGAATGAACATTAAGGAGAACATGTAAATGGCTGCGAAAAAGAAAACCGCATCAGCCGCGAAAGATCGCCAGAATGCGCTAGATGCTGCACTCGCAATGATCGAGAAGGATTATGGCAAGGGGGCTGTGATGCGTCTCGGTGATGAGAACAGGCCTCCAATTCAGTCGATTTCATCTGGGAATACGGCTATTGACGTCGCTCTGGGGATCGGTGGGTGGCCACGCGGCCGCATCGTTGAGATTTACGGACCTGAGTCTTCCGGTAAGACAACTGTTGCGCTTCACGCCATCGCTTCCGCGCAGCGGGCCGGCGGAATCGCAGCTTTTATCGACGCCGAGCATGCTCTGGACCCGGATTATGCCCGCAAGCTGGGCGTCGATACTGATAACTTGCTCGTTTCTCAGCCAGATACAGGGGAGCAGGCACTGGAGATCGCGGACATGCTTGTCCGATCTGGCGCGATTGACATCATCGTCATTGACTCGGTTGCCGCACTGACGCCTAAGGCTGAAATTGAAGGTGAGATGGGTGACTCTCACGTTGGCCTCCAGGCTCGGTTGATGTCGCAGGCACTGCGGAAGATGACAGGTGCGCTGTACAACTCCGGCACTACAGCGATTTTTATTAACCAGCTGCGTGAGAAGATCGGCGTCATGTTCGGTTCACCCGAGACAACTACGGGCGGTAAAGCGCTGAAGTTCTACTCCTCGGTTCGTTGTGATGTCCGACGTATCCAGACGTTGAAGGACGGACAGGATTCCATCGGAAACCGAACCCGCCTCAAAGTAGTGAAGAACAAGGTTTCGCCACCATTCAAGATCGCAGAGTTTGACATTATGTACGGAGAGGGCATCTCTCGGGAATCGTCCATTATTGACATGGGCGTAGAGAACGGCTTCGTGAAGAAGTCAGGTTCCTGGTTTACCTACGAAGGCGATCAACTTGGACAGGGCAAGGAAAAGGCGCGCAATTTCCTGAAGGAGAACCCGGACCTTGCGGACGAGATCGAGCAAAAGATTTTCCGTGCATTGGGGGTTGGCGAATTTGCCGATGATGATGCGCTGACTGATGACCCAGTAGACATGGTGCCAAACATTGACTTCGACGACGAGGAAGAGCCAGCGAAGGCGAAGTAATACGTGGCAACACCAGATCCGGAAAAGATTCAACGCCTGCGGGACGCACTTGCCGAATGGGAAGCTACCGGTGGGAATGGAGAACTCTTCAATTATGAACGTGAAGAAGCCCTCGCTCCAGTGCGGCAGCGTGCGTTAAGGTTGCTGGATCAGCGACCGCGATCAGAGCATGAACTCAGGGAGCGTCTTGTCAAGGCTGAGTTCCCAGCGCCTCTCGTTGATGAGGTACTGGCGTCTCTTCGCGCATCCTCGCTTCTCGACGATCGTCGCTTTGCCCATGAATGGGTTCGACAGCGGGCGAAACGTCGAGGAAAGTCGAGAAGCTTTCTGGACCGCGAGCTCAGGGAAAAAGGAGTCTCAGAAACAGATCGGCGCGCCGCGCTCGCACAAATCAGTGACGAGGACCAACACGCAATTGCTGAAGCCCTCGCGGAAAAGAAGGCGCGAGAAGTGAAAACACCACCAGCGGGGCACGCGGAGTACACCCGCGCGCTGCGCAGGGTTGTCGGAGTGCTGGCGCGTCGAGGCTTTCCACAAGGTATGTGCATGTCTATCGCAAGAACTGCACTAGATACAAGGGTTGAATCACTTCGAGAGACTTCCTAGGGAGCAATTTGCGGCGTTTGGGCGGGGTAGTTGGCAGTGGCTAGAATGTTCAGCCGTGCCTGCGTAGGCCCGCGTAATCAACCAGGAAAGGCGAACCAGATGGCTGCATCAAGGACATACGAAGTACGAACCTTCGGATGCCAAATGAACGTTCATGATTCGGAGCGGTTGTCGGGTCTGCTGGAAGATTCGGGGTACGTGGCAGTTGAAGATGGGCAGGCCCCAGACCTCATCGTTTTCAACACCTGTGCCGTGCGTGAAAACGCAGACAAGCGTTTGTACGGAACGCTTGGACATTTGAAAAAGGTTAAGGAATCGCAGCCTGATTTGCAGATTGCGGTTGGTGGATGTCTGGCGCAGAAAGACAAAGACCATGTTATCCAGAGAGCACCGTGGGTAGATGCGGTCTTCGGGACCCACAATATGGGCTCACTGCCGGTACTGCTGGAACGTGCACGAGTACAGGGCGAGGCGCAAGTTGAAATTGCAGAAGCGCTCGAAGTATTTCCTTCTGTTCTTCCAGCGAAACGTGAAAGTAGCTATGCGGGCTGGGTTTCGGTGTCTGTCGGGTGCAATAATACGTGTACATTCTGTATCGTTCCGAGTCTGCGTGGCAAAGAAGTTGATCGCCGTCCGGGCGATATCCTCGCCGAGGTACAGGCGCTCGTGGATCAAGGCGTCTTAGAAGTCACTTTGCTTGGCCAAAACGTCAATGCTTACGGTGTGCATTTCGTTGACGAGGAAATGGAGCGAGATAGGTCCGCGTTTTCAAAACTGCTACGAGCGTGTGGCGAGATCGATGGCCTCGAGCGTGTTCGCTTCACCTCCCCGCACCCCGCAGAGTTTACATCTGACGTCATCGACGCAATGGCAGAAACCCCGAACGTTTGCCCGCAGCTACATATGCCGTTGCAGTCGGGGTCTGACAAAGTACTCAAGGACATGCGCCGTTCGTACCGATCCAAGAAGTTTTTAGGCATTTTGGATGAGGTCCGTGAGAAGCTTCCTGAGGCTTCGATCACCACCGATATCATTGTCGGATTCCCAGGCGAGACGGAAGAAGACTTCCAGGCAACGCTTGATGTAGTTGAGAAGGCACGATTCACGTCCGCCTATACATTCCAGTACTCACCGCGCCCTGGGACCCCGGCGGCTGAAATGGAAAACCAGGTTCCGAAAGCTGTGGTGCAGGAGCGGTTCGAACGACTGCTTGAACTCCAGGAACGAATCAGCCTGGAAGAGAATGAAAAGCTCGTCGGATCTGTGCAAGAACTCCTTGTTCAGCAGGACGAAGGTCGAAAGCACGAGACGACTCACAGAATGTCAGGACGCGCTCGCGACGGCAGGCTCGTGCACTTTGCTGTCGATGAGGCCAATCGATCTGCCATCCGTCCGGGTGACATTGTTACCGCTCGTATCACCGAAGCAAAGTCATATTTTCTGATCGCGGATTCTGGTGTGCTTTCACACCGACGCACACTCGCGGGTGATCACGCTGAGGCAGGCGAGGTACCAACGACTGCACCTGTTGGGGTGGGACTTGGAATTCCTACGGTTGCACGTCCAGACATCGTTCCAGTGACTAACGTAAGCAACACTGGCTGCTGCACGACTCCTGAAGCGTAAACCACGCGACTACTGGAAGGGAGACTTCAATGAAAATGGAATTAGGATCCGCGCGCTGGGTACTCGGTATTGCAAGTATTGGGTGGCTTGTTGCGCTGTTTTTGCCCTTCGTTGGTGACATTCCCGGATGGCAGGTGCTCGCGGTGGGCGAAGGCGCCCGCAGTGCAGATACCAAGATCACGGAGTACGTATTTGTATGGCTAGGCTTCTTAGGCGTAGGCGTTTGCACGTCGCTAGTGACGGTTTCGCGACGTTTCGGAATGGCCACAGCCGCGTGGATGATTTCAACAGTTGCCCTGGTTAGCTCGTTGCTGGCAGTGTGGCTGCGGAAGTCGAGTACCGGTGTTGCAGGAACGTTTCAGCACGGGCCCGGGTTTTACCTAGAAGTTGTCGCGGTACTCCTGGTCGTGTTGACGTACATTCCGTTGTTCGTGCGAAAGACAGCGGTTGCCCCGGAACTGCTCCGGAATCAGCCAAGCGAAATCGACGCGGATATCGCGGATGCGCAATTGAATGCGACGCGGACTCATCAGGAGCAAGAAACGAACCCACTGCTTGTCGATGACCGACGGGCGAACGCGGCACGACGCCACAAAAGAAGCAACTAGCTATCGAGCTTTGGTACGCCCTTCTGCCAGGCCGTCGCCTGGCTTATCCCGGTTGGGGCATAGTGGTCGAGAATGTGGCTCGCACCCGGCTGCGGGTTGGGATAAGAAGCGTAGATCTGCTTCGTTTGTGGCCAAATCGAGAGCGCGGCTGATATCGCAGAAGCCAAGGCGCGCTTGCCTAAACCGAGTCCCCGGTTTGCCTCCCGTACGTACACCAGCCCGATTTCTGCAACAGAATCTGCGTCATTCTCGAATTTTGCTACTTCTGCAAGCCCGACCGGTTTCCCTGAGACATCACGGGCAATGGCGGTGATCTGGGAGCCGCCGCGGTCCTTGAGACGTGCAGCAGCGTCCTGAAGACGGGACGCTGACCACTGGACAGGCTCGAGCGATAATGAGCCACGAGGGTATTTCGCTGCGGACTCCTGGAGAGTAGCTAAGAAGGAGGGCAGATCAGTAGGGTCGAATGCCATGTCTTCAATCACGTCGCACCTATCATTCTGGTCAGGCGCCACGATAGCGTCCGCGTTGATAATTGCCTGTCGCTCACAGTGCGCCGGCGTGTAGCCGTCAGCGCGAAGGAATGGGTGCTCCGGTGCCCCCAATGGCTCCGTGATCCAAATCTGACGGATGGGACGGTGCAACTCTGCAGAAAGCGCGTCAATCAGCGCGAGCGCACTTCGCCATACGTGCGCCGGCTGATCCTCTCCGGGAAGAGGAGCGATGGAGGCGTCGATAGTGACGTTCGCTTCTAACACATCGACGTCCTCAAGTAGAGGAAGCGATATGAGCACCCAGCCTTCGACGTCGTACAGATCATCCTCAGTCAGCACTGGGTAACCGAACGCTCCAAGGGGCCGTGGCGCTGGTTTGCTACACAGCGCGAAGAGAAGCGCTAACGATTCTTCGGATCCCTCCAGGCGTTTCGCGAGATGGGCTGCACTCACTCCGGAGTGCGCTTCTCCCGTAATGTCCTGGATAGCAAGCGTGACTGAGAATGCGTAGGAGGAGACTGCGGCGTGTGACGGGTCGGCACTCCCTACGATCAAGGGATATAGCACTACTGCTCGTCGACGGCCTTCGCTGCGACGTTGGCAAACTCCTGCCACTGCTCGGCCTGTTCACGGAGCTTCGCCGCCTTGGAGGAATTCCCGGCTGCCTCAGCTTCCTGAGCCTGCTGCAGGAAGTGATCAGCTTTCTCCTGGAACTGATTCACCCGCGCTTGTGCCTCAGGGTCTGCTTTGCGCCATCGTGATTCCTCTGCATCCGCTACGCGCTGTTCCAGCCGAGCAATCTTGTCTTCGTACGTACGGACCTTGTTGCGAGGCACAAATCCAATTTCGTCCCACTTCTCCTGGAGCTCACGCAGCTTGGCACGTGCCGCACCTAGACCCTTCTCTGGAGTGATGAGCGCATCGTACTCATCTATAAGTGCGTCCTTAGCTGCAGCATTTGCTTCAAATTCGCGGTCGCGCTCCGCGTTTACGGCGTTGCGGGCGGCGAAGAAGTGATCCTGAGCAGCGCGGAACTGTGCCCACAGCTCATCGTCGACGCCACGTGGGGCGCGTCCGGCTGCTTTCCACTCATCCATCAGAGAGCGGTAGGCACGGGCGGTGGCGTTCCAATCCGTTGAGTCCTGGATTGCCTGCGCGCGGGCGATGATATCCTCCTTGATACGACGAGCCGTTGCGCGATTCCTATCGAGCTCAGCGAAGTGAGCCCCACGACGGCGATTGAAGGCATCGCGTGCACGCGAGTAGCGCTTCCAGAGCGCGTCGTCGGTTGTGCGATCGATACCGCGGATCGTCTTCCATTCTTCGAGGATCGCTCGAATCCTGTCCCCGGCAGCCTTCCAGTCCGTAGACTTCTCGGCGATCTCCTCAGCCTCGGCCGCTAGACTTTCCTTTTTGGCAATTGCGTTAGCCCGTCGGGTCTGCTTGAGTTCCTTTGCTTCGTGTTCCGCAACCTCTGTTTTGCGCAGTAATTCTTCTAGGCGTGCCTCGAGCGCTGCGAAGTCGCCAATTGCGGCGACGTCTTTCAGCGAGTCTTTCAGCTCAGTCACGCTGCGATGCAGAGTGTGTGCGTCCTCTGGGTGTGCAGTGAGTCGCGCCTCCAGGACTTCAGTTTCGACGATGAGGTCGTCGAAACGCTGCCCGTAGTGGCGAAGTCCTTCCTCGGGAGACCCGGCCTGCCAAGATGCGATCTGACGCTCAACGCCGTCACGGGTGACAAAAACATTGCCGGCATCATCGACGCGCCCGAACTTCGACGGATCAGTGTTCGCTGATGACGACTGAGCATGCGCGAGTGGAACAACCCGCTGTGAAGGAACAGACTGTGCCGCACCTGGACGAGGTCCGGGCTTCGGCGTTTGCTTCGGCATGGCAGCCGGGTTCGGACGTCCAGCTGGTGGCTGTGGCTTTGGAGTCGAGGAAGTCATGAAACAGTCCTTTCACAAATAGCTGTGCCGCGCGTCACGGCGCCGAGATACATAATCGACGGCATTCTCGTCTTCATAACTCTAGCGTGTTGCAGACGAACATGCGTCATGTGTCATGGTTTCAACTCCGAGAAAACCCCACTATGGTGGGCGAGGTGAATGAAGCCCGTGCCTGCCTACTTGTCATGCCTGGTTCGCCAGCTCTCGTGCGAGAACTCGCACCTGCTGACGAACCGTCGCAGCGTTTGCTGAACTCAATTAGAGAGACAGCCGGAAAACTGACGAAAACTATTGACATTGTGTGCAGCCACGACAGGAGATGGGCAACGCACCTTGCTGGCTCGTTTGCTGCCTGGGGAGCACCACACGTCGAAGTAGGAGGTGGGCACGTATTAGGCGAACTTGTCGCCAGATACTGCCTTCACGGGGCTACGGTGCGTGAGAGTCGTGAGCACCTGTTGCCGTTAGATCCTTCAGTGCTCACAGTGATGGTAGTCGATGGACCTGCAGGGCTGACAACTCGCGCCCCGCTAGCGTTAATCCCTGCGGCTGCTGATACGAACGACAAACTCCAGGCTTTGTTGTCAGGAAAGCAAAGCTCCCTGATCCGTGAGCAGGAAATGCGAGACGCAGGAGTACTGGAACCAGATATTTGGCTTGAGCTACAAACACTGCAGCCAACGAAGGCCACACTCGTAGACGTAGACGACACGTTGGGCGTTGGTCGGTATGTTGCTTACTGGGAGGTAGAGCAGTGAACAAGGAGATCGGACACCAACCAGTAGCAATCGTCGGCCCGACGGCTTCAGGTAAGTCCTCGCTGAGTCTCGCGCTTGCGCACGAACTCGATGGTGAGATTGTCAACGTTGACTCGATGCAGCTTTACCGCGGGATGGATATCGGCACTGCCAAATTACCTCTCGCGGAGCGACAAGGAATACCGCACCACCTGCTTGATATCTGGGAGGTTACGAAAACCGCCAGTGTCGCAGAGTATCAGCAACGAGCGGTGGAGACCGTTGAGGAGATCTCCAATCGAGGAAAGCTGCCGATTCTCGTTGGTGGGTCCATGCTGTACATGCAGTCACTTGTCGACGCTTGGCAGTTCCCGCCAACCGACCCCGAAGTCCGCGGGCGCTACGAGTCTCTATTGAAGGAAATCGGAATAGATCGCCTTCATGCGCAGCTAGCTGCAGTTGACCCTGTGGCGGCGTCGATAATTGAAGACCGTGACCCCCGGCGCACAGTGCGTGCACTCGAAGTCATTGAGCTTACTGGTAAGCCTTTTCAGGCATCTCAACCCCCCAAAAACGCCCCTACACGCTGGGGTACGCGCATGATTGGGCTGGAGACAACCCCAGAGTGGCTCAACCCGCGGATTGCGCAGCGTACTGATGCGATGTTCGAGCAGGGGCTCATCGATGAGATTCATCGGTTGGTGGGCCAGGGATTAGCGAAGGATTCGACTGCTGGCAGGGCTATCGGATACGCCCAAGGACTTGGAGTTATCGACGGCCACCTCACCATCGACGAAGCCTGCGAGGACACCAAACTGCGAACGCGGCGCTATGTGCGGCGTCAGAAATCCTGGTTTAGGCGCGACAAACGAATCACTTGGATTGACGCGGCGAACTATGACGTTGCGGAACTAGTAGCACAGCTTGGTTGATTACGACGGACCAATTTCTCGAGCAGCGTTACGGGCAGCCACCCAGGCGTCCTCAAGCTCGAGGGCGCGCTCGTCCGCAATTCGAATGAGTTTTTCAAGGTGGACGCGTTCCAAGTCCGGTGACTGCAAGTAGGTGTCAACGCGCGCGAGAAAGCGCTGTGCCGCACTGTACTTGAGATGAAATTCGCTGATTTCTGGTACAGAAAGATCGGTGTTCGCAAGCGCGGGAAAATGAAGCGTGCGGTCGGCCAACGCCTGCGTCGAGCTACCATGTTGCAAGTTATCAAATGCTTCAACGATGTCGCGGATGTCATCGCACGCAATCAGAAGCGATGAGCGAAGCGACTCTACTTCCGGGTTAGGAATAAAACGCCTGCGGGTCAAAAGCGCCGTGACACCAATCAGCCCGGCGATGATGGCGCCAGGAGTCTTGAGGAGCAGCACAAGCAGCACCATGACGGCGAAGATCAGGGCGCCCCACAGTGCTATGGAAAGATCACGACGTGCTGGATCCATGAGTAGTGCCTAGTTCCTAGCAGCCGCCACCGCAACCGCAGGAGCCACCACAACCACCACATCCGCCACCTGTAGGCACCGGGATGGTACCGACCATGACGGCGTTGCCTGCGATGACTTGGTCGCGTTGGGGGAGATCGCCATCAGGTAAGCAAACGTCGAATGGAAACGCCCCGTCGACTGAAACATGAATGAAGCGGTCACCCGTCAACTCCGACGTGCGGTATTCAGCTTCCAGCACGCGTGCGGAAAAAGTGGCTTTTGCATCGGGGGAGGAGGCTGCCCCAGTTGCAATCGCTTCGGCTCCTGCAGAAATGACTGTGCCAACCGTGCTACCAGGGTGCTCCTCAAGATAAGCAGAGGTGGATTCGTACGTGCTCACATCGAGTGCAAGGGCGGTCACGCTGAGCTCTTGCCACTGGATTGTGGGCTCATCGACGATCAATGGCTCCTGCGCCAGGTTTAGCGTCAGAGATCCGATTGGATTCCCATGTGGATCCACAACCTCAGCAAGCGCAACCACATCGGTTGCCGGGGTGATGTGCGCGTTTGTGCGTGTGATGCCCTCAAAGCCGGCAAAGGTGGCGAAAGGCTCAACTGCCAAGATATTCAGCTGCGCACCAGAGTGGTCCTGGTATTGGACCATTTGGCCGCCACGTACCTCACCGATAACACCGAGGCGACCGGATGCGATTGCAGCTTCTACCGCGTCTTGCCACTTAGGAAAGCTCAGGCCGATCGCTGCCAGATCCTTGTTTTCAGTCAGAGGTTGTTGGTTCATAAATGTGAAGCCTAGTCGAATGCGCTCTGAGGTGAAGAAATGTGGTGGAAGAAAAATGGGTGGGCTACCGTTGAGCAAGGAAGAAAGCGAAAAAAGTTACGTATACCCACTATTTTTGAAAGCTTGCATGAATTCGAAATCAACCACTCCTGATTCGCATGAGGCGTTGCTGGATGAAGCGTTTCGCCATAACGCACAGACGCGCACCGAAACCTCGGGAACAGACCTATCGACGCCAACACAGGGCGCACTCGACCTAGAGGAACGAAACTCGTTTCGTCGCGTAAACACCACGACAGAGCTGCGCAACGAAGACCGGGAAGACATCTACGAAGTCGAGTACCGTAAACTGCGGCTCGAGCGCGTCATCCTTGTTGGAGCATGGACTGAAGGTTCCACTGCCGAAATGGAAGCAAACATGCGGGAATTGGCAGCACTGACCGAAACCGCAGGCGCTGAAGTTATTGACATGCTCTATCAAAAACGAGATAAGCCGGATCCAGGGACATACATTGGTTCCGGAAAGGTGAAAGAGCTGCGCGAGATTGTCGACGCCAGTGGAGTGGACACCGTCGTATTCGACGGTGAGCTATCCCCTGGTCAAATGGTGGCGCTAGAGGAAGCCCTCAACTCTAAAGTGATCGACCGAACGATGCTCATTCTGGATATCTTTGCTCAACACGCAAAGAGCAAGGAGGGCAAAGCACAAGTTAGCCTCGCGCAGATGGAGTATCTCTACACCCGTACCCGTGGTTGGGGCGGCAACCTTTCGCGCCAGGCCGGTGGTCGTGCGGGTTCGAATGGCGGCGTTGGTTTGCGCGGTCCTGGTGAAACCAGAATTGAGGCAGACCGGCGAAGGTTGCGCTCAGAGATGGCAAAGCTGCGTCATCAATTAGCAGACATGGAGACTGTTCGTCAGATTAAGCGCGCGAAGAGGCAGAGCTCGACGACACCCAAGATTGCGATTGCCGGATACACGAACGCAGGGAAGTCCTCACTCATTAACGCAATGACGGACGCCGGCGTGCTTGTGGAAGACGCATTGTTTGCAACGCTTGACCCATCCACGAGACGCGCAACGCTGGCTGATGGGCGAAACGTCGTTTTGACGGACACAGTTGGTTTCGTTCGGCACCTGCCGACCCAGTTGGTCGAGGCGTTTAAGTCGACGCTGGAGGAAGTGAGCAATGCAGACCTTTTGCTACACGTCGTTGATGGAGCAGACGAGTTCCCACTCAAGCAGATTGCTGCCGTGAGCGAGGTGCTGGCAGAGATCACGCGAGATAAAGATTCCGAATTGCCTCCGGAGATTGTGGTCGTCAACAAGATTGACTCCGCTGACCCTGTGGTTTTGGCAGAGTTACGCCACGTGTTTGACGCGACCGGTCGGGAAGCGGTGTTTGTCTCAGCGCTCACGGGTGAGGGTATTGCTGAACTCGAGGGAAAAATCGAGATGTTCCTGAACACGCTCGATGAGCATGTAGTCATGCTGATCCCCTACACCCGAGGAGATGTTGTCTCACTCGTCCATGAACACGGGACGATTCGCTCCGAAGAATATGAAACCGACGGCACCAGGATCGATGTCCGCTTGCCACGAGTTCTGGCGCGCCAGTATGACGAGTTTGTCCAGCAGGTCTACTAGAGACTGCTGGAGTGGTGAATTAACGCCAGTAGGCGTCGATCTCCTTGTAGAACTCCACATCGCCGAGGCCGGATGCTGCGGCTTCGTCGAGTAATATGCACACATCGTTGTGCATTTGCAGCGATGAGGCAGGGCAGAAAGAGCTCAAGGGCCCTTCGATCATTGCTTGGACAGCCTCGGCCTTCGCTGCACCGGTAGCGATGAGGAGGATCTTCTTCGCTTCCAAGATGGTGCCGATGCCCTGTGTCATTGCCTGGCGAGGCACTTCATCTTCTGACTCGAAGAAGCGTGCGTTGTCAGCAATGGTCCGCGGGCGTAGATCAATCAGTCGGGTCCGGGAACTCAGCGAGCTGGTCGGCTCGTTGAAAGCGATATGGCCGTTCGCGCCGATGCCGAGCAGCTGAATGTCGACACCACCGGCGTCTTTCATCATGGACTCATACGTCGCAGCCTCTTGCTCCGGATCGGCCGCTGAGCTGCTAAGCGAGTGCACGGCCGCGTCATCGATATCGATTGATGCCGTCAGCTCGCGTCGGATTGTGGACCAGTATGACTGCTCGTGGTGTTGATCGATTCCGTAGTATTCGTCGAGCAAGAATGCGTCACAGTCGGCGAAGCTGAGGCCTTCCTCGCGGTGCTTTCGGATTAGTGCCTGATACGTTGGACTCGGTGTCGAGCCAGTAGCAAGACCAAGCGTTGCACCTTGCTTGACGAATGGTTCAATCATGTTTGCAGCGAAATCGCCAATTTCGTCTGCCGTGCGGCGAATGAAAATCTCCATGCGTATTACGCTACTTTGCCCAATTCGCTTTCGGCAATTATCTAGCGACATAATATGAGCCTGTGAGTAAAACTATTGGATGGACCTTGCATGGCGACGGGCGCCGCGTTCTGCCCGGCGCGGTGGTCGCCCCTGATGAACGCCTTTCTTGGCCTCGAACAATTGGCATCGGCATGCAGCATGTCGTAGCAATGTTCGGAGCCACACTTCTCGTTCCAACGTTGACGGGATTCCCTGTAAACACAACGCTGCTGTTTTCAGGACTGGGAACCATCATCTTTTTGCTGATTACCCGTAATAAACTGCCTAGCTACCTTGGCTCGTCATTCGCTTTCATCGCGCCGCTGTCTGCGTCGTCCCAGTACGGAATCGGCTCTCAGTTGGGCGGGGTACTCATCACGGGTCTGACGTTGATTGCAGTTGGCTTTGTTGTTCAACTTGCAGGCAAGAAAGTTATCGACGCCGTCATGCCTCCCACGGTCACTGGTGCCATCGTCGCGTTGATCGGTTTCAATCTTGCGCCGACTGCCGTTTCTAATGTGGAAACTCAGCCCGGGGTCGCGTTTGTCACGCTCGGCACGATTGCTCTGCTGACTGTCGCTGCGAGGGGAATGCTGTCTCGTCTGAGCATTCTGATCGGCGTCATCGTCGGCTGGGTGTTTGCGGCGCTCACTGGCGGGTTATCGGATGATGCACTGGACACAATTGGCGCTAGTCCTTGGATCGGCTTGCCGCAGTTCCATACGCCAGAGTTCCACCTCTCAGCGATTTTGGTGACGCTTCCTGTCATCGTCGTGCTGATCGCGGAGAATATTGGTCATGTCAAGGCAGTTTCTGAGATGACGCAACGCGACCTGGACCCATACCAAGGCAGGGCGTTGATCGGTGACGGTATCGCGACGACATTGGCTGGTGGCTTTGGCGGCTCTGGTACAACGACTTATGCGGAGAACATTGGCGTGATGGCTGCTACCAAGGTTTACTCGACGGCTGCGTATTGGGTCGCATCGTGTTTCGCGATCGTTTTGGCGTTCATCCCGAAGTTCGGCGCAGTCATCTTCACAATCCCAGCCGGTGTGCTGGGCGGAGCGTGCCTGGTTCTTTACGGCCTGATTGGAATGCTTGGTGTACGTATTTGGCAGGATAACAAGGTAGATTTCACGAACCCGGTGAACCTAACAGTTGCGGCTGTGGCACTCATTGTTGGTATCGGCAACCTGTCGTTCACTGTCGGTCAGGTGACGCTTGAGGGCATTGCCCTGGGGTCGGTCGGCATCATCGTGTTCTATCCTCTGTTGAAGTGGATTTACAACACAGTGGGTGAGGGGCAGTTCAACGCTGCATCTCGAAAATAGCTCGAACAAGCAAAAGCCCGAGCGCTCAGATGTAGCGCCCGGGCTTTTGTTGTGGGATTTACTCTTCGTCGAGGTTCTTCTCGATCAATGCGGCAATCTTTTCAACTGCCTCACTGTTGTCAGAGGTAACGGTGACCTCATCACCGAACTCGGCGCCCATTGCCATGATCATCAACGAGGAAGCAGCATCCGTCTCTTCCTCGTCCTCGTCACCGACAAGGGTCAGGATGACCTCGTCATCGTATTCACCGGCGGCGTCAGAAATAATGGTTGCTGGACGTGCGTGCAGTCCAACGGTGGATCCGACTTTAACTGTCTTTGAAGCCATGTGCTTCATCCTTTCTGCTTTGAAAGTATCTATCGAGTTTCTGTATTCAGTTTAGGGGCCTGTGTCCTTAGTTCGCCACCGCTGCAGGTTCTGCTTGGGCAGCGACCTTCTGGATCTCCTCGTTTGGCCAGAACTGCTTAGCGACGATGACCGCTACAGTTGCGACCGCCACGCCTGCAATGAGCGCGACGAACAGTCCCCACCAAGGCTCGTAGGCAAAGAGCACGAAGAGACCACCGTGTGGAGCCTGCACACCAACATTGAGTGCCATGCTGACCGCGCCAGCAGTGGCGCCACCGAGCATC
Organism: Corynebacterium sp. UMB10119B; assembly: GCF_030228125.1. Taxonomy (NCBI): domain Bacteria; kingdom Bacillati; phylum Actinomycetota; class Actinomycetes; order Mycobacteriales; family Corynebacteriaceae; genus Corynebacterium; species Corynebacterium sp. UMB10119B. Next base: position 247,163 of record NZ_JASPBG010000001.1, read on the forward strand.
ATCGAAGGGATAACGCGGAACGGGTCAGCTGCAGCAAACGGGATTGCGCCCTCGCTGACAAACGACAGTCCGAGGAGCCATGCGGATTTGCCGTTCTCTTGCTCCGCCGGGGTAAACAATCCTTTGCGGAGGAACGTCGCGATTGACAGTGCGATCGGGGGAACCATGCCAGCAATCATTACAGCCGCCATAATTTGGAAGCTTGCCTCCGTTCCCGCAGACAGACCAGCGGTTCCGAAGAGGTACGCCGCCTTGTTGACTGGGCCACCTAGGTCAAAGCACATCATGAGCCCGATGATGACGCCGAGCAGGACCGCAGAGGATCCGCTCATCGACTCAAGCCAGCCCTGCAGTCCCAGCATGAGAGACTCAAGCGGACGCCCCAACAGTAAGAACATGATGAGGCCGATAGCAAGGGAAGTCAGCAGCGGGATGATGACCACTGGCATCAGGGACCCGAGCCAGCGCGGAACCTTCCATGTCTGGATCCAGTATGCGATCAAACCAGCCAGCAGACCTGTGACAAGGCCGCCGATAAAACCTGCGCCAACCATGACGGAGATAGCACCGCCGATAAATCCTGGCGCGATACCTGGACGTCCTGCAAGGCCATACCCGATGTAGCCGGAGAGCGCCGCAACAACGAAGCCCATGCCCATCTGGCCTGTCGCGAACATGACAGCACCGAGATACAGAAGCCAGCCGGAACGGCGGAACGTCATCATTTCACCGTCGACATCGATTGTATGTCCAGGCAGGTGGGTCGGGGAGAAGTTCGTGACGAGGGACTGCCAGCCATTCGCCATGTCGTATCCGCCGAAGAGGAAACCAAGCGCGAGGAGCAGGCCGCCTGCTGCAACGAAAGGCACCATGTACGACACACCGGTCATTACAGCTTGCTGGATCTTCTTTGGCCAGCTTTCACCAGAGGAAGCGGAGTCTTCTCGCTGCTCCGATCCCGCCGTGGTGACTCTTGGTGCATTCGGATCGTTTGCAGCGGCAATGGCCTCGTCGATCATCTTGTTTGGCTCGTTGATGCCACGCTTTACTGGACTATCAACGACCGGCTTGCCTGCAAAACGTGCTTTGTTACGCACAGCAACATCATGGGCGAAGATTACGGCGTCAGCACTGTCGATGTAGGCCTGATCCAGAGGATCGCCGCCGGAAGAACCTTGCGGCTCCACCTGAAACTCGACATCATCGCGAGCCTGCGCAGCTTGTGTCAGAGCGTCGGCTGCCATGTATGTGTGGGCAATGCCGGTCGCGCACGATGTAACAGCTGCAATCCTAAACTTTTTCACGCCATCGGTCTTGCCCGTCGCAGCGGGAGTAGGTGCTGCGGCAGTTTTCTTCTTAGGAGCAGCGTTGACGACGTCCAGCACCGCGTTGACGACCGTTTGCTCATCCTTTGCCTCGCGGAGCTGAGTTACGAAGTCGCCGCGTACCAAGGCACGTGCGAGCTTGGAAAGGATCTTCAAATGCGCCTTACCGCCGCCTTCAGGAGCAGCGATCAAAAATACAAGCTCTGCGTCTCCATCTGGCCCCGAGAAGTCAACGGGCCGCTGTAACCTGGCAAAAACCAACGTTGGGGTTTCGACTGCTTCGGTGCGGCAGTGGGGGATTGCAACACGGCCATTCACACCGGTGCCAGCTTTCTGCTCACGGGCGTAAGCTGCGTCGGCTAGCTTCAAGCTGTCGCTTGCTCGGCCTGCGTCCTGGGCTTGCTGCGCGAGGTGTTCGATGACCTCTCTTGGCGTCGACCCGTAGTCCACATCGAGACTAACGAGTTGTGGAGTGATGATGTTGTCACTCATGGTGGACTCCTGTTCTCTTAAATTATGAATCGATTTCTACGACTTGGGTTTGTTCCAAGTTGATGTCGTCAGGGCTTGGAATCCCGGTACCTGGTAGGCCTGCTGCAGCAGAGCCATAGGCGACCGCGGTTTGGAGGCACTGGTCCAACGGCAGGCGTTGAGTGCGAGCCATAACATATCCAGCAAGTGAGCTGTCGCCTGCTCCAACGGTAGATTTCACAACAGTCGGTGGGGGCGTTGCTGCCCAGGCAGAGTCTGCGGTGACCAGGCAAGCACCTGCGCCACCGAGGGTGACGAGAATTTCTTTAGCCCCTCGCTGAATCAAGCGTTTCGCTGCCTGAACAACCTCGGAGTAGTCTCCGGCTGAAGCGCTAGTCTCTAGTACATGCCCATCGGCTCCCACCAATTGCGCTAATTCAAAAGCGTTGGGTTTCAGGATATCGGGGGCTGCAGATTCAAGCTGATCTCCCAGCTTTACCAGGGGTTCGTCTGATGTGTCGACGGCCACCAGTACGTCTTCGGCGAGCCTCAATCGGATTTCTCGGGTCAACGTTGCGTAGAGATCCGCCGGGGCTCCACTTGGCAGCGACCCTGCCATGACGACGGCCTTACATTCGCTGCTATGCGAATCAAGCGCGTCGAGGAACCCCTGCTGGACATCAATGGTGTATTGAGGGCCAGGCTCATTGATTTTGGTAGTCGTACCGTCGGATTCAGTAATCGCAGTATTGGTACGGATATTGCCCTCAACCGGGATGAAAACAAAAGGAAAACCGAGTCGGTTAGCAGCGAACTTGAAAGGGTCGCTTTCCCCGCAGGGAACTACAGCGAGTGCCGCTCTTCCAGCCTTCGCTACGGCGTGGGCCACGTTGACGCCTTTTCCGCCAGCTTCTCGCGTAGCGGTAATGGCACGGGCGACTTCGCCGCGACGCAACGTTGCTACAGAAAGCGTTGCATCTGTACTTGGATTCGGAGTGAACGTCAGAATCATGTGGCGCATCCTTAGAGTAATTGGTGCTCTGTGGGGTAGCGCCTACCGAAAGTCTGTTGTGCAGCTGCAGTATCGAAAAGCGCTACTAAAGCCATAATGCCCGATTATGTCCGTTAATGCAATAGAACGGGCACAATCGGGCATTTGATTCCTTTTGTTTCACTCTTCGGCAAGGACGACCTTGATTCCACGCTCCCGCAATTCGCTGACAAAGCTCTCTGGTACGTCTGTGTCGGTAACAACGACGTCAATTGCGTCTAGCGGCGCAAAGCTAACTAGATAATCATTGCCGAGCTTCGTGGAGTCGCAGAGCACAACTACCTTGCGTGCATTGGTGACCATTGAAGATTTGACCGCAGCCTCTTGGGCGTCGGCGGTAGAGAGGCCGTGGTCAATAGTCAAGGCATTCGTGCCAATAAAAGCAACATCTGCACGCATAAGCGCGAGAGTGCGTAATGCCGTATCGCCTACAACAGCTTGGGTGATTGCACGGACTGTCCCCCCGAGGAGCTGAACGTCTGTAAGCCCGCAGGATGATAGGTCTAGCGCGATCGGGAGGGAGTTCGTAACTATAGACCAATGTTGTGTTTTTCCTGCTGCGGCAATAAGATCGGCCAGTCCATTGATGGTGGTGCCGGCGTCGAGAAAGATGCCAGCGCCAGGATCCTCTGGGAGAAACTGTGTCGCAGCGCGCGCGATCGCCGATTTGGCGGTCGGTGCCGACCGGAACCGGGCATCAAGAGAAAACTCTGTGGTGAGAAATGATTGGCTAGCGACGGCTCCGCCGTGAACGCGGTGGACAATTCCTTCATTATGGAGAATTGCCAAGTCCCGCCTGATGGTCTCGGCTGTTACATCAAACCGTTCGGCCAGCTCCGTAACATTCACGCGTCCTTCGACTGCGGTAAGTGACGCGATCTGCCTTCTTCTCTCTTCGGCGTACATACAACTCCTCCGTGGGGCAACCACGAATCAGCAGGGTTCAAAAATTAGGTTGCCCCTATTGTTGCAAAACCGTGCGCCCGAATGCTTTTACATGTGTTTGATAGCCCCCGGTTGGGGGCGAAATGGCGAAAAATGGCTACAGGGTCCGGAAAACAGAGACCACTTTGCCCATAATCTCGGCGTCGTTGCCTTGTATCGGAGAAAAGGCATCGTTATGAGGAATGAGCCATACTCCGGAAGAGTCCTTATGAAACTCCTTGACAGTTGCCTCCCCGTCAATTAGCGCTGCTACGAACTCGCCCTCTTCGGCAACATGTTGTGAGCGGATGACTACCCAGTCACCATTGAGAATGCCTGCATCGCGCATTGATTCTCCAACCACCTGAAGCATGAAGAGGTCGCCGCTATCGAGTAGTTCTTCCGGCAGGGGGTAGTAGTGTTCAATGTTTTCCTCTGCCAGGATCGGAGTTCCAGCGGCGATTTGGCCGAGGACAGGGATCATCCGTGCTGGAGAAGTTCCATCAATGTCCGCATCGTCTTTCGGTGTAACCGAACCTCCCATAGATTCTGGCAGGTGGCGGAGGTCTACGGCTCGTGGCTTGTTTGGGTCACGGCGAAGGAACCCTTTCTTTTCGAGCTCCTTCAGCTGGTAGGCGACAGAAGAAGTTGATTGGAGTCCTGCGGCGTCGCCGATCTCTCGAATGCTTGGTGGATAGCCACGTAATACGACGGCGTCGCGAATGACTTGAAGGATTCGCTTTTGTCTGTCTGAAAGTACGCTCATATCGAACTTTTCACTGGTTGTGTTCTTGCGTGCCATGGGTCCTCACATTGAGTCTCGATAGTGTCTTCTGTACAGAATATATCAAAGAGGGCAAATATGTTCGATAGTTGGGGGGGGTTGTGGGGATCTGATATGAGATGGTATAAATCGAACATAGAAGTTAAATCGAACAAATACGCTAAAAATGTTTCGCGTGAGATGAGAAACCTTCGAATTCGCGAAATGAAGTAAGGGGCATTTTATGAGCATCATTGACCAGGCGAAAATAATTTCTACTCGTGCTGATATGGCGGGAGCTCCACTTGCACCACGGTCTTCAATGCCAGCTGAAGTGTGGGATTTTGTACCCATGCGGGGTGATCGAGGGGGTGAGCCGTCACGCCACGAGCAGGTTATCAACCAGAACTTTCGTTGCCGCTGGGCGGCTGCAGATGCTCCCGAGCCAACCGTTTATTCTTCCGCCGAGCCTCAAGAGCAGCGAGCAAACGTTCTAATGGGAGCCCTTCTTGGGGTAACTATGTTCGTCGCTGTACTTATCTCGGGCGATTTCGGTAATAGCGAGTGGGACTCGGTGTCGCGGGACGATTCGAACGTTGCTCATAGCTATGAAGTCGCTTCTGCAGCGCAACGTTAACCCGCTAATGTAGGGGGTGATAACTGTTCTCCGAGAAAGTGGGGTGTAGATGTACTGTCCGTTTTGTCATCACGAACAATCGCGAGTTACAGATTCTCGTGTTGTAGACGGGGGCTCTGCTATCCGGCGGCGGCGAGAGTGCACATCGTGCGGGGGCCGATTCACAACGATCGAGAAGGCCGTGCTGACCGTTGTGAAGCGCAATGGAGTAACTGAACCGTTCGACAAGGAAAAGTTGATCGTTGGTGTTCGGCGTGCTTGTCAAGGCAGGAACGTTAGCGACGACGCATTGAAGCGGCTAGCGCAGCAAGTAGAGGAGACGGTTCGGGCCCAAGGAAGTTCTCAAGTTGCGGCAAATGACATTGGACTGGCGGTATTGGAACCGCTTCGCACACTGGACGAAGTTGCGTACCTGCGATTTGCCTCGGTGTACAAGTCTTTTGAAAGCGCCGAAGATTTTCAGTCGGAAATCCGCTTGATGAAACGACGCGAGCGAGAGGGACTGGAATAAAGTCCGAGGCTCACTAGCGAAGTTTATCGACCATTTTTTCAATACGACGCACGCTCACAGGCTTTTGGGTGCCAAGGTGTTGTGCAAACAAACTCACTCGCAGCTCCTGAATTCGCCACATCACGTCCTTGTATGCGCGTGTCTTCCTGCGTTGGGCAGGGAGCTGTTCCAATCGTCGCTCTAGGTAAGCCTTAGCATTTGCTACTTCAGCCTGCCGCTCTTCGTCACGTTCCGGTTCCGCTTCTAGATGCTCAAGCCGTATCTGGATTGCCTCTATGTAACGGGGGAGGTGCTGTAGGTGTTGCATGCCATGAACCGTGATAGCGTTCGCGGGCAGCATGAATGCTAGTTGCTCCCGAATATCGTCAATCGCAGGACCAGACCAATTCTTGAGCTCTTGCATCAAATCTGAGTATGCAGCGAGACCTGGCGCGATCGATACAATTGATCGTCGGACAGCTCCCGGAATAGTCGGTTTAATTCTCGCACATAGTGCGTCGAAATCAGCAGGTGACCTCACAGGGCCGCCGGCTTGAATCATCGCGTCGCGGATTGCTGCAATGCGAGCGTCTTCGACAAGGCCGGAAGCCCCGCCATGTGGATACCTATCAACAGCGACACGTTGCTGTAGTGGCAGTCCCTTCGTCATCTGAGTATCGGAAACCTCGATTGCCCGCAGCAGCAACGTGAGCGTTGCCGTCATCATTGATGCATCAGCACTCGCCCGGGTTGGATGCACAGCAACGCGAACGCCTTTGGGAGTCACCTCGAGCGCAGGATAGGCCTCGACTTTGTTGCCATCAATGGTTGTGGTCGTACTTTCGGGAATATCGCCGAGTGTGTCTTCGGTCCATACAGGAACTTCGGCAGTTTCAGAGTGGCGGCTTGCTTTCGCGACTGAAGAACGAATCTGTGTGGCCCGACGCTTCTTCAAAGCAAGGAGACTCTTGTCTGAGTCGACAATCTTCCCACGTTTATCAATGACTGCAAACGTTATGAGCAAGTGCGGTGGCAGCAGGTGCGTGCGGAAATCATGCCCGCTAATGCCGCTGGCACCCAATTCAGTGAGGACCTGAGCCAGTGCTTCGGTAACCGACGTGCGTGGATCGAACGTCATACGCTCAAGTGCACGGTCAGCGAAGTCTGGAGCGGGGACGACGCCCTTGCGTAGTGGTTTCGGCAGTGAACGAATGAGTTCAGTCAGCAACTCTTTACGTAGCCCAGGTACAAGCCAGTCAAATCCGACTGATTCAACGCTGGCCAGTAGAGGCAGGGGAATTGCGATGGTAACACCGTCGTAGGCGGTTCCAGGCTCGAATTTGTACGACACATCGAACCGCATCGACCCTTGTGACCATGACATTGGAAAGTCTTCTGCAGAGATAGTCTGGGCAGAATCGTCAACGAGTTTACTTGGATCAAAGTGAAGATATCCGGGATCGAGCTGCCGTTGCTTCTTCCACCAACTGTCAAAATTGTTCGCTGTTGTGACTGAATCCGGCAGTTTCACGTCGTAGAAATTGAATAGAGTGTCTTCGTCAACGACGATGCCCCTACGCCGTAGCTTTTCTTCAACTTCTGCGGCTTCGCTTAGCAACAAGCTGTTGTGTTCGAGAAACTTATGAGTCCTCGTCCAATCGCCGTCAATGAGTGCGTGACGAATAAACATCTCGCGCGCAGCCGTAGGATCAACGCGGTGGTAGGGGATAAGTCGGTCTCGCACGATAGGGATGCCGTACAATAACGATTTTTGATGAACCATTGCGCATGCGCGTTTCCGTGACCAGAACGGTTCTGAATAGACATGTTTCAGGAGTGATCCTGCCGCGTGCTCGATCCATGAGGATTCTACTTTTGCCACGTCTCTGGCCCAAAGCCGCGAGGTTTCTACAAGCTCGCTTGCCATCAAAAACTCTGGTGGGGTCTTGGCCAGCGATGACCCTGGGAAAATCAGGAAACGGGTACCACGAGCACCTTGGTATTCCTTGCTGTTTCCGTCGCGAGCACCGATATTCGAAAGTAAGCCAGTGAGCAATGCTCGATGAATCGAGTCAGCGTCACGTTTCGTTGTCATTGTCATTGCTTTGTCGACGTCCCAGCCCAGTCGACGTTCGACGTCGCGGAGCTGACGAACGAGGTCGTGCCATTCACGAATTCGCATATAGTGCAAATACTCACGCTTCATGCGCTTTCTGAACTGATTGCCTGAAAGCTCTTCACGGAGACCTCCGACGTAATCCCAGAGCTTGAGCGCTGAAAGAAAGTCGGATGTCTTGTCTTTGAAGCGTGCATGGGCTTGGTCTGCTTGTGCCTGAAATTCCAGGGGGCGTTCGCGCACGTCTTGAATCGACATATGGGCGACAACTGCGGTGACATCCTCCAACACCCGGTAGCGTTCGGCCTCGACGAGCATGCGAGCCATCTTGGGGTCGACTGGGATTTTCGCAAGCGTATGGCCAATTTTCGTGAGTTTTGGAAGTTCACCCTTTGGTATTGCTTTGATTGCACCGAGCTCGTACAAGAGCGTAAGGCCATCGCGAATAGCTTTGTCGTCTGGGGATTCCACGAATGGAAAGTGCCGCATGTCGCCGAGATTGAGAGAAATCATTTGCAGGATTACACTTGCCAAGTTGGTCCGCAATATTTCAGGGTCAGTAAATTCCGGGCGTGAATTAAAGTTCTCTTCCGAGTACAAGCGGATAGCGATACCGTCAGCAACACGTCCACAACGGCCCGAGCGCTGGTTTGCTGAGGCTTGGGATATCTCCTCAATTGGAAGACGCTGTACTTTAGTCCGCGTTGAATACCGTGAAATGCGAGCGAGGCCAGTGTCCACAACGTAGTGAATTCCCGGCACTGTGAGCGAAGTTTCGGCGATGTTCGTAGAGAGGACGATCCTACGCCCGCTATGTGGGGAGAAGACGCGGTGCTGTTCTGCGTTCGAAAGGCGTCCGAAAAGTGGCGCGACTTCAACATTCTTCCAATGCTGCTTTTCAATTGCTTCCATGCAGTCACGGATGTCACGTTCTGAGGCGAAAAAGCAGAGGATGTCACCGTCGCCTTCTGCCATCAACTCCTTGATGGCGTTGATAACACCGTCAATCATGTCAATATCAATTTCACGATCGCCGGCATTTTCGACGAGCGGACGGTAGCGCACCTCAACCGGGTAGGTACGACCTGAAACCTCAATAATCGGGGCGGGGTTGCCTTCTTCGTCACAGAAGTGCTGCGCGAAGCGTTCGACGTCAATGGTGGCGGACGTGATGATGACCTTCAGGTCGGGGCGTTTAGGGAGAAGCTCCTTGACGTATCCAAGCAAAAAGTCGATGTTCAGGGAACGCTCGTGCGCCTCATCGATAATGATGGTGTCATACGCGTTGAGGAACCGATCACGCTGAATCTCCGTAAGGAGAATTCCGTCTGTCATGAGCTTCACTGAGGTAGTGGTGCTGACCTTGTCGTCGAAGCGAATAGCGTAGCCGACCGATTCTCCAATGCTCTGACCTAATTCGTCCGCTATGCGTTCAGCGACAGTTCTAGCAGCGAGACGGCGCGGCTGAGTATGCGCGATACGCCCTCGTCGACCGCGGCCGAGCTCGAGCAGCATCTTAGGAATCTGGGTGGTCTTGCCGGATCCAGTTTCACCAGCAATAACAGTCACTTGGTGGTTCGCGACAGCTTCTAAGATGTCATTCTTGCGCTGAGAAACCGGGAGTGCATCTGGGTACTCGATGTTCGGAATGAGTTCATCCCGCGCCCGAACGACGTGCAAGCTTCGGGCAATTGCCTCTTCAACTTTGTTAAGTTCCTTGCCGTTCTTGGCCTGTCGAATGCGACGGCGAAGACGTCGGACATCGCGTAGTTCCACGTTGTCTAGTTGGCGGAAGAGTTCTTTCTTAGGTGTTTGTTCCTGGTCCTTCATAACTAGCGTCCCAGTTTAGCGGGACAGAATCGCATCACTGGTTTTCGCTACCTCTTTGTACGCCTTTCTACACAACGCTCCAAGTTCCTCAAACTCATGGATGCGGGAAGAAGAAGAGCGGTAGGCCAGTCCAATTGTACGCTTCGCGTCGACACTCTTCTGGAAGGTAGAAAGCCCCAAACCAGGACGTGTGCACTCAGCTGCAATAGCTGACTTGGGAACGAGGGTTGATCCAAGGCCAGCCACAACCAGCTGCATGATGGTAGTCAGTGACGCAGCCCGTGTATCTGATTGGCTTGAATTTGAGGGTGTAGTTTGAACGTTCTTGCAAAGGTCAACTATTTGGTCGCGCAGGCAGTGGCCGTCGTCGAGAAGAAGCAAATCGAGTTCTTCCAGGACATCGAGAGTAAGGTTTTGGAGCCCAGACAACTTGTGTTTCTCATTTGTTACGACGATGAAGTCTTCGTCATAGAGTTCCAATTCACTGACTCCAGGCGCGTGTGTAGGCAGGGCTAGCAGCGCCACATCGACGTTTCCGTCGCGCAATTTAGCGAGTAGGTGCTTGGTGGGCTCTTCGATGATTCGAGGAGTTAAATCGGGGAACTCGCTCTGAATCAGTTGTAAAAGGGTGGGCAGGATATACGGTGCGATGGTGGGGATGATGCCGATATTGAGAGGCCCGGAAAGGACCCCATGTGCACCGCGGGCATGTGCAACAAAAGCATCGGCTGCTTCAAGCGTTGCTTTCGCATAGGGGAGGAGCGCCTCCCCAGTTGGAGTGACGATGACCTTTCGGGTGGATCGCTCGATAAGTTGAATCCCTAAACCGGTCTCTAGCGCGACCAATGCCTGGGATAATGACGGTTGAGAAATGTTGAGCTTGCTCGCAGCAGTGCCGAAGTGCCTATTCTCGGCGATGGTCACAAACGTACGAAGTTGGGCCAAGGTTGGTTTATATTCTTTATTGTTCATTCTTATAACCATACGGCATTGCAATAGGTTTTGCTGTTGAAATTGCGCGGCGTTTCTGGCACAATGTTTGACAGAGTGCGAGCGATTGCATTCCAAGACCGTATATATACGACATCTCACATTCGGAGGTTAAGCTATGGCAATTCTGACTGTAGGCGAGCGTTTCCCTGAGTTCGATCTGGTAGCGCTGAAGGGTGGCGACCTTCATGAGGTCGACGCAACAAGCCCAGAGGACTACTTCGAGAATGTATCCCTGGAAAAGTACGAGGGTAAGTGGAAGGTCGTTTTCTTCTACCCGAAGGACTTTACGTTCGTCTGCCCAACCGAGATCGCAGCGTTCGGCAAGCTGAACGAAGAGTTCGAAGATCGCGATACGCAGGTCCTTGGTGGCTCCACTGACAATGAGTACTCCCACTTCAACTGGCGTGCAACGCACCCAGATCTGAAGGCCGTTCCGTTCCCAATGTTTGCTGATGTCCGCCACGACTTGATCCGTGCACTGGGCGTTGAAAATGAGGCAGGCGTCGCTGATCGTGCAACGTTCATCATCGACCCAGACGGCGTCATCCAGTTCGTGTCTGTCACCCCGGATGCTGTTGGCCGTAACGTCGAAGAGGTCCTTCGCGTTTTGGATGCTCTCCAGTCCGAAGAGGTCTGCGCCTGTGACTGGCAGAAGAACGACCCAACGAAGAACATCGACAAGTTGGCTGTCGTTCAGGAATCCCTGAAGTAAATGAACTCCGAGTCCCCGTCACTAGTCCAATACTCAGTGACGGGGATTTATTAATAAACAATAGAGAGGAAAGAGAAAAGAGATATGTCGATCGATAACCTGCGCAGCGCTTTGCCTGAATATGCAAAAGACCAGAAGCTGAACCTTGGCTCCTTGACACGCTCTACAGAGCTGAACGAGCAGCAGCTGTGGGGCACTCTCGTTGCTTCCGCTGCAGCGACAAAGAACCCCACCGTGATCTCTGAGATTACGGACGAGGCCAAGGAGCACCTGTCTGAAGAGGCTCTCGATGCCGCTTTCGGCGCAGCAACTGTTATGGCAATGAACAACGTTGCCTACCGCGCAAAGGGCTGGCTCGGCGATGACTTTGCACAGGTAAAGTTTGGCCTTCGCATGAACATCATCTCGAAGCCTGGCGTCGAGAAGGCAGACTTTGAGCTGTGGTCGCTCGCAGTATCTGCTATCAATGGCTGCGAGCATTGCGCTGTTGCACACTCCAATGTCGTGCGCGAAGAGGGCCTGACCAAGGAGCAGGTCTGGGAGGCAGTAAAGATTGCTGCTGTTATCCAGGCCATTGCGCAGACCGTAGTGGTAGAAGACGCACGCTAACTGTTACGTCTTCTGCACGATAGTCGGCTGAGGGACTACATCTGGACAACGTCCAAGTCCCTCAGCCGAACTTCTCCTGCCTCATCAGAGGCATCGAGATCGACGACGCCGTGGAACTGGAAGCTGCGGTCCCCATCTGGATCTTTCACGATCTGTACGACTTCCCAGAGCCGCGAGCTTTCATCCTTAACTCGGAAATACTCTGGCCCGCGAGCATCTGCGTCTATCATGACATCGTCGTACTCGTCGAAGTAATCGTCAAGAAGCGAGGGCCAGTCGGGCCGAACATCGGGGTCGAGATATTCAAGCATCGACTCCAGGGCTTCTTCCTTTTCGAACGCAAACAGTTCGACAAGCCTAAAGAAGTAGTTGCGAACCATGATTTTGAACGCCCTGCGGTTCGCTGTGAGCGCCGTAGGATCCTCAACACCGAATGCAAGCTCGCGGTCGAGAACGTCCTGGGAGATTGGGGCGTCGTCATCAGCTAGCGTCGCCCATTCGTCAATGAGCGACGAGTCCACCTGACGGATCAGTTCGCCAAGCCATACGATGATATCTTCGAGCTCTTCAGTCATGTATGCCTCGGGCACAGAGTGGGAGAGGGTGCGCCACGCATCGGTAAGGTAGCGGAGCACCACACCCTCAGAGCGGGATAGCCCGTAGGTTGCGATGAGATCCGAAAACGTCATCGCATGCTCGATCATGTCGCGTACCACCGACTTTGGCGAAAGCTGCCACTCTTTCGCCCACGGGTTACTGGAGCAGTAGGTTTCAAATGCATCTTCCAGTTCCTCCGCGAGCGGCTGAGGGTACGTCACGTCTTCGATGAGTGCCATGCGCTCCGTGTAGTCGACGCCCTCTGCCTTGAGAGCTGCGATCTCCTCGCCGCGAGCTGCTGACTGCTGAGCTTGCAGCACCTGACGGGGGTCATCCAAGATTGCCTCAAACGCTGAGATTACATCCAACGAATACGTTGAAGACTCGGGGTCAAGCACCGTGAGAAATGCCAGCGCGAACGGGGAAAGCGGTTGGTTGAGCGCAAAGTCCCTGTCCAGCTCTCGCGTGAGAGTATAGGGGCGATACGCTGGGGAATCAGGAGTGCACTCTACAATGTCAGCCTGGATGAGCCCGCGAAACAGATCGACTGCCGTAAGAATGTCACGGTTCTGCTTAGCGCGTGTGTCATGGTTGCTCCGAATCAAGTGCTTCATGTGCTCGTAGCCGTCACCCGGGCGAGCAATAACATTGAGCAACATGGAATTCGATACTTGGAACTGGCTAGTGAGTTCCTCCGGTTCTGCCGTTGTGAGGCGCTGGAAAGTTTTTTCGGACCAGGTAACTTCGCCATCACGAGCTGACTTCTTGTTGAGCTTCTTAAGCCGCTTCGGATCGTCGCCGGCGCGACGCCGAAGCTTTGCATTCTCAATCTCGTGTTCTGGCGCTTCGACGACGACCGTGCCCTCGGTGTCGTACCCAGCTCGCCCCGCGCGGCCGGCGATTTGGTGAAACTCCCTCGATTTAAGGATGCGTTGTTTCGTCCCGTCATACTTTGCCAGGCCGGTAATCAGCACAGTACGAATTGGCACATTGATACCGACGCCGAGGGTGTCCGTTCCGCAGATCACCTTTAAAAGCCCTGTTTGAGATAGTTTTTCGACGAGCCGTCGATACTTCGGCAGCATTCCGGCATGGTGAATGCCAATGCCCTTTCGAAGTAACCTCGACAACGTCTTACCGAAGGTAGTCGTGAACCTAAAATTCCCGATCTCCTCTGCGATACGTTGCTTCTCCTCTGCGTTGATGATTTTCATACTGGTCAGAGCCTGCGCTCGCTCTGCTGCCTCGCGTTGTGAGAAGTGCACAACGTAGATCGGCGCTTTGTTATCCGCCAGTAGTTCTTCAATCGTCTCGTGGACGGGGGAGAACACGTAACTGAAATCGAGTGGCACGGGACGCTCCGACCCACCAACATACGTGGTTGGGCGACCGGTGCGCTCGGTGAGATCCTTTTCTATCCAGGCAGTTTCTCCAAGCGTGGCAGACATCAAAAGGAACTGGGCCTGGGGGAGTTCCAATAGCGGCACCTGCCATGCCCATCCGCGGTCCGGCTCCGAATAGTAGTGAAACTCATCCATGATGACCTGCTGAATCTTCGCGTGCTCACCTTCTCGCAGCGCAATATTCGCGACGATTTCAGCGGTGGCTGCGATAATAGGGGCGCCGCTGTTCACTGTGGCATCACCGGTCATCATCCCTACGTTTTCTGCTCCGAAGATCTCACACAGTGCAAAGAACTTTTCGCTCACAAGCGCCTTAATTGGGGCAGTATAAAACGAGCGCTGCCCTCGAGCCATGGCAATGAAGTGCGCAGCGTTTGCCACCATCGACTTTCCCGAACCGGTTGGCGTCGCCAGGATCACATTATCCCCAGCAAGCAACGCAAGCGAAGCTTCTTCCTGAGCTTCATAAAGCGAGATTCCACGACTCTGCGTCCACGCAGTGAAAGAGTCCCAGACGGCCTCTTCAAAAAGGCCTGCTGGAACGTCGTCAAGGTCTGCCAAATACGTAGAAAGAGTCACGCCAACTACCGTAGCCGAGTTCGTCGCGAAAAGCCGCTACTCGTCTTCCTCATCGGTTGGCTGAGCTGGGTCAATATAGTAAAAATCCTGCAAAGCCTGACTGAGATCATCGCCAAACGGCAGTCCCCGTTGTCCGTCGACAAGCGGACGACTCTGCTGGTCCTCGATCGCCGTGAGATAGTTCTCGAAGGCTTCGCTGATCTCATCACCGGAAGGAACCTGTGCCTCACCGGGCATCTTTGCGTTGGGATTGTTCCTGCGGTACTCCTCAACTTCACGGTCGTAATGCTGTTCGAGAGCCGAGACGACCTGCGCGATCTCCTTTGACGCAGCCGTTTGCTCTGCTAATTGACGCTGAACACTTGTTATCTCTTGCTCGAGCGCGCGGAGTGGCAACTGAAGATTTGCTGTATCCTCGAGCGCCTGCATGAGCTGGAACGCCGCCATCGGGTAAGGAGAGTTTGCAATGTAATGAGGTACATGCGCAGTAAAACCAGCGACCTTTTCGCCTCGCTTATCTAGCTCTCGCTCGATCATGATGGAGGCAGCCCCGGGCACAGTAATAATTCCGTCGAAGAGATACTTGTCTTTCACCAAGCTCTCATCATTTCCGTGTGTGGAAACCACTACTGGGCGGGTATGGGGAGCGGCAACAGGGGCAGCGTAGAGGCACAGCGTTTGCTGAACTCCAAACTGCACTGCAAGGTCAGCCACAGACTTGCTAAATGCCTCCCAACGCAGATCAGGCTCTGGCCCGCTCAGCAGCAGAAACGGCATATCCTTTGTGTCGCGGACAACACGCAGCTCAATGCCGATCTCTTCGACGTCGGCCACCGTGTGATTCGCCAGGGTTACAGCAGGCCTGCGAGAGCGGTAGTCAATGAGTTCATCGTTATTGAAGGTAGCTAAAGTGCGGGTTTCCAACGCCGCGTTGAGATGATTCGATACCCCTTCAACCGCATGGCCCGCATCTGCGTAACCCTGTAACGCAACGACGAGCGTTGGCCCCTCAGGAGATTCGCCAAGACTCGAGGGAGACGGGTACTCAAGTTCATACATGCGATTATTCGTTGGCATGACCGCTCCTAGGATAATTTGAAAGGATCTAACTTTGTACTTACCCACAACGTCTGGGGTGAAGAAATATTCCTGCTGAAAATAAGGAATTCTAGCAAAGCGGGAACCGATGCTGTGTTGGCTACGTCTAAACTGTATGAAAATAAATGCAGCTAATTCATCACTTTTTGGACCATCAGATATCATCGCAGCCCTGCCCGGGGTTCTAGGGTTTTATCCTCAAGAATCGGTCGTGGTGCTCGGCATCATTCCGGACAGCGAAGGAACAGGTGGGCTTCAACTTGGACCTGTAGTTCGCGTTGACCTCACGCGCCTCGAAGCATTCATAGAAAGCCTCAAGACCGACGTGACGCAATACCTACTGGGGGATGACGTCATCGCGTACCTTGCAGTCATTGTGAGCCGTATTCCGAACTCAGAGCTCGTCAAAGACGCAGTTGATCGCTTGCAGTTCCTCGAAGAAGAAACCGGTTTCAAAGTCGACCTGTGCTGGCATGTTTCCGAAATTGCGCAGGGTACCCCATATACATTGCTTTTTGGACCGCCATTGAATGCGGCCGAAGAATGCGATCGCGCGTCCTCCCTCATTGGTGGCTGTGTATCGTCAGTGATTTCCTCTCCATCGATGCGCCCATACGTTGAGCAGGGGATACTCCCAGAACTCGATAGGCAAGACACGTTTAGCTATTTTGAGCCGGTCGATTCGGAGTCCGTCCAACTGGCGCAACAAATCCAGGCACAGACACGCAAAGACGGGTTGCAGCTACTGAAAGATTTGTGGGGCGGTAGCCACGCTGGGGAGGAGGAACACCCGGCAAAACTGGCGAAGGAAGAAATTGAAAGCATTATCGAGGTTCTGCTTTGCTTGCCCGAGACTTGCCTCATCGGCCAGCGCGATGCTAATCCAATCGGCGAAATCTCGAATGAAATGAGAATCGCGCTCGAAGGCTTGACGGCTCTGCTCACCCATGCTCTACTGCGGGATACACTTATCCCCGCGATTATGCAGAACCCAAAGCGACTTGCTGCTCCACTACTATTCTTGTCGCGCCATGCTGTGGGGACAGTGCGGGCAAACGCGTTAGCGTTGTGGGCTGTAATCGCTGTGCGGTGCGAGATCGGGTCTTGGGCAGGGGTCGCACTACAGTGCGCGCTGCAAGAAATGCCGGACCACTCATTAAGCGACGTGCTCCTGCAGTTACTCGCGATCGGTCAATATGAGGGTCTCCTGCACGCAGTTGAAGAAGGCGGGGAAGCAGTCTGGATGGAGCTAGAGATGCTTGCAGGTTCCTAACAGCAGATTGTCTCTACCGAAGCTCAATGCGCACGGCATGCGCGAGGTCATCAGGAATGACGAAATCTTGTTGCTCAGGAAGTGATAGCTGTAGCCCGCCATCATCCGGAAGGCTCACTATGACTTTCTGGCCGACGATATCGCCTAAGCCTGCCAGCTCCGGCAAACGCTCTGCTTCAAGCTGCAGAATCTCACTGATTTGGACCACTACAGCTTCGCGACCCTCGGAGAGATCTAAGTCCGTTGCGCGAGTGCCAAGCTCAGGCTTAGCAACATTTGAACCGCCAATTTCATCCAACGCAGGGATGGGGTTGCCAAACGGAGATACCTGAGGGTGGTTGAGTACCTCGTATAGGCGCTTTTCCACGGCTTCACTCATCACGTGTTCCCAGCGACATGCTTCGTCGTGCACTTGTTCAATATCCAACTTGAGGATGCTGGTGAGAAGGCACTCTGCGAGGCGGTGCTTACGCATCACCGCAGTCGCACGGGCGCGTCCCTCGTCGGTAAGGGAGAGCGAGCGATCTGTTTCAACAACAATCAGGCCGTCGCGCTCCATGCGGGCGACGGTCTGGGAAACTGTCGGGCCAGACTGCTCGAGCCGCTCTGCGATTCGTGCGCGGAGCGGCACAATGCCTTCCTCCTCAAGTTCGTAAACTGTACGTAAATACATTTCTGTTGTGTCTACGAGATCACGCACGTGGAACTCCCTTGCCTAAAAGTCGCTCTGAAGCGTTGAGGCTGCATCAACATTCAACGCAGTCCAAGAATCGACGCCTATTAACGATTGCTATGGTAACCCAAAAAACTATTAGTTGCGGAACGCTTCGTCGCGGTTGTTACATTGCGTAATCCCTAAGGCGCTCTGCCCGGTCACCTACGCGAAGCTTCGCCATGACCTCTCGTTCGATTTGGCGAACGCGCTCACGAGACAAGCCGAATTTACGCCCAATCTGGTCCAACGTGCGGGGAACACCGTCGGTTAGCCCATAGCGCATACGGATGACGTCCTGCTCGCGCTGCTCCAAACCGTTGATGACATCTTGGATGTCATCGTGACGGAGCACGGATACCACCGCGTCTTCGGCGTCTGTAGCTTCTGCATCTTCAATGAAGTCCCCCAGGGGGGCCTCTTCATCCGCTCCGACCGGCATGTCAAGACTCACGGGGTCTCGGGATTGACGCAGGAGGAGCTCAATCTTGTCCTCTTCGATGCCAGACTCCTCTGCCAACTCCTCATTCGTTGGTTCGCGGCCAAACGACTGGTACATCTCGCGGCGAATTCGGGAGAGTTTATTGACTTGTTCTACAAGATGCACAGGGAGACGGATAGTACGAGACTGGTCTGCCATGCCGCGAGTAATGGCCTGGCGAATCCACCACGTCGCGTACGTTGAGAATTTAAAGCCCTTGGCATAGTCAAATTTCTCCATCGCGCGGATCAGTCCGAGGTTGCCCTCTTGGATCAGATCGAGCAGTGGCATCCCGCGTCCTGTGTAGCGCTTTGCCAACGACACAACCAGACGAAGATTTGCCTCGAGGAGGTGGGCGCGAGCTTTCCGTCCTTGCTTCGCCAGAATTTTATAGTCACGTTTCTGGGCTCGGGTGAGCTTGCAGTCTGGATCATCAAGAAGCTGCTGGGCATAGAGTCCAACTTCGATCTGCTGGGCTAGTTCGACCTCTTCTTCTGCATCGAGCAGGGCAGTCTTGCCAATGCCATTGAGATACACGCGAACAAGGTCAGCCGATGGATTGTCGTTCGTTTGATTGCGACGACTACCGCGGTCAACTTTTTCTTCGTTGTCCGCTGTTAAGGTCTGACTCTTCGACGTCATTGAGCACTGCCTCCTTGGACGAGTGGAACAGGTAATCTTCTACACCCTCAACGATCTTGGACACATTTTTGTTCCCAATGATCAAAAGAGTGCTAGGCCTCGACAATCACCGTGAATGGGCCGTCGTTGATGCTCTGCACCTTCATATGGGCACCAAACTTTCCTTCAGCGACCGTGATGCCCCGGTCCCGGAGGTAGGCTGCGATTTTTTCAATGATGGGTGCTGCTTCATCTGCGGGGGCTGCGTCACTCCATGATGGCCTCCGTCCTTTTGCCGTGCGACCCATCAACGTGAACTGACTCACAAGCAAAACAGGGGCTTGTGCGTCCACTACAGACTTTTCGCCCTCCAGGATTCGCAGTTCCGCGATTTTGCGAGCAACCGTTTCCCAAGCGTCGTCGCTATCCTTACGTCCTGCTCCGACAAGGGCCAGAATTCCACCAGTCGCCTCGCAGTCGATTGCTCCGACGACTTCACCGTCGACGGTGACGCTCGCGCTCGTAACTCTTGTCAATACAGCCTTCATTCCTACTCCACCTCTGCAATTTCCGACGGCAGCACGATGCCGTGGCGGATAAGATCCACAACAGCTGCAACCGTTTGGTTTTCCAATTCTTCAAGGGCCTGCTGGTCGTCGACACCTCGAGATGCTGCTAGGATGCCCACCACGTCACGCAGTGGCAAGCCGGCGGGATGCAATCCTGCAAGGACGGTTTTCAACGCCTCATCCAATGAATGAGAGAATCGTGGGCCATCCATTCGAGTAATGCGCAGCTCTTCGCGCGTGAAACCCAGCCCCTCTTCAGTATTTGGCACAGCGATGTCTTCGATCGCGACTGTGGGCCGGACCAGGAACGAACTATCTAAGAGTTCCTGGACGGATTTTTGCCGTAGCCACGCCTGCCGTAGATAGTATTCTTCGACCTCAGGCCCAAGCGGGTCCGTGAACGGGTGTGTTAATTCTTCCGCAGTAATCTCGGAGGGCTGGTCGCCGATGTGTTGCATGAAAATCCAACCGAAACCAATAGCGTGAACACCCGCGGCTTGGAAGTAATCGAGCCACTGTTGTGTGCGGGCTATGCCGCTTTCAGTCCTGAGGTCGACTGATTCATCTTTCAGCCACGTGGCGACGTAGGTCTCGGGGTCAACCACTTCTCGTTGAAGCACCCATGCGCTGACTCCTTGCGAAGGGACCCAACTCGCAACTCGCGACTGCCACGCCTCACCATCAATATGGGCCCATGAGCCCAGCATGCACAGCATCCCACCTTCTGCGAGATATTCAGGTGCGTGCTCTGCCACGAGGCGACTTGCTTCATCCAGTGGCATGCCGGAGTCGCGGTAAACATGCCCCACCTCCGGAATGCCGACTACAAACGGCGGGTTGGCAACGATCCTGTCAAACTGCTCGCCCGCGACAGGCTCAAACCAAGATCCTTCGCGGAGCTGAACGCTAGTGATGCCATTCATCTCGAGCGTGGCCTGAGCCAACTCGATCGCTCGATGATGAATGTCAGTACCGACGATCTGATCTGCAAGGCCAGATTGTGCTACCGACAGCACCCCTGAACCGGTTCCAAGGTCCAAAACCGTTCCAGTCGGTGACTGCGGGATCGCGTGCAACAGGGATTTCGACGCCGCTCCGACTCCAAGTACGTGATCTTTGCCGGGAACGATTGCAGACGTAGAGGCGTCGAGATCTGCAACTATGAGGTGATGCTGTTGAGACAACAAATGAGGCCGGATGTCGTAAGCAACCTCGTAACGTTGCTCTTTGGTCTGGCGAAAGACACCTGCGCTGATGAGTTTCTCAGCAAGTGACGAGCCAAATAACGCCTCGAGCTCGTTTTGGGAAGTCGGGCGCCGCAACAACAAAGTGGATATGGCCGATCCGATAACGTCTTCTGAATGGCAGCGACGCAGGACGGCTCCCACCTCGCCCCGGTAGAGAGCCTGGTATGCATTTGGCCCAAGGTAACTTCCAATCGAAGATGTGGTGTAGGGAAGCGCGCGCAATCGTTCACCGAGCTCCCGCGCAAGTCCAGGGTGTAATCCAAATGCTGTAGATGATAAATCTGTCATGCTGCTACTCCGAGTGGGATTCGTGATCGATAACGGTCGGCGTCGTATCTGTTGAAGCCTGGTTCGAGGATAGTTGTTGCCTCGACTGCTCCTCCAACGCGGCATAGGCACGACTCAGCGCAGGCTTGTAGACATTCTTTTCACGCGGATCACGCGACTCTCCTTTCGCGTTGCCCAACATCACTGCGACCCAGGGGAGCGGTACGGAAACAATAAAGAGCAACGTCGCAATCCACCAGTTTCCGAGCCACCACGCAGATGCGATCGAAAGCAAAATGAATGGGATTCGAAGCGCCTGCAGCCAAAGGTATTGAGCTTCTCGGCTCTGCAGGTTTTGCTCCGGCGTCTGCTTCGCATCCGTAATGAGTGCACGGTGTCGTTTTGAGCGGAAATGACGAAAAAGGAAATGCTTATCGTCGTGGACTTCGACTTCCGCATCAATCGAGACGTGCTCTTGTGCCTCGTCCTCTCTCTCGTTCATAAATACACAGGTTAGCGCCTCGGCTTAAAAACTTTGCCAAAGTGGGGCATGATGGGAGTCGTGAATACGACGACGAAGACTCTTGAGCGCACAGACCTTCGGGAAGACACATCGTCAACAAATGATGATGGAACCCCCAAGTTTTTCCACTATGTGAAGAAGGATCAGATTTTCGATTCTGCGATTTCTGGAAAAGTCGTAGTCGCACTCTGTGGCAAGACATTTCCGGTGAAGAAGCAGGCGAAGCCTGGGTCGCCAGTATGTCCTGACTGCGAACGCATCTATAAGGGGTTGCGTCGGAAGTGACGGCTCCAGGTACGTCGGCCGGGCCTCAGCTGCGCGCATGGCAGCAAGAGGCCCTCGATTCGTTTATGCGCACCAAACCTCGAGACTTTCTCGCTGTAGCAACTCCTGGTGCGGGTAAGACGACGTTTGCACTGACACTAGCCAGCAAACTGCACGCATCGAAGGCAGTGCAGCGCATCATCGTCGTCGTACCAACAGAACACCTAAAACACCAGTGGTCCCAATCAGCAGCGAGGTTCGGCCTTTCGCTAGACCCAAACTTCACAAACTCATCTGCGGTAAACCCTGCCTATGACGGCATTGTCGTGACGTATGCGCAAATCGGTATGCACCCGTTCAAGCATCATGCGGTGGCCACTGCGAAGCGCAGTTTGGTGATTCTTGATGAGATTCACCATGCTGGTGACGCCAAAAGTTGGGGGGATGGAGTCTACGAGGCTTACAACGATGTCGAACACCGCTTAGCGTTGACAGGTACGCCGTTTCGCTCTGATGATTCCCAGATTCCGTTCGTCCGATACGTCGAAGACGGCGATGGGCACCTCGTTTCACAAGCGGACTACACCTATGGGTACTCCCACGCCTTGGCCGATGGCGTCGTCCGCCCAGTTGTATTCCTGGCATATTCCGGCGAGGCACAGTGGAAAGACTCCGCCGGGGAAGAGTATTCCGCAAGGCTTGGTGAGCCACTGAATGCCGAGCAGACCGCGCGTGCCTGGAAAACTGCCCTAGATCCGAAAGGGGACTGGATCAAGGCAGTCCTCCAGGCGGCACATACAAGGCTGAAAAAACTTCGTACGAATATGCCGGATGCCGGAGGCCTCGTCATCGCTACGAACAAGACGACAGCACGCGCCTACGCCAAGATCCTCTCCAGCATTTCGAGCACGCCCGTTACGGTCGTGCTCTCAGACGAAGCCGGGGCATCCGACCGCATCGACGAATTCTCCGCGTCCACCGACGAATGGATGGTCGCAGTCAGAATGGTCTCTGAGGGAGTCGACGTTCCTCGCCTCGCTGTCGGAGTATATGCAACATCAGCATCGACACCACTGTTTTTCGCGCAGGCAATCGGACGATTCGTACGCTCACGCATGCCAGGCGAATCCGCCTCCGTTTTTCTCCCGTCGGTCCCGGTTCTGCTCCGCCTCGCGGAAGAAATGGAGGTGTCACGCGACCACGTTTTGGGCAAACCACACCGAGAATCAGGGTGGTCCGACGAACTACTAGCCCAAGCAAACCAAGTTCAAAACGAACCAGACGACAACCCTTCGTACGAAGCCATCGGCGCATCAGCCGAGCTAGACTCTTTAATTTTCGACGGCTCCACCTACGGCACACCCACCGTCGCAGGATCCGCAGAGGAACAAGACTTCCTAGGCCTTCCAGGGCTGCTTGACGAAGAACAGGTCAAGACTCTGCTCCGCAAACGCCAAAGCGACCAACTAGATGCCCGAGAAGCAGAAGAAAAAGCGCGAAAGGCTGCCGAGCGCCAAGCACGCGAGCGTGCTGAAGTACTAGGAGAGCACTTGGCTCCCACTCAGCCGTCCAAGCAAACCTCCGCGCCGGGTAGCAGCGAGGAGGCATCAGTGGCGGCTGATGAGATTCCCCAGTTGAGAAAGGAACTCAACGCTCGCGTTTCAATCGTCGCTGGAAAGACGGGTCGCCCGCATGGTGCGATCCATACGGAAGCGCGTAAAGCGTGTGGTGGTCCGCCGACCGCGCTGTGCAATGCGGAACAGCTGCGGGCGCGTATTGCGTACTTACGAGATTGGTAATACACGAAACCGGTAGGAGAGTGGACCTCCTACCGGTTATTGCTTACTACGTAGAAACGCATTTAATCGAGGTAATCGCGCAGCACCTGTGAACGCGACGGGTGGCGAAGCTTCGACATCGTCTTGGACTCGATCTGCCGGATGCGTTCGCGTGTCACACCGTACACCTGGCCGATTTCATCTAGCGTGCGAGGCATGCCATCGGTCAAGCCGAAGCGGAGCCGCACGACGCCGGCCTCACGCTCGGAAAGTGTGTGGAGGACATCCTGAAGTTGGTCCTGAAGAAGCGTAAAGGAAACAGCGTCGACTGCCACAACGGCTTCGGAGTCTTCGATGAAATCACCGAGTTGGCTGTCGCCTTCATCGCCGATCGTCTGATCCAATGAGATCGGCTCACGGGCGTACTGCTGGATCTCCAACACCTTCTCTTCGGTGATGTCCATCTCTTTTGCGAGTTCAAGCGGTGTAGGTTCGCGTCCAAGATCTTGTAGAAGCTCACGCTGGATACGGCCAAGCTTGTTGATGACCTCGACCATGTGCACCGGGATGCGAATGGTTCGAGCCTGGTCTGCCATGGCACGTGTAATTGCCTGGCGGATCCACCACGTTGCATAGGTGGAAAACTTGTAGCCCTTGGAATAGTCGAACTTTTCAACTGCACGGATGAGACCGAGGTTGCCCTCCTGGATGAGGTCCAAGAAGGCCATACCGCGACCGGTGTAGCGCTTTGCCAGCGAAACCACGAGTCGAAGGTTAGCTTCGAGCAGATGGTTCTTCGCCTTGCGACCGTCTCGGGCGACGGCGCGGAAGTCGCGCTTAACCGCAGGGGTAAGGCGTGCTTCCTTGTCTCCCTCCTCAGCTGCACGGGCCATCTCGTCGAGTCGGTGTTGCGCGTAGAGACCAGCTTCAATGCGCTTCGCGAGAGAAACCTCCTGCTCAGCATCGAGCAGAGCAACCTTACCTATTTGCTTCAAATACGCACGGACAGAGTCCGCAGATGCGGTGAGCTGAGCGTCCTTGCGGGCTTGGCGAAGTGCAGCAGATTCCTCGATATCCCAGACAGAAGATCCGTCGTCTTCCTCGTCTTCTTTTTCCTCGTCGTCATCACCAAGATGCTCGTCAAATTCTTCGTCATCTTCTTCAGCCGTCAGCGGGTCGAAGTCCTGCTCCTGGTCAGAATCGTCGAGCGATTCGTCCGTTTCTTCCAGCGCGGAGTCGTCGCTGGTGACCTCATCAGTTGCGGGTGAAGCAGCCTTCTTTGCGGCGGTTTTCTTTACTGTCTTCTTCGCTTTCTTAGCTACCTTTGACGCCTTTTTCGCGGTTTTGCGTGCTGTTTTCTTCGCAGTCTTCTTGGCGGTCTTTTTGGCAGCCTTTTTGGCGGTTTTCTTGGCTGCTTTTTTGGTGGCTTTCTTGGCGGTCGTTGTGCCGTCGGTTACGCCGCCGGAAGTGCTCTCTGCCGCATCGTTGACGGAGTTTTTGCCTGAAGCTTCGCTGGCTACCACGTACGCCCTTTCGCCTTTGTGAACTGATTGATGCTTTTGCGGACACCGAGACTTCCTCCAACAATGGATGGAAAGAAAGTCACTCTGGTGAAAGCAGACCAGCAAACGCCGGTCTGCCTTCCTAGCGTACGCAAACTGTGCTGATTTTTCAGAACGCCTATCTTAACAGCATTGTCAAGCTGCTTTGTGTTAGACGCCGAGTCTCGCTAGTTACGGTGCGAGGTGCTCATTGGCCGCCATCGCTGCTCCGACAATGCCTGCTCGGTTGCGAAGAGTGGCCACGACGACAGGAGTGTCGACAGTCAATAGAGGGACCCATTTGTCAGATTTCCGCGAGATGCCACCACCGACGACGAAACACTCTGGATTAAACAGTCGCGCGTATTCGTGCAGCACCTTATCAACTCGCTTCGCCCACTTCTTGAAGCTCAGGTCTTCCCTCTGCTTTACAGCTGAGGAGGCGACGTGCTCTGCTTCCTTCCTATTGACGATTAAATGGCCAATTTCTGTGTTAGGGAAGAGGTGCCCATTAACCAGGAACGCTGAACCAATACCAGTGCCAAACGTGAGGAATATGACAGAACCGTTTCGGGCTCGTTCATTGCCAAAGGCAACTTCAGCAAGCCCCGCGGCGTCGGCGTCGTTTAATACAGTGACAGAGCGCTCAGGGAGATGCTGCTCAAAGAGCTCATGCACATCGGTGTCGATCCACGACGGGTCGATGTTAGCTGCGCTCTTTGCGATCTGATGCTGAATCACCGACGGCAGCGTTACTCCCACAGGGCCGTCCCATTCGTGGAGACGGACGATCTCTGCGACTGTTGATGCAACAGCTTCAGGTGTAGCTGGCTGAGGAGTTGCGATCTTGATCCTGTCGCCGACGAATTCTCCGGTTTTGAGGTTGACGATGGCGCCCTTGATTCCAGAACCGCCGACATCGACGCCCATACCATAGTGCTCTTGGGCACCATCAATTCCACTTGTTGTAGTCATAACATTGAGCATACAAAAGGTGTGCTCATTGCGCATGTAGGAAAATATTTAGGAGCGCGGTACCTAGAACGAGCGGGTTGACGTCGCTGTACTTTAATTAGCTATAAAGCCTTTGATGTGTAGGGAACCCGTGGGTATTGGCCTGCTGACCTTGTAATATGACATATAGCTTTGTGTGCTTTATTATTCGGCTCCAAACCAATAAAAAGGCTGAGGCTCATCTATAGGAAGCGTATCTCCTCAACGGGCCTAGGCATTGCTGAACTTGACTACTCCTGGAGGCACCACCACCATGGCGACCGATTACGATGCACCGCGTAAGCGCGCAGAAGACGAGCTTGAGACTGACTCCCTCGAGGGCTTGAAGGCTGCGGAGGTTGCGGGCAGCAGCATGGATGATGACGGTGAAATCGTTGAACCGTTTGAACCGCCACTTCAAGATCTGTCTGGTGAGGAACTGAACGTTGAGGTAAAGCCTCGCCAAGATAACGAATTCACTTGTGCGTCTTGCTATTTGGTTCAGAAAAAGAATCGGCTGGCTTACGAAACCGAAGACGGCCAGAAGATTTGCCTCGACTGCGAGTAGTAGCGAGCAACGCAGTCGCGCGATCCCTAGGCGGTCCGCTGCTCAGGCAAAAACATTCCGAGGATTTTCTCCGGTTCTTTCGCAGCAATTAGCCAGTAGGGGGTTGGGTCCTGAGGATCGTCCAAGACAAGCAGAATATGTTCTTTCACCCAACCATGCGATACCAAGAAAGCAGCTGGGTCTAACTGTCGTCCGAGAGCATTTCGCTTCGCTGATGCAGGGACAACCATAGATCTGCTGACAACGGTGTTGGGTAAGTTGGCGTCGTCAACGACGAGCCAACGAGTGCCGTCGCTGTCTTGCTCGACCGCAATTGTAGTTTTCGAAAGCCATGTCAAGAACCAAAAAACTAAACTTCCGATAACGAGCACGGGGATAATAAACCACCAAATATTGCGGTTGAGCGTAAGTTGTGCCCCGATGAGCAGCGTTAATGCTGCACCGATGATCCACCAGTACCAAGGCACCCATTGACGCTCCGTATATAAGACTTTGGAACCACTGGATGCCGGTGCGTTTTGGTTGCTATTCATACCCTCATCAACTCGTCAATTCGATGTACTCCCGAATACGTTACCCAATAACACTAGGCGAAATTATCTTAAGAATGCACACGCAATGGAATCCCGTAAGGTGTATGAAGTGACCTCTCTTGAACCAATTTCAGTAAAACGTCTTGATCCAGACATGCCGCTTCCTAAACGAGCGCATGAAGGTGACGCCGGGGCGGACCT
Source organism: Corynebacterium sp. UMB10119B (assembly GCF_030228125.1). Lineage (NCBI taxonomy): Bacteria > Bacillati > Actinomycetota > Actinomycetes > Mycobacteriales > Corynebacteriaceae > Corynebacterium > Corynebacterium sp. UMB10119B. The sequence continues at coordinate 274,332 of NZ_JASPBG010000001.1, forward strand.
TTACTCCTCGGAAACACGGACATTGGCTCCCGGCGAACGGGCGCTCATCGGCACCGGAATTGCTGTCGCGTTGCCCATGGGAACTGTCGGGCTCATTCATCCTCGTTCGGGACTCGCTGCCAAACACGGGATTTCTATTGTGAACACGCCAGGCACCATTGATGCCCAGTATCGAGGGGAGTTGAAGATTTGCCTTCTTAATACCGACCGTGAATGTTCGTTTACAGTTGAACGAGGAATGCGGATTGCTCAACTAGTGGTGCAAAAAGTCGAGTTGGTTGACTTCGTCGAAGTTTCCGAGCTTGACGATACCCAGCGTGGTGCCCAAGGATACGGATCAACGGGGCTCGCCTGAGGCCACATTGGGCCCGTACTAGAGTAATTCTCACCCGAAGAAACTTTTTTGAAATACACAACTTCACTCGAAAGGTGATCACCCATGGCATGGTGGCCATTTGGTAAAAAGAAGAAAGACCAGCAGAAGGAAGACGCTGCCCCCGCTCAGACGGAGGCAGAGACCAACGACGATCTAGAGGTCACAGCACCAAAGTCTCAGGACACGGGGATTGCAGCGGATACTGATCCATCCCAGACTCCATCAGCCACTGGTACTCTTGCCGATTATGATCCAATCAGTGGATCTACCGGTCCGTTCGACGGCGACAACGTCGACATTGAGGAGTTCGATTTTTCTGACTTCTCCCAGGTGAACCTCAACCTCGGATCAATGCAGATTCCGCTGCCAAAGGATTCGCAGGTGCAGGTTGAAATGGGCGAGAACGGCCCGAAGATGGTGCACATCGTTACCAGGTACGGTCGCATCACTCCGGTTGCTTTCGCTGCACCGCGTAACGGCGGCCTGTGGGCCGAATCGGCAGAAGAAATTGCCGAGGGCATGAAGAACGAGGACATGCCTGTCGAGTTTGAAGAGGGCCCCTGGGGAACCGAAATCGTTGGTACTGGCGCTAACGGTGTGATCCGCATCATCGGTGTTGAGGCGCCTCGATGGCTGTACCGTGTCACGTTGGCCGCTCCGGCGGGAATGGAAGAACAGCTTGCTGAGCTCGGGCGGGAAGTCGTAGCACGCAGCTTTGTTTACCGCGGTCCGGACCCAATTTTGGCGGGTAACTCTTTGCCAGTCGTCCTGCCTGCGCAGTTGGCTCGGCAGGTGCAGCAGGCTGTACAGGAGCGGGCTGCGCAGGAGTCGCAGCAGCAGAGCCCACAGGCTGGAAACCCGAACGCCCTGAGTGACGCGCTGAAACAGATCATCGCACAAAACAACGAAGCGAATAAGAATAATTAATGAGTGCCCAACCATCGCTGACACCAGGCGACAGCATTCAAGTCACATTCCACGCCTTTGCTCACGGCGGTGAGGCTATTGCCCTTGCCAATGACGGACGAGTTGTCTTCGTGCAAGGCGCTCTACCTGGAGAAACAGCGACCGTCAAACTGCTGAAAGTGAAAAAGCGGTGGGCTCGCGGTGAACTGCTCGAGATACAACAAACTTCACCAGATCGAGTGAAGGTAGGATGTCCTGCTGCTGCGGCAGGTGCGGGCTGCTGCGACTTTGCGCATATGAGTGAATCTCTGCAGCGGGCCGCCAAAACAGAGGTACTTGTTGGACAGCTTGAAAAAATGGCACGTCCATCTGGTGTGCTTGATGGCATTGATCTCACCGCCATTTCGGTTCAGGCTTTAGCGCCTACGACCGGATGGCGGACGCGTATCCGACTCGGCACTGATGCGCAGGGGCGTGCCGGTTTCAGGAAAGCACGTTCCAATGACGTCGTCGCCGAGCGTTGTACTCAGGCGATGCCGGAACTGTTTGACGGGATTGTTGGCGATGGGGCACGACGATTTACTCCTGGGTCTGAGATAGTCGTCGTCATCGATTCTCTCGGGAACCGGCATGTCGTTGAAACGAGCAAAGTCCAACGCGGACGGCGCGTGGAACGAATAGACCGTACGGTTGAAGGCTCCGGCAACATCGTAGAAATGGTCGGAAACGATAGGTTTGAGTTTCCGGCGACTGCGTTTTGGCAGGCGCACCGTAGTGCACCGTCGGCATATGCAGATCTGGTGCGTGAGTGGTCCCTTGCGGGGAGGCCTTATCAGAACAATTCCGGTTGGGACCTCTATGGCGGAGTAGGGCTCTTTGTTCCATCCATGTCCGCGGCACTCGGTGGTGGTCCGGTTGCAACCGTCGACTATTCGAAGTCCGCGATGGCGCATTCTCAGCCTGCACTTGCAAGCCTCGACGTCAACAAAGTCAACTCCCGGGTAGAAACAGGAATTCGATCCTTGCCCCCCGCGGGCCTGGTTGTGCTCGACCCTCCTCGAACTGGTGCTGGAGACAAAGTGATTCATGATATCGCAGCGGCGAGTCCGCAGCGAGTGATTCACATTGGGTGCGATCCGGCAACATTTGCTAGAGATTTAGCAAGTTGGGGAGCATGCGGATATCACGTAACTGAGATAAAAGTCATCGATGCATTTCCAGGAACGCATCACTTTGAAACGCTTGCATGCCTGGAGCCTCTGCGTCCTCATTAGGAATGGGGCGTGCGCCCCGCAAGGTGTAAACTAGCGTCAACTATTGCTTGTTCTAAAGGAGAAGTAGAGGACCGTGGGACTGATAGGTAAACTCAATTCGCCAGCGGATTTGAAGTCGTTGGCGCCTGGGGAATTATCAGATCTCGCTGATGAAGTACGCCAGTTTTTAATTGAGAAGGTGTCAGCAACGGGAGGTCACCTGGGGCCGAACCTCGGCGTTGTCGAGTTGACAATTGCACTGCATTACGTATTCGACTCGCCAACGGAACCGGTCGTTTTTGATACCTCTCACCAGTCGTACGTGCATAAAATTCTGACCGGGCGTGCTGGTCAGTTTGATTCCTTGCGTCAGAAAGACGGTCTTTCTGGCTATACCTCGCGCTCGGAGTCGGAACATGATTGGACTGAGTCATCGCACGCGAGTGCTTCGCTTTCAATTGCAGATGGCTTAGCGAAAGCCAAGTACATTCAGGGCAAGGGCGACGAAAATGTTGTCGCCGTCGTCGGTGACGGTGCACTGACAGGTGGGATGTGCTGGGAAGCGCTGAACAACATTGCAGCCGCAGAACGCAACGTAGTCATAGTCGTAAATGACAATGGTCGCTCGTATTCGCCAACTATTGGTGGTTTTGCGAACAACCTGACTCGCCTTCGTGATCAGCTCGCAGCTTTGCGCATGAAACCCGGCTACGACGACGTAATGGAATCCGGTAAGAAGACCCTCAAGTCGATGGGTTGGGTCGGAGAACGGACGTTTGAAGCGCTTCATGCGCTGAAAGAAGGAGTGAAGGCCCAGGTTATCCCAACAGAGATGTTCCCGGAGCTGGGGATGAAGTACGTTGGGCCAGTAGAAGGTCACGACCTCACGGCGTTGCTAAGCGCTTTCGAGTACGCGAAGACCTACGAGGGGCCCTTGATTGTGCATGTTGTGACTGAGAAAGGCCACGGCTTCGCCCCCGCAGTTAACAACATCGCCGACCAAATGCACTCCACTGGTGCGATTGACCCTGTTACAGGAGAAACTCTGAAGAAGTCCAAGCCAGGGTGGACATCAATTTTCACCGAGGAACTTCTCGACGCCGCTAGGACTCGACGTGACATTGTCGCAATCACGGCCGCTATGGCTGGGCCGACAGGCCTTGTACCGTTCGCAGAGGAATTTCCTGATAGATTTTTTGATGTCGGTATTGCGGAGCAGCATGCGATTGCCTCTGCCAGCGGGCTTGCTCTCGGGGGACTGCACCCCGTTGTCGCGGTCTACTCCACATTTTTGAACCGAGCTTTCGATCAGCTCCTGATGGACGCAGCACTTATCAAGCAGCCGTTGACTGTAGTGCTCGATAGAGCGGGCGTCACTGGTACGGACGGCGCAAGCCACAACGGCGTGTGGGATATGGCGCTGACGTCGATCGTCCCAAATATTCGTGTCGCGGCGCCTCGCGATCCGCAGCAGCTAAGGGAACTGTTTAGGGAAGCTTTGACTGTTAAGGACGGGCCAACTGTCGTCCGCTTCCCTAAGGGGAACGTCGGCGAGAACCGAGCAGCTATTAAGCGGCTGCCAGGTGGCGTCGATATTCTTCGAGAGCCATCATCGACTGCGCAAGATGATGAAAGTGACCAGACAGTTGATGTGTTGATTGTTGCAGTGGGAGTTTTTGCGGATTCGGCACTACGGGTCGCTGAACGATTGGAATCGGACAATGTTCGAGTTACCCTGGTAGATCCTCGTTGGGTTGTGCCTGTTTCCCCTGATATTCTCGAGCTTGCGGTTGAGTCCGATCTTGTCGTGGTGTATGAAGACGGGATCGTGCATGGAGGCGTTGGTTCAGCAATTGCAGAAGCGTTGTCCTACGCTGAAATCGACACACCGCTGCGGCATATTGCATTTCCTCAGGTGTTCCCAGAGCACGCTTCCCGGGAACAGATCTTTGAAGAATTCGGTATGGACGAGTCAGCTGCGACGAAAAAGATTCGCGAGTGGGTACGCGGCCTTGAGGACCGCGATCAATAAGGCACTCGCTGCCTAGCGGCGAGGTTCCGGCTGTTCCGCCACGAAAATAGGTGCTAGGAAGTCTATTTGCCATTCGCGCAGTCCCATCTGCTTGAGCAGGGGACGGGTGTATTCCATTGGCCAATCTAGACGTTCGTGGAAGGCGGTCCATATGGTCCGTTCGAGGACCTTGTTCGTCAAAATCAGCTCTTTGCGGATCTTAAGAGTCTCGGCGATTTCGGCGACCCGATTGTTTATGTTTTGTCGCGTACGTAGCGCCACTTTGTTGTGCCTTGTCCACTCCCAAATGCTTTTCCTAGTAGGTAAGCGAAGTTGTTCCCTCAGTGCGGTTTCAAATGGGGATAACAGCGCATCATGGATTGTCTCGAGCCAGAAGTATGGATAGGTGGTGAGCGCATGGGTTGCACCGTCAAACGCCAGCAATTCGTCAACGGTCGTTGGGCGGGACTGAGCCAGTGGTACCAGCATCTTGTTCGGAAGTACTAATCCCGGAGCTATGTCTTGGTCGTAGGCAAAACAATCGCGAGCATCCCAAAGCCACTTCGTCAAAGTGAGCTCGAGATCCGACAATTTGTCCGAAACCTGGGGTATATCGAGCCAAGAATGTTTCTTTACCCCCGGGTTTGAACGCGTAGCTACCAAATGAGCAAATTCTTGATTCGCGTATTCAAGTTTGCCTTGCATATCGAGGAGGTGTACTAAGGCCTGTTCAAGGTGGGGCAGGTAAATAACGTCCTGCGCTGCGTACTCGAGCATTGAGTCGGTCAGTGGTGTCTGTGACCAATCGGCATCGCCGTGCTGCTTGGGAAGTGAGACTTGGCAAAACTCCTTTACCAACACGCCAAGTTTGGTTGCTGGGTAGCCTGCAAATCGTGCTGCAAGTTCGGTATCGAAAATAGTGGACGGACGTAATCCTAATTGCGCGAGACACGGTAGATCCTCTCTCGCCGCGTGTATTACCCACTCCTGATCATTGCAGACTGGTGCAAAGTACTGTTCGAACTCGTCTCGATAGTGCTCAGGGGCAATGAGGAACGTTCCCGCGTCTTTGCGGTAGATCTGTACGAGGAATGCTCGGTCATCGTAGCGGTACGCGCCGGCTCGTTCGGTATCGATACAAAAAGGACCAAGTCCTTCGGCTAATCGATCAGCTACCTCGGCAAACTGCGATGGATGATCGACAAAGGTGTAGGACAAATTCACTTCCATGCGTACACATACTAATGCTACGAAATAGTTCGCACACCTTCGGGTGGCAGACCCGCCACTAAACTGAGGACATTTGCAAACGCTTCCACATGTGATGACAGATCAATTCCTTCAGCTGTCCAAGATGCGCGCATCTCCAATTGGTACGCCCGCGGAGGGCCGCCAATCTCCCCGTAGCGGACGGAAGCTGTGGAGGTTACCGTACCTCCAAGGTTGGTAAACCCGGCCCCATTGCCATCGAGCGACTCGTTAAGCCACTGCCATGCCACATCGGGGAGAAGTGGATCCGCCGCAACAGCATCGTCCATATCTGCCTGGATATAGGCGACTAGTCGCATTGAACCCTCCCAGGCCTCTTCAGCGTCGGGGGAATGAAGCAGGATGAGGCGACCGAACGCGTCACCTTGGTCTGGCTTGGTCTGGATAACCTCAAGCCCAACGGCGTGGCTAAACGGTGCAGGCCGCTGAGGAGGCCGAATGGTACCGATGGAGATTTCTGGGCGCACTTGAGCCTTATGCATCGATTCGACCGCTGCGGTGAACTCCGCAGGAGTCGACGCGCTCTCGCTTGGGGAGGTGGTATCCGAGTTCATCACGCCAACCAAGCTAATGAGGATGCGGCTTTGAGGGGGCGAGGCGCGCCGTATATTGGTTCGCAAGATTCAGCGTTTGCAGCGAAGTGTACACTGAACTAGTACTTTCGTTTGATGTATGTTTTTATAGCGACGGTTGGTCGCCTTGGCATCCAACGTGTTTCCGTGAATCTCAGAAGGAGAGTTTAAATGGCGAAGCTTGACTACGAAAAGCTGAACGCAACCCAGCGCTACCTGCAGTACGCGGTATTTCGTGCGATCCCAGGTGCACTTGGTACCGAGCGCGACGAAGTTATCGCAGAAGCAGAAAAGTTCTTTGAGCAGCTCAAAGAGGAAGGGAAAGTTGTCGTACGTGGTATCTATGACAACACTGGTATTCGGGCTGACGCGGACTTCATGATCTGGTGGCATGCGGAGGAATTTGAGTACATCCAGGATGCACTCGCGCGATTCCGCCGTGACACTGCGTTCGGTCAGCTGTTGGAGGTTTCGTGGCTCGGTAATGGAATTCACCGCCCTGCGGAGTTCAACAAATCGCATCTTCCGAGCTTCATCATGGGGGAGGATCCGAAGGACTGGATTACGGTGTACCCATTCGTTCGTTCATACGACTGGTACGTAATGGAGCCTGAGAAGCGTCGCAAGATCCTAATGGAGCATGGCATGGCAGCACGCGACTATGCAGACGTTCGTGCCAACACCGTCGAGGCCTTTGTCCTTGGCGACTATGAGTGGATGCTTTCGTTCGAGGCGGACACGCTGGAGCGTATTGAGTCACTTATGAAGACGATGCGCTACACAGAAGCGCGCCTTCACGTCCGAGAAGAAATCCCGTTCCAGACCGGGCGCCGCGTCGCAAGCATTGCTGACGTCATAAAGGTTCTGCCGTAGCTGGCATTGCGAAATCAAAAACTCCCTCAGCGCATCTCGGCGCTGGGGGAGTTCTTTAATCGTCCTTTCTTGGGGCATCAAACTTCAGAGAAATTGAATTGATGCAGTATCTCTGATCGGTTGGTGTGTTGAAACCCTCACCCTCGAATACATGCCCCAGGTGGGAATGGCATTGAGCGCAAAGCACCTCAGTTCTTACCATCCCGAGAGAGTAATCGGCTCGCTTGATGACGGCGGCTTCGCTATCAGGAGCGTAGAACGCTGGCCACCCGCAGTGGGCGTCGAACTTCGTTGTAGAGCGGAACAACTCTGCGCCGCATGCGCGGCACACGTAGATGCCTTCTTCGAAATGGTCGGTGTACTCACCAACTCCAGGTGCTTCGGTGCCGGCTTGCCGAAGTACACGGAATTCCTCAGGGGCGAGGTGAGCTTTCCACTCTGCTTCCGTCATCTGCTGAAAACGATTCTCTGTCATGAGGGTCTCTGTCGCCTTTCTTTGTTGTGAACACTGTTGTGAGTACCCAGGTGGCCGTCGATACGATGAACACAGCCCAACCCAATGTGGGGAGGAATGTAGTAATCCAGTTCCCGATGAGAGGGTTTCGAAGTGTCGTCCATTGTAACGGTGCAAGGCAGAAAAATAGTCCGATCCAGGGGCCGCTGGTGTGCATTGGGCTTCGTGCTGAAAGAACAGTGAAAGCCGCCGGGAAGAGCATCATCGAGTAGTAAGCCTGGCCGAGGGACGAGAGCAAACATACACCCGCGAGTAAAACCGTGGAGCTAAACGTGAGCCATAGGAGCTCGTCTGACCAGCGCCAGCGGGCAAGCCCCAGGACCGCTATAGCGACAGTGATGCCGAAAAAGACGAATAGTGCGTCGTAGAACTGCGTCGGAAAGCCAAAGTAAGTCGTGAAGCCGGCAAGCGATGAATTGGCATAGTCGCGGGTGATCTTTAGATAGGGGACGACGACATCGATGTAATCGCGGGCGCCCGGTGTCATTGGCCATGCGACAACGTTGAAGAGCACGGGAACTAGGACACTCGGTACGACGCAACGCCAGCGGAGTTGCATGAGTGGCAACACCACCAAGGGGGCAAACATCGGCTTGACCAGTATGGCGAGGCCTAGGCAGACGCCGGCTAACGCAAAGCGCCTGTGAGTATAGCTATAGAGGAATACGGTAAAGAGGAGCAGCAATACACCATTGATGTTCGAAAAGACGAGTGTGTTCACAACTGACTCGGTGCAGAAACTGAGCACGATGCTGATAGGTAGCAGCGGGTGGCTCAGCGGTTTTCCACTGAGCTTCGTGAGGATTCCAAGTGCCGCAAGAATGGCGGCGGTGTTTACTAAAACAAAGAGTGGACGGATCAGCGAGGCGTCGTCAAACAGGCCCAAAGGTGAGAGCAGTAGCGTAGCTCCAGGATTGTAAAGATAGTGCGGATCGACGTGGTGATACACCTCGTTGTAGACGGGGACGCGCTCGACAAAGCGACGGGTGGCAGCCCACACGGTGGTGAAGTCGTCGGTCTGGGAGCCGTGCCTTGCAAGAACGGCAACTCGGTGGATGGTGAGCAGAAGTGCCAGTGGCCAGGCAGCTGCGTTAGCGGCGGTTTGTAGCGTGCGCGTTGCCGCTGTGGTGTGCGAGCCATTCTGTGGGGCAGGAGCGGTCCAGATGTTGTTCAGGCGCTGCGCCCAGGCGGGGGGAGTGTCTTGTGCGTACGTCACTTGCATAACAGTACCGAATGCAGTTACCCCTCGTGGGAAGCAGCAGTGCCCCACAGACGGTAGCGCACGAACATCGTCGAGTCCTCGCTCACCCGCACGTCTTCGAGCTCGAGCGGGGTGGCATAGTCTCCACCTCCGCCGAAGAGGGGCTTTTCTACCTTGCCTTGCAACGTAGGGTCGATGGTCAGGTGCAAAATGTCACCGAGCCCAGCAGTCAGGAGCATGTCGTAGAGTCCAGGTCCGCCCTCGCAAACGATGCGGTTAAAGCCCTGGGCGTGCAGGGCATCGATAATTGAGCGTGCAGTGCCATCGCCAGTGGACAGAATGCGGCCGCCCGCGTGCAGGAGTGCTTCTCGACGCTCGGCGAGCTCCGGATCGTCGACGTGGTGCTCCGGAGCGAGGAAAAGCGGAGGCACCTCCGTGTCGTAAAACAACTGTGTGTCCACGTCAAACTCGAAGCTTTCGGTGATGATCGCAAGCGGTGGGACCTCCGCCTGCCCGCGGGACCGACGTTCGGCCTTGTCCTCGTCGGTGCACTTGACTCCGAAGTAGTTTTCCGCCCGCGCGGTGCCTCCACCGACTAAGACAGCGTCGGACCACACACGCAGCAGGTTGAGCAGCGTGGCATCGATGGCGTTGCCAAGGGAGCGGGAGGTGCCATCGAGAGAGGCCGCGCCGGAAAGTGTCATGACCGCAAGCAGACGCAGTTCCGGGACTGAAGCGGGCAGCACAGTGCCCAGCAATTCAGCTGGTTCGAAAGTGCGGCTCGCGTCTATCATGGCGTCAAGCGTACACATCTGACTGCCAGGATTTTAAAAGGAGACAGCACGTGCTCGATCGTTTTCCGCTCGTGGAAGAGGCGCAGCGGGTATGGATAGGTGGCGAGAACCCTGACCGGCTCTTCGCAGCGCTCTTTGACCCAGACGTGGCAGATGCCGATTGGAAACAGCAGGTCTGCGTACTTGCAGACGCGGTGTTCGGTGAGACCGTCTACCGTGAAATCGATGCGTTTGAAGCGATGTTCAACGCCGTGACCGACGCAACATGGAAGGCACGTGAGCGCTGCCTCGGTGAGCACAACGAGGAATGGCTTCGGCTGTTGCCGGAATGGGCAAGGCAGTCTCGCACTGCAGAGTTCGCGCTCATCCTTATCGAGCTGCAACTCCATCGCTTCAACTTCGACCACGATGGCATCCGGCGCGTACTCGATATGGCGAACGATGCGCCCCTGCGCTTCCACAACCTGTCGGTGACCGTCAACCTCAACCAGGTTTTTCTCACCTTCGCCAGGCTGCTCTCGGGTCGTAGGATTGACCCGCAGCACGTCTTCGACGCCGTGGGAGCCCCACCCAGCGACGGGAACGAGCATGCCGTTTCTCAGCTGGAACAAGTGCCACTGAAGCTCAAACATCTCATGCTCCACGGGTTGTGGCTCTACCCAGACACCGAGTATGGGGAGCAAATACTCGCCTTCTCTGAGGCAATCTTGCGCTATCACTCGCCAAACGACTACATCGCGCACTACCGGCGTGCCGAGGGATACCGCCGCATGGCAGCCATCGAAGCAGCACCACGCTCCGACGTGTTCTCGGGACACACGGTTCGTTCCCGGGACGACTTTTACGCCGAGGCACTTCACTCTGTGCAGATGGCCATTAAGAACCTACCCGCGGATGCCACAGCGCTGCACGGGGAGTTCGTCTCCTACCGGATGATGATTGCCACCGAACGGCAGGTACAAAACTCCATTCAAGGACGTGTAGATGCAGAGCTTGCGCACGTCGGCGCCGAAGTAGAGCGGATGTCGGAGAGGATTGAAGCAGAGTCACGCAACAGTCTCTTACGGAGCATAGAGATTCTGTCTGTCTTCCTCGCTGTCATTGGGGTGCTGTCTTTCAACATCTCGCTCGCAGGGCTAGAACAGATTGGCACCTTTGAACGCTTCGGCCTGATCCTTACCGCCGGGGTCATCCTGGGCGCATTCTCCTGGATGGTGCACGTGGCGGTCTACCGCCATACGCACGCCGAACCGGTGGTGATGAAAACGCGACGGAAACAAATAGGAGAGCTGCAGCAGCGAATTGCAGCGCTTGAGGAAAGGACGAAAATTGGCTGTGACGGATAAAGGCTGCGAATACGTCGCCGACGAGCGCAGCATCGAGCCAGGTACATACGAGATCACCGAATATGCGCCAGCTAAACACGCTGTCGTCGACTACCTGCGTGCACGCCTCACAGCGGTGCTCGGGCGCTGGCCGGGGCGCCCCACTCTCATGCTCTCCGGCGGCGTCGACTCGATCCTCATCGCCGCGGTGCTCGCCCAACTGCGTACCGACGTCCTCGCGGTGACGTTCAGCCAAGACTCCTCGCAACAGGCAGCGGAGGAGACCAAGGTGGCGAGTGAGGTGGCCCGCGCACTCGGCTTCGAGCATCACGTCGTCGCCCCACGCGGGGAAGCGCTGGAGACGCTGCTCAAGGAAACCATCGAGCGCCTCGACACCGTGGAACCTTGGGAAGTGCTCTCTGGGGCCATTTTGGTAGCCATCGACACGTACAGGCAGGAGTATCATGCCGACGGCGCACTCATCACAGGGGCAGGTGCGGACGCACTGTTTCTCGGCGGAAAAACCATCGATACAGCAGCCAACAATTACCTCCAACTGTGGGATGACCAGGTACGCCGAGGGATCAAGGCAAACTTCACCAGGCAACGTTTCATCCCGGACTTCTACGAGCGCCTCATCGCAGACCCCGAGCGCCACATTCAGGTTTGGCAGACACACGAGGCAGTCGACCTCGCACTGCGCATCCACCCACGAGTCATCCGTGGGGCCGACATCGCACAAGACAAGGCGCTCTTCCGTCGCATCGCTGCAGACATGGGAATCAGTCCGGAACTCGTGCAGACCACGAAAAACCCGATGCAAGTCTCATCAGGAGGCGTAGACGCCATTGTCACGCTCGTACGGGAACAGCTGACGCGCCGGGCGGGGGAGAAGACGTACTCCGACCCGATGAGGGAACCGTTGGAGTTTACGGTGGCTCGCATGTTCCTCGAACAGCTGAAAACCCAGGCGCGCGGTGAGTAGGAGGCCCCCGTCCCTAGATATATGTGGGCCAAGGCACACTGAAACCGCGGCGTCCAACCGATATGAGAAAACTCACGCCCTCGGGAATCCCGAGGGCGTGAGCCTATGTGGAGCGGATGACGAGACTCGAACTCGCGACCCTCACCTTGGCAAGGTGATGCGCTACCAACTGCGCTACATCCGCATGCACATTTTGAAAAGAGCTGTGCGGCTCTGTGCGCGATACTGGGATCGAACCAGTGACCCCTACCGTGTCGAGGTAGTGCTCTACCGCTGAGCTAATCGCGCGAGGTTGGAGGTGGATACGGGAATCGAACCCGTGTACACGGTTTTGCAGACCGTTGCCTAACCACTCGACCAATCCACCGTGAGTACCTCCGAAGTACTGAAAGTACTTGGAGCGGATGACGAGACTCGAACTCGCGACCCTCACCTTGGCAAGGTGATGCGCTACCAACTGCGCTACATCCGCATGCACATTTTGAAAAGAGCTGTGCGGCTCTGTGCGCGATACTGGGATCGAACCAGTGACCCCTACCGTGTCGAGGTAGTGCTCTACCGCTGAGCTAATCGCGCAGAGTGTCTAAAGACACTTGGAGCGGATGACGAGACTCGAACTCGCGACCCTCACCTTGGCAAGGTGATGCGCTACCAACTGCGCTACATCCGCATGCTCTCCGGAAGCGGAACCTCCGTTGTGCGTGAACAAACATTATCTGTTGGCTCTAAGTTTTCCAAATCGCCAGCACAGGGCCGGTCTTGGCGGGTGCGTACGATGGTGAGGCGCTGGGTTGGCAGGGAAATTGCTGTTACTCGGTGAAAGTGTTGCTGTACTGCGGATTCGTTGAAGGAGTGGAGGGGGTGTAAAGTAGTTCGCGTTCGGTCCTATGGCTCAGTGGAAGAGCGTTCCGTTCACACCGGAAAGGTCGCTGGTTCGATCCCAGCTAGGACCACTGAATGCCCGCCTTGCGGGCATTTTCGCTTTCTATGGTCCGGCACTGGGCATGCTGGGGAACTAATCCGCCATTCGTTACGACTAATGTTGTACTGGTTTAAAGTCAGTTCATTTTGTAGGAGGGGTCCGTATGCCCAAAGCAGGACAAAGGGTACAGCGAACGGCATGGGCTATATTGAGTGCCGTATGTGTAGCTTCTGCGTCGGCCGGATCAGCGGAGGCACATGATGCCGTTATTGGGGGAGATCCATCAAACGGGTCCGTGGTAGCCGAGTTTCCGAAAGAGCTGTCGTTGGAGTTCTCGGGTCAACCCCAGGAAGGCTTCAACACGTTCGCGCTGTCGCGGGTATCGGACAACGAGATCCTCTTTACTGGAGAGCCAGTGCTCGACGGACGATTTGTGTCCCTTGAACTTCCAGAGAAAGTTCGCGAATCTGGTGACAAAGTGCCAGGAGAGTACCGGATCGGATTTCAGATTGTCTCTTCAGATGGGCACGCCACTAAAGGGATGACAACGTTTACATATGCGCCGGAAGGTTCACAAGTTGTCGATGAAACTATGGAAGATTCCGTGCCAACCGCAGAAGTGAGCGGTTCTTCATCCAGTTCCTTTAGCTGGATTTTTGTCGGCGGACTAATCTTGCTTCTTTTCGGTGCTGTAACGGCACTTTTACTGCGTCGCGGCTCCTTGAGCAAAGATTGAGCCAGTACATACACAAGTTTTTAGCAACGATTAAGGAGAAATATGAAAAACATTTGCACTGCAGCTATTTCGGCACTTGGTGTCGCCGCTTTTGCCCTGACGGCTTGCTCGCCATCGCAGGAAAACCCGTCGACATCTGAGCCAACCGCTGCAGAGACAACAACCGTGGAGTCCACTACGACTGCTGCTCCAGACAATGACAAGCTTCAGGGCGAAGGTGATATCCGCGTTGAGTCCGCGGCTATTCGTGCGAAAGCAGAAGCCGGTGCGGAAGGCGGAAAGTCCATGACCGGGTTCTTCGGTACGCTGCACAACACCTCTGACAAGGACATTCACATCGTTGGCTTCACTACGTCACTTGGCGACGCCACCTACGAGATCCACGAGGTGGTAGATGGAGTCATGCGCGAGAAAGAAGGTGGCATCGAGATCCCCGCCGGTGGGACATATGAGCTCAAGCCTGGCGGTGACCACTTCATGATCATGGGCTTCGACCCTGCAATTCCGGCAGGCGACGTGGTCGATGTAACGCTTGAGTTCGCCGACGGAACCGAGGAGCAGATTCCAGACGTAGCCGTTCGCTCTATGCTTCCGGGTGACGAAGACTATGGTGAGCACGGGGAGCTCCAGGGGCACCAACATGGGTCCATGGGTGAAGGCCACAACCACTAATTGAAGGAAAGTCGAATGCCTGTCAACCGTCGTCATTTTCTCGCCGGGACTCTGAGTGTTGCTGCCGCCGGGGCAGCCACAGCTTGCGCGGAAAGCCGCGACGCTGTGGTGAATGCTCAGCAAGAGCCTGCGATAGACCTTGCCACAGCAACGGTTCCGTTTGACGGCATACACCAGGCAGGCATTTCGACGCCTCAACAGTCCTCACTAAATCTGATTGGTTTCAATTTTAAAGATGGCGTCGATAAGCCTGCGATTGTTCGATTGATGCGACTGTGGACTGAGGATGCCCGTGCGTTGACAGCCGGCGAAAACCCGTTGGCAAGCCTGGAACCAGAGATGACGGAACACCCCGCAAACCTCACCATTACCGTGGGGTTGGGAGAGAAGTTTTTTGATATCGCCGCGCCTGAGAGCAAACCGTCGTGGCTCCACGACATTCCGGCGCTCTCGCGAGACGAGCTTTCACGGAACTGGGGCCAGACTGACGTGGTGTTGCAGATTTGCTCAGATGACCCACTGATGTGCGCATGGGCGATGCGTCATATGGTGCGAGCTGGCGTCGATTATGTAGCTACCGCGTGGGTGCAGCAAGGGTTCATGAATAACCCTGCTGTACACCGCGAAGGAACCACGCCACGGAATCTCTTTGGACAGATTGATGGCACGGTAAACCCTCACACTGATGAGGAATACGACGCCCAGGTGTGGGCAAAAGGCGCTGCAGAGTTTGAAGGTGGAACGTCGATGGTGGTTCGTCGAATAGCGATGAACCTTGACACCTGGGAAATGCTCGACCGGACATCCCGTGAAGAGGCCGTCGGGCGCAGGCTAGACAACGGAGCACCCCTTTCGGGCGGCGAAGAGTTCACTCCCGTAGATCTGGAAGCGCGGGACGAATATGGCCTGCCAAAGGTCGATAGAAACTCGCACGTTGCCAGGTCAATGGCGCCTGAAGGGCACCCAGAGCAGAAATTTAAACGGCGCCCTTATAACTACAATTTGCCGCCTGAGCCTGGGCAGGAACAGCTGTCCAACGCTGGCTTAGTGTTCATTGCATTTCAGGAAAACCCAGATACGCAATTCACTCCGGTCCTCAAAAGGCTCGATGAGGCTGACCGACTGAATGAATGGATCACGCACATTGGTTCGGCGGTGTACTGGATACCACCGGGCACGCAGGCGCAAGATGGTGCTCCGAGTTTCTGGGCCGAGTCACTACTCGCGTAGTGAACGCGGTATGATTTTTGCCATGTTTGCCGACCTCAATATTTAAAGGTTCCGGCGAGCTTGTACGAATCCAGCTGGGTGCGTCCAGGTATGACGTACCTCATTGAAGCGCAAAGGAGCGCACGAACATGACGAATAACGACCAAACCCACCTTGCAGCCCAGGCTTTCACGGTCCCGGCGAACACTCCTGCCGGGGTTGCGATGCGCGAATTGTCGCTGCCGAATAAGGGCCCGGAGGCGGTTGTCTGCGTGCAGTCTGAAGACGGGTCGTTGAAGGACCTGTCATTTACGCCGGATGTAGACACCACAGTAACTCCAGTCACCGCGAACACTGAGCTGGGTCGGTCCGTGATTCGCCACTCGTGTGCTCACGTGTTGGCGCAAGCAGTGCAGATTGAGTTTCCGGGGACGAAGTTAGGAATTGGGCCAGCCATTGAGGGTGGCTTCTACTACGACTTCGACGCGGCTGAACCGTTCACACCAGAAGACTTGAAGCTGCTCGAGCGCCGCATGAAGAAGATCATCAAGCAGGGCCAGAAGTTTGTTCGTGGAGTCTATCCGTCGGCTGAAGCGGCAGCAGAGGACCTAGCTGATGAGCCGTACAAGCTTGAACTCGTGCAGGACAAGGGAAACGTGGACCCTGACTCGGACGAAGCTACTGAAGTCGGTCACGGAGAGCTCACCCACTACGACAATGTGAATCCACGGACGAATGAAGTCGAGTGGCGCGATCTGTGCCGCGGGCCTCACGTGCCAACTACTAAGTACATTCCGGCGTTCGCACTGACACGTTCGTCAGCTGCGTACTGGCGTGGCAACCAGAATAACGCCGGGTTGCAGCGTATTTACGGCACCGCCTGGGAGTCGAAAGAAAAGCTCGATGAGCACATGTTGATGCTTGCAGAAGCAGAGAAGCGTGACCACCGTCGTCTTGGCAATGAGCTCGATCTTTTCTCCTTCCCGGAGGAAGTTGGGTCTGGTTTGCCAGTATTCCACCCGGATGGAGGAATTATCCGGATGGTGATGGAGGAACACTCCCGCCAGCGTCACCTCGAGGCAGGCTATTCATTCGTCAACACCCCACACTTGACGAAGGGTGAGCTTTTCGAAAAATCTGGCCACCTGGACTGGTACGCCGACGGCATGTACCCACCGATGCAGCTCGACGGCGAGACCGACGACGAAGGCAATGTGACCAAACAGGCAGTCGATTACTACGTCAAGCCTATGAACTGCCCTATGCACAACCTCATCTTCGATTCACGTGGACGCTCGTACCGTGAATTGCCGCTGCGACTATTCGAGTTTGGTACCGTGTACCGCTACGAGAAGTCCGGCGTGGTGCATGGCCTGACTCGTGCACGCGGTTTTACTCAGGACGATGCCCATATCTACTGCACCGAGGAACAGCTTGAAGACGAGCTGACGAGTGTGTTGGAGTTCATTATTTCTCTGCTCAGAGACTATGGGCTTGATGATTTCTACCTGGAGTTGTCCACCAAGGATCCCGAGAAGTACATCGGTGATGATGATATCTGGGAGCGTTCAACGAGCATCCTAGAATCAGTTGCTACCAAGTCTGGGCTCGAGCTTGTTCCGGACCCAGCAGGTGCAGCGTTCTACGGTCCAAAGATTTCCGTACAGGCTCGCGACGCCATCGGTCGTACCTGGCAGATGTCCACGGTTCAGCTCGACTTCAACCTGCCTGAGCGTTTCGATCTTGAGTACACATCCTCAGACGGAAGCAAGAAGCGACCAGTCATGATTCACCGTGCACTCTTTGGATCAATTGAGCGATTCTTCGGCGTGCTGCTTGAGCACTACGCCGGTGCATTCCCGGCTTGGCTGGCACCGCACCAGGTTGTAGGTATCCCCGTTGCTGACGATTTCGCTGGACACCTTGACGGCATCATCCAGCAGCTGCGGGCGCGCGGCATCCGAGCTGAGGTCGACCATTCCGATGACAGGATGCAGAAGAAGATTCGGACGCACACCACTCACAAGGTTCCGTTCATGCTGCTCGCTGGCGCGCGTGATGTAGAGGCAAACGCTGTAAGCTTCCGCTTCCTCGACGGCACCCAAATTAATGGAGTCGGCGTCGACGAGGCTGTCGAACTTATCACCAACTGGGTGGACGAAAAGTTCAACGAACAACCAACGAAAGAGCTGGTTGAACAGCGCCAGGCTGACCAGTAGAAGTAGAGAGGCGCTCAGAAATGTATGAGGACATTGGAGTTGGTACTCCAGACAGACTTCAGCGTCTTTGGGCGCCGTACCGTTCGAAGTACATCGCGTCAACGCCACGCGATGAGAAGGGGTCAAGTGATCCTTTCGTGCAGATTCCTTCGATGAGCGATGAAGAGGGGCTCATCGTGGCTCGAGGGGAGACCGTCTACGCGGTGCTGAACCTTTATCCGTATAACGCTGGGCATATTTTGGTCGTGCCGTACCGTAAGGTGGCGGAGATTGAAGCCCTGACTGCGGGGGAATCAGCCGAGCTTATGAGGTTCGTAACGCTCGCAGTGAAAACTCTCAAGGCGGTATCAGACCCCGAAGCGATAAACGTTGGCATGAATTTAGGCAGGGCCTCCGGAGGCTCTATCGGAGATCACCTACACGTGCATGTGGTCCCGAGGTGGGCAGGGGACTCAAATTTTATGACAGTCATCACTGGCACCAAGGTGCTTCCGCAGCTGCTGCGTGAAACGCGCCAACTATTAGCAGAGAGCTGGAAAGAAGTGGCGGCTCAACAGACTGGAGGGGAGTAGGCAGATGCTCAGTGTTCATGGACGAAAGCCTGCTGCTGTTGTCGTAGAACCGGTCGCCACTGCATTGCTTAAAGCTGGTCTAACACCGAATTGGACAACGCTTGGTGGAACAGCGCTCACTGTGTTGGTAGCCGTCGTGCTCATTCCAACTGACCATCTTGTTTTGGCAGCTATTCTGAGTGGCCTTTTCGCGGCTTTTGACATGGTGGATGGCACGATGGCCCGTCTCCGCGGGGGAGGGACTGCTTTCGGAGCTACGCTTGACGCAAGTTGTGACAGGATTACTGACGGAGCGCTCTTCGGTGCCATCGTGTTCTGGCTGGTGTACGTAGATCAAGCTTCTCCGGCGCATGTCGCAGTTTGCCTTGCGGTACTAGTACTCTCCCAGGTGATTAGTTACGTAAAGGCGCGCGCGGAGGCCGGGGGGATCAAGATTGTTGGAGGGCTGGTTGAGCGACCTGAGCGTCTTCTCATCGCGCTTGTCGCGCTGGGGTTGGAAGGCTTCGGCGTGCCGTACGCCATTGAATGCGGGCTTTGGCTGCTGTTTTTCGGCTCGATATATACGGTTGCGCAGCGACTCGTTATTGCAGCGAAGGATCCTGCATCCAAGCGGCAGATTGCCGCGCCAGCAGGAGCTAAAACGTTTGGGTCGCGCTAGGACCGAAGCACGCATGCACACGTTCAAAGATGAGTGCGTATATCGCAGCTACTGGATGGGGTGGAAGCTGCTATCAATGCTGCCCTACAGTATCGCCTACCGTCTGATGATGTTCGTCGCCGACATTTACTCTCGCAATGGGAGGTTACCGGAGCAACTTCGTAAGAATCTCTCGCGTGTGGTTGGACCTGAGAACGTCACGCGTTCGCTTGTGAAGAACTCGATGCGGTCATACATGCGGTATTGGCTCGAGGTCTTTTGCCTGCAGAAAGTAATCTCGAACGAACGGTTTCACAAGCAATTCTCTGCATCGATACAAGGAATTGAGCATCTGGAGTATGCGATTCAACAAGGCAAGGGTGTAGTACTCGCATTACCACACTCGGGGAACTGGGATCTTGCGGGCGCATGGCTTGCTCACCGATACGGGAGCTTTTCGACGGTCGCGGAGCGGGTAGAGCCCGAAGAGCTCTACGATGCGTTTTTGGAATTTCGACGTGGGTTAGGAATCCAGGTGATTCCTTCGCGTGGTGCGTCGAGACCTCCAATGCAGCTCCTCGAGGAAGCTCTGTACAAACAGGGGATTGTCTGCTTGTTGGCAGATCGTGATCTCGGTGGGCACGGGGTGCCGGTAGCATTTTTTGGAGAGCAGACGACAATGCCCGCCGGTCCGGCAGTATTAGCGGAGAAAACCGGTGCGACACTGCTCGCAGTGCACAATGCCTTTGAGCGTTCAGGCAGCATGGATGGGTGGGTGACTAGCGTATCGCCGCCGATTGTTGCAGATTCCGTAGAAGGTAAAGTGGAAAAGCTTGCGGGCTGGTTTGAGCGCGGAATCAAAAAGCACCCACAAGACTGGCATGTGCTTCAGCCGTTTTGGATCGCAGACCGGAAGAAAAAGGTAGCGAAGGGATGAAAATTGGTATCGTGTGCCCGTATTCTTTCGACGAACCAGGCGGGGTTCAAGCGCACATCCTTGACTTAGCTGAATCACTTTTGCGTCAAGGGCATGAAGTGAAAGTGCTCGGGCCTGCGCGTGATGACACGCCTCTTCCCGAGTTTGTAAAGAAAGGCGGGCGTTCGTTACCTATTCCGTATAACGGCTCTGTCGCGCGCCTGTCGTTCGGCCCTAAAGTTTTTACGACTACTCGCGAATTCCTGTGTGATGGCGACTTTGATGTATTGCACATCCATGAGCCCAATTCTCCTAGCTATTCGCTCGCAGCGCTTATGTTGGCTTCGGGGCCGATCGTCGCTACATACCACACGTCTACAACTGGGTCTCGCATTTTGCAGCTTGCACTGCCGTTCTTGCGGAAATATTTAGAAAAGATCCGCGGGGGTATCGCAGTAAGCGAGCTTGCTCGGAGGTGGCAGGTTGAACAGATCGGGGCCGATCCAATCGTTATCCCGAACGGAGTGGACACTCGGAAGTTCGTAGCCGCCCGGAAGCTAGCGCCGTTGAGCTCCGTCAGGCCTGTTCGAATCGCATTCTTGGGGCGTATCGACGAGCCAAGAAAGGGGCTAACGCTGCTTCTCGAAGCGTTCGATCACCTTGAAGGACGAGTCGAACTCACGGTGATCGGAAGCGGGGAGCCTCGGCAGATTCCAGGAGTGAACTTCGTCGGTCGCGTAAGCGAGGAGGAAAAGGCGAGATTGCTGGGGGCGTCGGATATATTTGTCGCTCCGAACACTGGGGGCGAATCGTTTGGCATCATTCTCGTGGAAGCGATGGCTGCGGGCTGCGCTGTTGTGGCCAGTGATCTAGAGGCCTTTTCGCTGGTATGTGATGCAGAATCACCTGACCCTGCCGGGATTCTTTTTCCTGTAGGTGATGTTGCCGAGTTGACAAAGGCGTTACAGGCTTTGATTGACGACGCTGCTTTGCGCCTGGAGATGGGCAGAAGAGGGCAACTGCGAGCCGCGCAGTATGACTGGTCGACAGTGACTGCTCAGATTATGGCTGTATACGAAGCAGTAAGTGTTGGTGAGAAGGTGACACTCGCATGACAACTATCGCCCTAGTGGTGTTCGCAGCGGTAATCACGCTGCTGTTTGCCTGGGCATATTTCACTGCGCAACGGCTACACCGCCTCCATATCCGTCTCGACCGTTCACGCGACGCACTTCAAGCTGCGCTCGACCAACGCTGTGCTGTCATTGCCGCACTGTATCCGGAAATGCGCGAGGAGTGCCGGATCATCGAATCATTGCGTTTGACTCCAGTTGACGTAGAGGAACGACTTCAGTCCGAACAAGAAATGCGGAAACACATCGAGAGACAAGGGTCGATGCTTCCCGCTGATATTGACGCTGCAGATACACGTGTGGCAATTGCACTGCGGTTTTATAACGACGCTGTCAGCGATGTTCGTTCGCTACGGCTACGGCCCGCCGTAAGGCTTCTTCGATTGGGTGGGACCGCAGCCCTGCCAGCCTTCGCTTCGCTTTCCCTTTAGCGGCTGAACCTTGCTCGCGGTTCTGCAGCTCAACCTGTTCGGGCGTATAGTAGGTTGACGTTCAATTACCAATAGTCAACCGTTTTAAGCGAAGGGATACCGGATGTCTGGCCACTCAAAGTGGGCTACTACTAAACATAAGAAGGCCGCGAACGACGCAAAGCGTTCCAAGCTCTGGGCGAAACTGATCAAAGATATCGAGGTTGCAGCTCGCACTGGTGGCGGCGATCCAGCAGGCAACCCGACGCTTGATGACATGATCAAGAAGGCGAAGAAGGCGTCGGTCCCGAACGACAACATCGAACGTGCGCGTAAGCGTGGATCGGGCGAGGAAGCCGGCGGCTCTGACTGGGAGTCGGTGATGTACGAGGGGTACGGCCCGAACGGTGTCGCTCTGTTGATCGAGTGCCTGACGGATAACCGTAATCGAGCAGCGACTGAGGTTCGTACGGCAATGACCAGGAACGGCGGTAATCTTGGTGAAACCGGCTCTGTGGGCTACATGTTCAATCGCGTCGGTGTCGTCACGGTGGCGAAAGGGGAGCTCACCGAGGACGATGTGTTGATGGCGGTACTTGACGCTGGTGCAGAAGAAGTTAACGATCTTGGCGAAGAGTTTGAAGTTACCTGTCAGCCGACCGACCTTGCCGCAGTCCGCGAGGCGTTAGTGGAGGCCGGTATCGAGGTTGAGGGCTCTGAGCAGGACTTCCGTGCTGACGTGGAAGTTGAACTGGATGCATCTGCTGCTGAAAAGAATCTGAAGCTGATTGATGCCCTCGAAGACTCTGATGATGTACAGAATGTGTACTCGAACATGTCTATTCCTGACGAGATCGCAGCCGAGCTCGACTTGTAAGGCGTAGTCTGTTTTTCAACCACCATTCGTTGCGGCGAGTGGTGGTTCTTTTTCAGACTATGGCAGAACATATGTGCCAGTACAATATTCGGCGGAAGGAAGCGCGGTGAACCTCCAAGGTCTGAGGGTAATGGGCATAGATCCTGGTTTGACCCGATGCGGCCTTTCGGTAGTTCAAGCGGGGAGAGGGCGTCAGGTCATACCGATTGCCGTCGGTGTAGCGCGCACTCCTTCCGATGTGGAACTATCGGAGCGTTTATTGCGGATCTCGAAGTCGGTAAGCGACTGGATGGATGAGTATAAGCCCGACGTGGTTGCGATGGAGCGAATTTTCGAACGCAGTAACGTATCTACCGTGATGCATACTGCCCACGCCGTCGGGGTAATGGTCCTCGCCGCTGCAGAGCGCGATATACCAGTGCACATGTATACGCCCTCAGAGGTAAAAAAGTCGGTTTCTGGTAATGGGCGTGCTGATAAGAAACAGATGACTACGATGATTACACGTATTCTTGGTCTGAGCGAGCCACCAAAGCCAGCAGATGCTGCAGACGCGTTGGCCATCGCTGTTTGCCATTGCTGGCGAGCCCCGTTGCTTGCCCGAGCTTCCGCTATTGAAAAACTGAGAAAGAACTAGTTCATGATTGATTCCCTCCACGGTGACGTCCTTTCGATTGGCCTCGATCATGCTGTTATTGGCTGCGGGGGCGTTGGCTATCGCTTCTTGGCGACGCCACCAACGCTCAGTCGCCTAACTCGTGGTGAGCATGCGGATGTAGTCACCAGTCTGGTGGTCCGCGATGACGGTATGACCTTGTATGGGTTCGCGGATGAGGACTCGCGGTCTATGTTTCACAAGCTTCAAACCGTGAGTGGGCTAGGGCCAAAGCTGGCGATGGCAGCACTGGCAGTCTTTGGGCCTGGGGAACTGGCCGAATTGATTTCCAGCGGTGATGCGAAGAAGATTCAAACAATTCCTGGCGTCGGTAAGAAGATGGCAGAACGAATCGTGTTGGAGCTGAAAGATAAGGTTGTCGGCTTGTTTGAAACGGGCAGCGAAGCGAGCCACGGAGCAACGGCTCCGGCTGCTTCAGACTCAGGCATCAGTGAGCAGATTGTAGAAGCACTGGTTGGGCTTGGATTCACCGAGCGTAGTGCACGGACTGTCGTCGAACCTCTCGTTGCGGAACAACCGGATACTGATCCATCGAATCTGTTGCGCGAAGCGCTGAAGACGCTATCGAAAAAGTAGGTGGGGTTCATGTCAGATGTTGAAAAAACCGTATTCCAGTTGCCGGATGATCTTTCACGTCCCGATGGGGCTCCCGTCAGTGTCAATGCGCATAGTGATGAACACGATATTGAGAGGTCTCTTCGTCCGAAGTCGCTTGATGAGTTCATCGGACAGCCGAAAGTGCGTGAGCAGCTCAGTCTTGTACTCGCGGGTGCAAGTCAACGAAGCGTCACACCGGACCACATCTTGCTTTCCGGTCCGCCAGGGCTAGGAAAGACAACGATGGCGATGATCATCGCGCAGGAACTCGGAACTTCCTTGCGGATGACCTCTGGTCCAGCGCTTGAACGTGCTGGTGACCTCGCTGCGATGCTTTCGAATCTTATGGAAGGCGATGTCCTCTTTATCGATGAGATTCACCGTATTGCACGGCCTGCGGAGGAAATGCTGTATATGGCAATGGAGGACTTCCGTATTGACGTCATTGTTGGAAAGGGGCCCGGGGCGACGTCAATTCCACTTGAGATTCCACCGTTCACCCTGGTCGGTGCAACGACTCGCGCTGGTATGCTCACTGGTCCGTTGCGGGATCGTTTCGGTTTTACGGCACAGATGGAGTTTTACGAGGTTACTGACTTGAGGCACGTGGTCGAACGTGCTGCGAAGATCTTGCAAGTTGAGATCGACAAGGAGGCAGCAGTCGAAATCGCTTCACGTTCACGGGGAACTCCGCGTATTGCGAATAGATTGCTGCGACGTGTTCGTGATTGGGCAGATGTGCATGGCAGCGGACGAATCGATATTCAAGCGGCGCGTGCTGCGCTGGAGGTGTTTGACGTTGACGACCTCGGGCTTGATCGGCTCGACAGAGCGGTCCTGAATTCGCTCATTCGTGGCCACGGTGGGGGACCTGTTGGCGTCAATACACTGGCAATTGCTGTAGGGGAGGAACCGTCTACAGTCGAAGAAGTATGCGAGCCTTACCTGGTGCGAGCAGGATTGATGGCACGAACTGGTCGTGGCCGCGTTGCTACGGCGGCTGCCTGGCAGCACCTTGGAATTGATCCGCCACCGGATGCTCCAGGACAGGCACTCGTTTCAACATAATTGGGAGTATGTCAATATAGAGCTATGGAAATCATCCTTATTTTGCTCGTCCTATTGGTGTTCATGCTTCCGTCAATCTTGATGATGCGAAGCCAGAAGAAGCGTCAGCAACAGGTACAGGAGATGCAGTCCTCCATTCAGCCCGGTGACCATGTTGTGACGGTTTCTGGCCTTCATGGAGACGTTGTTGACGCAGATAACGCTACGCTTCGAATTGAAATTGCCCCTGGTGTTGTCGTCAAGATGGAGACCGCCGGAATTATGAAGCGAGAGGCAGTCGAGTCCGCGGTTCAGGAACCTACAGCAGACGATTCGGAACAACGTCCGGAATAGTCCATCTCAGCGTTACGGCAAATGCTGTCTAGCTGTCTTTACCGATATGACAGTTGATGACGTACGATAAATCGATGTGCACCACACCCCGCTTTACCCAAAGTTTCGGGCAAAGCGGGGTGTGGCAGTGAAATAACGTAGAAATAGAGGAGTTAGCTCGGTGTCCAAGAACACTCAGCGTTCCGGCGAGTTGAGATCAAAGCGGAAGTGGCCTGCGCGCGCGCTGGCGCTTTTTGCGCTCATCGTCATTGGCGTGTACTCATTAGTATTTTTCACGGGCGATAAGTCCGCAACCCCGAAGCTTGGTATCGACCTGCAGGGCGGTACTCGCGTGACCCTCGTTCCGCAGGGAGACGAGCCAACTCGCGAACAGCTCGACGAAGCGCGAAACATTCTTGAGAAGCGTGTGAACGGCATGGGTGTTTCCGGCGCGACTGTCGTCGTTGACGGCAATACCCTAGTGATCACTGCCGCGGGCGACGACACATCGGAAGTACGTAATATTGGGCAGACTTCGCAGCTGCTGTTCCGTCCGGTAATGCAACCGCCTGCACCTTCCGCAGATTCGATTGGTGAGGTCTTCGCAAAGACCGCGAACGATTGGATCCGGTATGGGGTTTTGACCGCGGATCAAGCCAAGGCGATTGGCGATCAGGTGAAGAAGCAGGTTGCCGAACAGGGGCAAACCGTTGAGATTCCTGCTATTGATGCGAAACCGTTGCCTGAGCCGAATGGTCCTGTGGAGTCCTCGGAGCGCAGGGCTGACCAGGCTGAGATGCTCAAGGCAACTCGTCAGTCTGAAGACCCTACCCAGCAATTCGTTGCTATGTCGATGCTGAGCGCGTTGTGTGCCGTGCAACCTACTGATCCATTGGCCGGGACCGATGACGAAGCAGCACCACTTGTAGCCTGTGACCCTTCATCTGGCCAGGTACTGCTCCTCGGCGAGGTGCCATTGCTCGCAGGTGTTACTGATACGGACGGCCCGCGTCTCACCGGTGAACAGATCGACACTGGTCGCTCGATCACTGGTGGATTCAACCCGCAGTCGAGCCAGATGGAGATCAACTTCGCTTTCAGCCAGGCAGGCGAGTTTAATGGCTCGTCTACCTGGGCGCAGCTGACGAGTGAGATGATCGGGCAGCAGATCGCGATCACACTGGACTCACAAATTATCTCCGCACCTGTCATTCAGGGCGCAACCCCAGTCGGTTCCGCAACCTCTATTACAGGCAACTTCACTCAGGAGGAAGCTGAGAGCCTCGCAAACAACCTGCGTTACGGTGCGTTGCCGCTTTCTTTCGCGGGTGAGAATGGCGAACCTGGTGGTACAGCGATGACAGTGCCGCCGTCACTTGGTCTGGCATCCTTGCAGGCTGGCTTCTATGCAGGCATTGTCGGTCTGATTTTGGTCGCAATTTTCGTGTTCTTCTACTACCGGCTCTATGGTCTTATTTCCCTGGCTACGCTTTTCTTTGCGGGTCTTCTCGTTTACGGCTCGCTAGTTCTGTTGGGGCGCTGGATCGGCTACTCGCTGGACCTCTCCGGCGTCGCCGGTTTGATCATTGGTATTGGTACTACTGCGGACTCCTTCGTTGTCATCTACGAACGCATCAAGGACGAAGTTCGTAAGGGCAAGACTTTCCGCTCTGCATCTGCCTCCGGCTGGGATCGAGCGAAAGATACAATTATTACCGGTAACATGGTGACCCTGATCGGCGCGGTCATTATTTACTTCCTTGCGGTTGGCGATGTGAAGGGCTTCGCATTCACGATGGGCCTTACGACCGTATTTGACCTGCTAGTGACGTTCTTGGTCACTGCTCCGCTCATGGTGTTCGCTTCCCGGTCCCGGTTCTGGTCGAAGCCAGCTGTCAACGGTATGACCAAAGTGTTTGCTGCAGCGCAGCATGACAAGGACGTGAGCGAGGAAGCTCATCAAGGCGTGGCTGCAGAAGCCGCGTCGGAAAGTATTGAGGTGAAGTAGCAATGTCGTCATCGCAAATTGAAACCGTTGCTTCCGTCGTACCAACTGTCGAGGAGCCCGGCCGTTGGGAGCGTCTGTACACGGGCGATGCGGCGATCGATTTCGTCGGTCGCCGTAAGCTCTGGTACGGGATCACCATGGCACTGGTAGTTATCTCGCTGCTTGCGATGCTGGTCCGTGGATTCAACCTTGGTATCGACTTCGAAGGCGGTACCAAACTCTCGATGCCGGCCGATGATCTCGTTGCCGAAGAAGTCGAGGAAACATTTATTGACGCGACCGGCGTCACTCCTGAACTGACTCAGATTATTGGTGCCGGTGATGCCCGGACGCTTGAGATTAATGCTGAGCATCTGAGCCAGGAACAAATCGACCAAGCGCGGCAGGCGATCTTTGAGAAGCATCACACCAAGAATGCTGAAGGGGAAGTGTCTGCCGACGCAATTGGTGATTCGACTGTTTCCGAATCGTGGGGTGACACAATCACGAAGCGGATGTTGATGGCGATGCTGGTCTTCCTCGTCGCTGCAGCCGTGTACGTGGCTGTCCGCCTGCAACGAGAGATGGCCATCGCGGCGATGGGTGCATTGATCATTGACGGCATATTGATCGTAGGGTTCTATGCACTCTTCGGGCTGGAAATTACCCCAGCGATGATTATCGGTCTGCTTACCGTTTTGACGTTCTCCATTTATGACACCGTGATCGTCTTCGACAAGGTGAAGGAGAACACTAGCGGTGTATTGGACTCGCGTCGTTCGACTTATGCTGAAGAAGCGAACTTGGCAGTGAATCAAACGGTCATGCGCTCGATTTCAACTTCCGTCATTTCTGCACTCCCGATCGTCGCGCTGATGATTGTTGCAGTTTGGATGCTCGGTGTGGGTACACTCCGGGATCTCGCCTTGATCCAGCTGATCGGCGTCATCGAAGGTATCTTCTCCTCGCTATTCCTCGCGACTCCGCTGCTGGTAACGCTTATGGAGCGCAAGCGCGTTTACAAGGAACACAACGTTGAAGTAGAGAAATACCGCGCCGGTGAGATCGTCGACCACGACGATGAAGCCACTGTAAAGCCAAAGCGCACCGTTGATACACCGGTTCGTAGTGCTGTGGAAGGCAGCGATGGAGACGAATCGCCGGCAATGAGCACTTGGCGGCCGTCGACACGCTAGGTAAACCAAGTATGAGTAGCGTATTTTCACGCGCCGTTGCTGCATGTTCTGTCGTGTTTTTAGCAACGGCGTGTTCCGACGGTGGTCCAGCGTCGAACTCTAATAGCGAAGAGTTTGGCTATCAGGTACAAGCACCACTGGTCACAGTGAACGCGGGTAGCGCTGAGGGGCACTCGACGTTGGCGCAAGAACTATCTGGTCGTTTGTACCCCGGAGTTTATGTTCCGGGCCCCAACGGGCAAATGATCCCTAATACCGACTTAGTAGAGACACAAGTGCTGCCCGGCGACAGGCGTCAGGTGATTTACACCATCTCCGATGCTGCAGTGTTCTCCGACAATACCCCAGTAACGTGTAATGACTACCTGTTGACGTTCACAGCTGGGAAGCTACCAGAGCTCTTCGGTTCATGGATGCCTCTTTTCGACGACGCTGATACATTGGCATGTCAACCCGGATCAAAAACTTTCACTCTCACAATGAAGGAGAACCGTGGCGCCCGTTGGCGCGACCTTTTTGAACCCGGAACAGTTTTGCCGTCACACGCAGTTGCAGCGCGTGTCGGAATGCCGGCGGAAGAGCTCGTTGATGTGCTTACTGTGCGTGACCCAATGAGCCTTCGAAGCATTGCAGATATTTGGCGTCACGGTTTTGACCTGAAGCAGTACGATCCTGAACTTCAAGTATCTTTCGGACCGTACAAGATTGAGAGTGTTGGTAAAGAAGGCGAAGTAGTCCTCGTCGCTAATGATTCCTATTACGGTGATGCTCCAGCGCTGCAGAAGATCGTGGTCTGGCCGGGGAATGCAGATTCCGGTGAACTAGTTGCCTCCGGCGGATTGAAAATCGGCAACCTCGAAGAACCAGCACCAGACTGGTACGACGTAAACGCAGAGAGAGAACCAGTTGATGTGACCAGCGTTGTGGGGGAACTGACTGACGCGTTGGTCATGGCCAAGTCAGGCCCCTGGGCAGAACCAGAACGGCGCAGGGCGCTTGCTCACTGTGTGAATCCGTCTGAAGTCGCACAAACTTCCTCGAAGATGTCGGGCCTAGAGGTTGCAGCTGCTCCAGTGCAAGTAGTTGCGCATAGTGACCCGCTGGCGTCGAAAATTGAAAGTGTCGGTGAGACGGCAACTGAGTATGACGTCGAAAAGGCACGTGCTGCAAGTGGCAGTGTTCTACGGATCTCGACGTCGATGCGGTCGGCACGGATCTCCGCAATGATTCAGACGATCCGAGCACAGTGCGAACCGGCGGGTATTGAAGTTCTCGACCAGTCGGAGAATCTAGCGACGTTGGCCGAGTTGCCGGGCTATGCCATGGACGAACAAGGCCAGATCGTAGAGAAAGAGGGCACCATCGATGCGCTTTTGATGCCAATCGATTCTCAAGTTGAGTACCCAGCTGCGAACAATCGGGTGCAGGAACTCGACGCATTGCGGCGTCAAGAGAATTGGCTTTGGCGGGAGATTCCGATTCTGCCACTTTCAGCACAGCCTCGCTCGTTCGCGATTGATCAGCGAGTTGGAAACGTTGTTATGTACACAGGCTTGTCGGGAATTGGCTGGAATATGGATCGATGGTCCGTTGATGAGTAAAGAAATGAAGCTATCCAAGGAGAAACCCATGGGCGATTCGAAGGACACGTTTGAAAGCGCAAAGGAAGCGCTTCGAGAAAAGATCCGTAAAGTACCAGATTTTCCCGAAAAGGGCGTGTTGTTTGAAGACCTCACACCGGTGCTTGCAGATGCGCATGCCTTGCGGGTTGTTATCAAAGAAATGGCGCGTGTATCTGAGAATCTTGGAGCAGACCTTGTTGGCGGGCTGGATGCCCGTGGTTTTCTCCTGGGCTCAGCTGTTGCATACGAGATGGGCGTAGGCATCCTCGCCATCCGTAAGAAGGGGAAGCTCCCTCCGCCGGTGATTACACAGGAATACAAAACCGAGTACAGCACTGCAGCTTTGGAAATCCCGGCGTCGGGAATTGACCTGGACGGTAAGAAGGTTGTTCTCGTTGACGATGTGCTTGCTACTGGCGGAACTCTTTCCGCAGCAACCGATTTAATCCAACGCGCAGGTGGTAGCGTTGTTGGATACGTAGTAATGCTCGAGGTACAAGGACTGGACGGTAGAAGCCGCTTAGGAGATGTTCCCGTGGTAGTGCTCGACCAATAGGAGAGTTTGGAGGCGGACTGTGACTCAAGAGAAAGCACCGAAGAGGAATACACCCTCGATGCGAAGTGTGTCCGCAATACTTGCTCGTTCGCTCACTGGCGGTGTGCGGGTCCGTAGCAATCCGGTCCTGGACCCGCTGTTATCGATTCATCGACGGCACCATCCGAAGTGCGACGTCGCATTATTGAATCGTGCCTATGAGACGGCTGAGCAGCTACACGATGGCGTGTTCCGGAAATCAGGCGACCCATATATTACGCACCCGCTTGCCGTAGCCACGATCTGTGGTGAAATTGGTATGGACACCACAACGTTGGTGGCAGCACTGTTGCATGACACCGTTGAGGACACTGACTACACCCTGGATGAACTTACGGCCGACTTCGGGCCTGAGGTGGCACGAATCGTCGATGGCGTAACGAAGTTAGACAAGGTTGCGCTTGGGGCGTCGGCAGAGGCAGAAACGATCCGGAAAATGATCGTTGCCATGGCGGAGGATCCCCGGGTACTTGTGATTAAGGTTGCGGATAGGCTCCACAACATGCGCACGATGCGCTTTCTTCCTCCTGAGAAGCAAGCGAAGAAGGCGCGCGAAACCCTTGATGTGATTGCACCGCTTGCACACCGCCTCGGGATGGCGACAGTGAAATGGGAGCTTGAAGATCTCGCGTTCGCGATCCTCTACCCGAAGAAATACGAAGAGATCGTGAGGTTAGTTGCTGACCGAGCGCCCTCGCGGGACAGAGCTCTTGCAGAGATTATTCGTGAGTTGCAAACCGAACTGAAGAAAAACGGGATCGACGCAGAGGTGATGGGGAGGCCGAAGCACTATTGGTCCATCTACCAAAAAATGGTTGTTCGAGGCCACGAGTTCGACGAAATCTTCGACCTCGTTGGCGTTCGCGTGCTCGTCGATAATCTCCACGACTGTTACGCAGCGGTCGGCGTCGTCCATGCTATGTATTCTGCAATGCCGGGCCGATTTAAGGACTATATTTCGAATCCGCGATTCGGTGTGTATCAGTCGCTGCACACGACGGTGATGACGAACAGCGGGCGAGCTCTCGAAGTACAGGTACGTACGCACGAGATGCACTACAACGCCGAGTTCGGTGTTGCAGCTCACTGGCGGTACAAAGAGACGAAAGGATCGCATAAGGGAGATCAGGCTGAAGTAGATCAGATGGCGTGGATGCGCCAACTGCTTGACTGGCAAAAGGAAGCTTCAGACCCAAATGAGTTTCTTGATTCACTGCGCTACGACCTGACAAGCAAGCAGATTTTCGTCTTCACGCCACACGGCGATGTTATCAACCTTCCTGCCGGTTCGACGCCTGTGGACTTTGCCTACGCGGTGCACACTGAGGTAGGCCACCGATGCGTGGGGGCAAAAGTTAACGGCAAACTGGTTGCTCTGGAGTCACAGCTGCAAAATGGTGACCGCGTCGAGATTTTTACCTCGAAGGACCCGAATGCCGGGCCTTCTCGTGACTGGCAAGACTTTATTGTTTCACCGCGTGCGAAAACAAAGGTGCGTCAGTGGTTCGCGAAAGAACGGCGCGAGGAACACCTCGAAGTCGGACGCGATGCGCTGGCAGCGGAAGTACAGCGGAGCGGACTTCCACTTCACCGGCTATTTACGCCTGAGTCAATGCGCGATATTGCACGCAGGCTGCGTTACTCCGATGTAGATGCCCTGTACACGGCTATCGGCGCTGGGAATGTTTCGTCCCGGCATGTTGCAAAAATGCTGGTCGACCAGTTTGGTGACGTCGAAGACGCCGCAGATCTTCTGGCGGATCGGACGCCCCATTCAAAGATCATCCGACCAGAACCCTCGGGCGATGGCCCTGTAGTCTTGGTGCAGGGCAGCCCGGATGTAATGGCCAAATTTGCTAACTGTTGCCAGCCGGTTCCTGGCGACGATATCTTCGGGTTCGTAACCCGCGGTGGAGGGGTTTCGGTGCACCGCACAGATTGCACCAACGCGAACAAGCTCAGGCAAGAGCCAGAGCGGTTGATCGAGGTTTCGTGGTCCGGCGCTGGCGGCTCTGCGGGTACCTCTATCGTGACCGTTCAGGTGGAAGCTCTTGACCGGCACGGCCTCCTCGCGGAACTCACGGGGGTAATGTCTGAACAAAAATTGGCGATTCTATCGCTTTCCTCACAAGCTAAGGAAGACCGTATTGCCACGATTCGATTCAGCTTCCAGGTTTCGGATACGAAGCAGCTCGCTTCTGTGATGAATCTGATCCGGAATGTTGAAGGGGTATTCGACGTCTACCGCGTCGGTGTATAGAAAAAGTGGGGTAACCCGATCACGGGTTACCCCACTTGGGTGCGCTAGTGGGAGATGCCAGTGTGGCACCTAGCCAGCGGTCTACTTGCGCAGGTACTTGTCCAGGAATGCGAACAGGGTACCGAGCGCACCGATGACGGCGGTGAACACTGCGATCCAGTCACGGATTTCAGATGGGGACATGTCCTTGACGGAGGAGCCCTCGTCGCTCGACTGATCCTTAGGAGCCTGCTTCGTGGTGGACTTCTTGGAGGTGGTGTTCTTCACCGTCGGGGCCTTCTCAGTCTTGGTGTTCGAAGCTGGCTTGGCCGTGGTGGTTGGGGTGGTGCTTTCTGCAGCCTCAGCAGCAGCAACGCCAGAAGTTGCGACAGCTACAGCAGTGGCTGCTGCAAGAATACTTTTACGGAAGTTCATGAATTTTCCAATCTGACGGGATTGACAAATGTACGAGTGCAAACTCTAGTTGGCTATCAGACGTTTTGCAAGACTTTGAATAGGCTGAAAACTGCTCCTGTGCAGCTGAGAGGCAACTGTGTAGTTACTTTACGGTTGCCGATTTGATGCGTACCTCTTCGGCTGGTGCGCCGTCTCGGCCGCCGCCTTCGACGCCCTTTTCAGCAATCTTGTCAAGGGTGTTCAAACCTTCTTCAGAGATTTGACCGAAGTAGGTGTACAGCGGAGGCAGCACTGAATCACCGTAGTTCAGGAAGAACTGGGACCCATTGGTATCCAAACCGGCGTTCGCCATAGCGATGGTGCCGCGCGCGTACTTCTGAGGGTTCTGCTGGAGCTCCATCTGCTTCATTTGCTCTGCTTCCTCGGGGGACACTCCGTCAGGAGCAGGCGCGTCCTTGAGCGCCTTGAGCGCTTCGTCAGTCGGGAACTCATTTGCGAACTGGAAGCCAGGGCCACCGCTGCCTACGCCAGTCGGGTCACCGCACTGCAGTACTTTAAGGCCGTCGCCATCGGTGAGCCGGTGACAGACGGTATCGTTGAAGTAGCCAGCAGAGGCGAGGTGTTCGATCGCATTCACAGTGCACGGCGAGACAGAGCGGTCGAGCTCCATACCAATCGGCCCTGCACTGGTGTCGAGCTCGACGTTGACGGTCCCTGTCGTAGAGACGTTGTCGGTCTTCGGCAGGTCTGCTTTCTTGTCACCCTGTGCTGTATCGGGGGTGTATTCACACGAGACTGAGGCGGGGAGTGCTTCGGCACGCTTCGTCGCGATTGCCTCGTAGTTGTTGGCGTCGAATTCGCTTGGGGCGGTGGTTTCTTCAGCCGAGCTTTGTGCTTCGCTGGTGCTGTCGCCGTCCTGGTTCGCCAGGAAGTAGATGCCGCCGCCTAGCGCCACGATTACAACTGCGGAAAGCGCCGCGATCGACCAGGGCTTTGAGTTCTGCTTTCGATCGCGTGAATTCAATTCACGCTCCAGATGTTTAAGGGCTTCTTGACCGCGCTCTCTATTGCTCACCGTAGTACCTCTATTCTGACTAGTTGACTGGGAAATATTAGCAGGTGTAACTGTACCCGTCGTATTTTGCTGTGTTTTGTGCGACTGCTTGCTACCGATAGTTCATGTAGGGTCGTGGGCATGGCAAAGGTATTTTTTCAAGGTAATGAGTCGCAAACATCTGGATCTCTTCCGAAGGTAGGCGACACCCTTCCTGACGCCGTGCTAGTCGCAGGCGATCTTTCGGAAAAGAAGTTGACCGATTACGAGGGGAAGCGCCTGGTACTGAACGTTTTCCCATCGCTAGACACTGACGTGTGCGCAAAGTCTGTGCGAGCGTTTAATGAGCTCGCGGGATCTGCAGAAAACACTGCAGTGCTTTGTATCTCGAAGGACTTGCCGTTTGCTCAGCAGCGTTTCTGCGCGGCAGAGGGCATCGAGAATGTAGAGGCCCTCTCTGCATTCCGCTCTGATTTCGGCACGGCGTTCGGCCTCACGCTTGACGGAACGCCACTCAAGGGATTGCTTGCACGCGCGGTCATCGTGACTGACGCCGATCATCGCGTGGTGCACGTCGAGCTGGTCGAGGAGATCACCAACGAGCCCAACTACTCGGCTGCCGAGGCTGCCCTTTCCTAGTCGGAGAGATTTAGGTAGACGGCGAGGTAGGCATTGCGAATCTTAGGTTTTACGTCGGGACCGTTTCAGACGAACTGCTACGTCATCATCGATGATTCTGCGAAGCTAGCCTGCCTCGTCGATGCCGGCATGGGAACACACCAGGTCGTTTCTGCGTTTCTCAAGGAAGAGGGGCTGCAACTTGTAGCCATCTTTCTTACCCACGGCCATATTGACCATACGAGAGATGTTGCGCGGTACCAGGTTCCCGTATTTATTCACGCAGCTGACGCGTTCATGCTTGATCATGGACGCGGTCTTCCTGCCTCAACACTCGAGCTTTTCGACGCCGCTTCGATGGAGGCCGTATCGGACCTCCGCACGTTTGACGCAGATGGGCCACTTGAAATCGGCAGTTTTAGGGTTGATGTAACTCATACTCCAGGCCATTCTCCCGGCAGTGTCCTCTATCAGATGGGCGACGTCATGTTTTCAGGCGACGTGCTGTTCGCGGGGTCCGTCGGCCGGACTGACCTGCCACACTCCGATCCAGGGGCAATGAAAACCTCTTTGTGTGGACCGGTTTGGGCGATTCCTGACGAGACAACGTTGTTGCCTGGACACGGGCCCGGTACAACCATGGCGCACGAACGAACCACGAACCCGTTTCTCCTTGAGGCTCGTAATCAGTAGCCATGGCTGCGGTAGCGACGGAGAACAGCTAGACTCAGTCCCCGTGAGTGATACGAAGAAACCCCAAAAAGAAAAGTTCAAGGCACTGAGCGCTCCAAAGGGAGTGCAGGAGTACGTGCCCCCGGCGTCGTCGAAGTTCCTTTATGTCCGCGATGAGTTCGTGCGACAGGCGCATGTTGCGGGTTTCCAACACATCGAGCTTCCGGTTTTCGAAGACACAACTCTTTTCGCCCGTGGTGTCGGTGAATCTACCGATGTTGTGTCGAAGGAAATGTACACGTTTGCCGACCGTGGCGGGCGTTCTGTGACCTTGCGTCCAGAGGGGACTGCAGGCGTCATGCGTGCAGTGATCCAATACAACCTTGACAGGGGTTATCTGCCGGTGAAACTGAACTACGCCGGTCCGTTTTTCAGATACGAGCGTCCGCAAGCTGGCAGGTACCGCCAGTTGCAGCAAGTTGGTGTCGAGGCAATTGGCGTCGACGACCCCTTGCTTGATGCGGAGATTATCGCACTTGCGGATCGTTGCTACCGGAGTGTTGGGTTGAAAGGCTTTCGCCTCGAGCTGACAAGCCTTGGCGATCACACCTGCAGGCCCGCATACCGGGAAAAGCTCCAAGCTTTCCTCAAGAAGCTCCCGTTAGACGAGGAGACGCAGCACCGCGTGGAAATCAATCCGCTTCGTGTTCTGGACGACAAGCGTCCGGAGGTACAGGAGCTTCTAGCCGATGCGCCGTTGATGCTGGACCACCTCTCAGATGCGTCTCGCGAGCACTTCGAGACTGTTACCGGGACGCTGAAGGATATGGGGGTTCCGTTTGTGATTAACCCGCGGATGGTGCGAGGCCTTGACTACTACACAAAGACTACTTTCGAGTTTGTGCACGATGGTCTTGGGGCTCAGTCGGGAATTGGCGGAGGTGGACGTTACGATGGCTTGATGGCGCAGATCGGTGGCCAAGATCTGTCAGGCATCGGATTCGGGCTTGGCGTTGATAGGACAGTGCTCGCGTTGGAGGCTGAGGAGGTGGCGCTCCCGAATCTGGATCGTCGCGTTGAGGTGTTCGGCGTAGCAATCGGTGAGGAGGCTCGCCGCAAGATGAGCTCGCTTATCGACGAGCTCCGTGCCGCAGGAATTTCAGCTGACATGGCGTACGGTGGTCGCGGTTTGAAAGGCGCAATGAAAGGCGCTGACCGGGCGGGTGCGCGCTTTGCTCTCGTGCTCGGGGACCAGGAGCTGACGAACGGGGAAGTGGCGGTCAAGAATCTGGAGAGCCACGAACAAGTTGCCGTTCCGCTTCAGGCTACGGCCATTATTCAGGCAGTGAGCTAGCCTGATTTAGCACTCTGTGATGTTGACCGGGAGGCCAAGCTGTACAGCGAGGCCTCCCATTGACGTCTCTTTGTACTTGCTCATCATGTCGTGGCCTGTCGCTGCCATCGTTTCTACTACATCATCGAGCGTGACTTTATTGGTTCCATCACCAAGCTTGGCTAGGCGGGCCGCGTTGATTGATTTCACCGCTCCGATGGCATTTCGTTCTATGCAAGGAATCTGCACAAGGCCAGCCACTGGATCGCATGTGAGTCCGAGGTTGTGCTCGAGGCCAATCTCGGCAGCGTTCTCTATCTGCTGCGGAGTGCCGCCCAGAATTGCGCACATACCGGCTGCGGCCATGGACGATGCGGACCCTACCTCGCCCTGACACCCGACTTCGGCACCGGAAATAGAGGCGTTCGTCTTAATGATGGCGCCGATCGCTCCAGCGGTCAGCAGGAACTGATGCGCAGCATCCCGGTCGAAGTCGTCGGTAAAATCCCGGCAGTAGTGCATGACGGCCGGGATAATCCCCGCCGCACCATTCGTCGGGGCGGTCACGATGCGCCCGTGCGCGGCGTTTTCCTCATTGACAGCGAGAGCGTACAAGTTGACCCATTCCATCGCGTCAAGGCCGCGAGATGCGGAGGCCTCGTATTCGGCCGTCAATAAGCGATGTAGCCGAGGAGCGCGGCGACGAACTGATAGTCCACCTGGAAGCTCACCTTCCGTTTTTAGGCCGTGGGCGACGCACTCTTGCATGGTGTCCCAGACCGCGTCGAGGTGAGCATCCAGGACGTCCTTGCCGTGTATCGCTTCTTCGTTCGCACGCATGAGTTCTGCGATAGATAGCTGATGAGTTTCGCACTGGCGCATTAGGGACGCACCATCGGAAAATGGGTAGGGGACGTTAACCGCATCGCGTACGGTGGCGACGCCCGCCTGGTCGCGGTTTGCTTCCATCTGCGTGCGGTCGAGGATAAAACCACCGCCAACGGAGTAGTACTCTTTACGGGAAGCGATGCGCACGCCCTCGGCGTTCCACGCATCGAAAATCAGGCAGTTTGGGTGCTTAGCGACGGGCACCGGGTTCATCGCGACTTCATAGTCGAGTTCACGCTCTGGACCTTGGATGTGCCCTCGTTCTGGAATGAGCTCACCAGGAAGCGGCCGGGTGTCCGCAGAAGTAGTAAGTGGGGTATAACCGACAAGTCCCAGTAGCACAGCTCGGTCGGTTCCGTGGCCCACACCCGTTGCCGCCAAGGAGCCTCGCAGCTCAACCTTGACTGCGGCGGGCGCTTCACTCAAATCCTCGATAAATGCAAGCGCGGCACGCATAGGGCCCACCGTATGAGAAGACGATGGGCCGATTCCGATGCTGAACAAATCAACGACGCTGACTGCATTGTGTGACATGCGCGCGATGTTACATCACCAGAAAGATTTAGCTGTTGTAGACGCCACGGTTGAGAGTGTCGCAGGCGGACATTTTGCCGGTCCTGTACCCGGACATAAACGCAGTCTTTCGCTGCTCAGAAGAACCATGTGTCCAGGTATCAGGGTTGACGTCGCCGCCCGAGCGGCGTTGGATGTTGTCGTCCCCGATAGCCTGTGCGGTCTCAATTGCAGCGAGGACGTCGTCTTCAGTTAGCGGCTCAAGCAACGCGTTGTCACCCTTGTCCGCGTAATGCGCCCAGATACCCGCGTAGCAGTCGGCCTGCATTTCGATAGCTACGGCAGCAGAATGCTCACCAGGATCGTTATAGTTGCTGAGGCCGAGGGTGCCCTCAATCTGCTGCACGTGGTGTCCAAACTCGTGAGCCGTCACATACATTTGCGTGAACGGGGCGTCGTTCCCGCCGAGTGCATTGAGCTGCTCAAAAAACGTGGTGTCAAAGTACGCTGTTTGGTCGGCGGGGCAATAGAAAGGACCGGTAGCTGAGGAAGCATAGCCGCAGCCAGTCTGCGTCGCGTCCCGGAACAAGGTGAGGCCTGGTTCGGTGTAGTCAAGGCCAGCTTGCTCTGGCAAAAGCGTTTTCCAAACACCGTTGACGGATACGCCGGCTGCCTCGACCCGGCAGTCGTCGTATTTGTTAGCAGCGTTGTCCTCGTTGCAATGCTCCAAGGAGTAGCTCGAATCCGGCTCTGTGCCGGATGGAGATTGCTCGATGAGATCAGCCGGATTTCCGCCCAGTGCAATAAAGAGAACTATGAGTACAAGTCCACCAATACCACCGCCTGCGGCGATTGGGACGCCACGCCGCCCACCTGAACCAGTCTTTGCGTAGCCACTTCCGCGCTGATAGTTGCTGTTAAACGTCATGGGACAAGCATGCCATAGACGCAGGCGTTTATGGGGAATTGGTACGGTCTTCGGACCCGTCCCTTCGCATGCGAGACAAAGGGGGTACACTTTCAACAGTTAATGTTGTACCTCACGTGGAAGGACGTGGAACAGACTGTGCTGCGCACTCATCTCGCGGGCGAGCTCCGCAAAGACCTTGAAGGACAAACCGTCACGCTGGCAGGTTGGGTAGGCCGTAGGCGCGACCACGGTGGCGTTATTTTTATCGACTTGCGTGACCGCTCTGGCTACGCGCAGGTGGTTTTTAGGGATTCGGAAGTCGCTGAAGCTGCGCACGATTTGCGTAGCGAGTACTGCATTCAGGTAACTGGTGTTGTTGAACCACGCCCAGAGGGCTCGGCTAACCCGAACCTTGCGTCGGGTGAGATCGAGGTCAACGTTTCTGAGCTGAAGGTGCTCAACAAGGCTGCTGCGCTGCCGTTCCAGATTGAGGACGCCTCTTCGAACGAGGTAGGCGAAGAGACTCGCTTGAAGTACCGCTACCTTGACCTTCGTCGTGAGCGACAGGCCGCAGCACTTCGCCTCCGCGCAGCGGCGAATCGCGCAGCACGTAAAGTGTTGGATGCGAATGATTTCACGGAAATTGAAACGCCAACGTTGACCCGTTCTACCCCTGAAGGTGCGCGTGATTTCCTGGTGCCGGCGCGTTTGCGCCCTGGTACCTGGTATGCATTGCCGCAGTCGCCACAGCTGTTCAAACAGCTTTTGATGGTCAGCGGCATGGAACGCTACTACCAGATCGCGCGCTGCTACCGCGACGAAGACTTCCGTGCGGACCGCCAGCCGGAGTTCACACAGCTCGATATCGAGGCCAGCTTTATCGACCAGGACGACATCATCGCTCTCGCGGAGCAGATCGTTGTTGAGTTGTGGAAGCTGATCGGCTACGAGGTCTCTACTCCGATCCCGCGCATGACATACAAAGACGCGATGGAGAAGTACGGCTCGGACAAGCCTGACCTTCGTTTCGATATTCAGCTGGTGGACTGCACTGAGTTTTTCAAGGACACGACCTTCCGCGTCTTCCAGAACGACTACGTCGGTGCCGTTGTCATGGATGGTGGCGCTTCGCAGCCCCGCCGTCAGCTTGATGCCTGGCAGGAATGGGCAAAGCAGCGCGGCGCGAAGGGCCTGGCGTACATCTTGGTGCAGGAGGACGGCGAGCTCGGTGGTCCTGTTGCGAAGAACATCACCGAGGAAGAGAAGGCCGGCATTGCAGCACACGTTGGTGCGAAGCCTGGCGACTGCATCTTCTTCGCAGCAGGTGACGCGAAGAGTGCACGTGCATTGCTCGGCGCAGCGCGAGGGGAAATCGCTCGCAAGCTTGGCCTGATTAAGGAAGGCGATTGGGCGTTTACTTGGGTGGTTGATGCTCCTATGTTCGAACCGTCCGCTGACGCGACAGCCTCCGGAGACGTTGCGCTTGGCCACTCGAAGTGGACCGCTGTGCACCACGCGTTTACCTCGCCGAAGCCAGAATTCAAGGCAGACTTCGAGAAGAACCCAGGCGAAGCTCTGGCATACGCATACGACATTGTCTGCAACGGCAACGAAATCGGTGGCGGATCCATCCGTATTCACGAGCGAGACGTCCAGCAGCGTGTCTTCGAAGTCATGGGCATCACCGAGGAAGAAGCCAAGGAGAAGTTTGGCTTCCTGCTTGAGGCATTTGCTTACGGTGCGCCACCGCACGGCGGCATCGCATTCGGCTGGGACCGCATTGTGTCCTTGCTTGGCGGGTTTGACTCCATTCGTGACGTCATTGCCTTCCCGAAGTCCGGCGGCGGCGTAGACCCACTGACGGATGCGCCTGCGCCTATTCCAGACGAGCAGCGTAAAGAGACTGGCGTTGATTTTAAACCGAAGAAGTAGCGTCGACATTGCGCACGGATGAGCCGGCGCAATGAGACAAACGCGTGCCGGAGCGTCGGCAACCGTGTAGGTTGTTGGGGCTCCGGCTTTTCTCACAGGTGGTCGGCCTGCCGGGACTGAGCGGTAGTTTTTGAGGAGAGTAAACATGTCGCAGGGTGATCTATTCGGTAACTCCTTACCGACTAGTGGCCAGCAGACTGCCAATGATGGTAGCGCACAACGTGGCTCAGACTTTTTTGCAGCAGGTCACGGTGCACCCCTCGCTGCCCGAATGCGCCCTCAGAGTTTGGATGAAGTTGCTGGGCAGCAGCATCTTCTTTCCGAGGGCAAACCTCTACGTCGACTTGTAGAAGGATCGGGTGCAGCCTCAGTGATACTTTACGGTCCACCCGGTACTGGTAAAACAACCATCGCTTCGTTGATCGCCAAAACAATGGGGCAAAACTTCGTTGGTCTTTCTGCACTGTCTTCAGGGGTGAAGGAGATCCGCGCGGTCATCGATGCAGCGCGTAGAGATTTGATCTCGGGTGAGAGCACGGTCCTGTTTATTGACGAGGTTCATCGGTTTTCTAAGACTCAACAGGATGCGCTGTTAGCTGCCGTCGAGAATCGCACGGTGTTGCTTGTAGCGGCTACGACGGAGAATCCCTCATTTAGCGTGGTAGCCCCGCTGCTTTCACGCTCGTTGCTTCTGAAACTTGAATCCTTATCGGCTGAAGACCTCGGCGTGGTGATTGATCGAGCGATACAAGACGAACGTGGGCTCGCGGGTTCCGTGAAGCTTGCCGACGACGCGCGAGCGCAACTCATAGCCTTGGCGGGTGGAGATGCACGCCGCAGTTTGACGTACTTGGAGGCAGCTGCAGCATCAGTCGAACCGGGGGAGACAATCACTCTTGATGTCGTGAGGGAAAGCGTGAACCGTGCGGTGGTGCGTTACGACCGGGACGGCGACCAGCACTACGACGTAGTTTCCGCATTCATCAAGTCGATTCGAGGCTCAGATGTCGACGCAGCGTTGCACTATTTGGCACGGATGATTGAAGCTGGTGAGGATCCTCGCTTTATAGCCCGCAGGCTGGTCATTCATGCTTCGGAGGACATTGGTATGGCCGATCCATCAGCGTTGCAAACTGCAGTTGCCGCAGCGCAGGCGGTACAGCTGATCGGGATGCCTGAGGGTCGACTGACACTTGCACAAGCGACGATTCATTTGGCTACCGCGCCAAAATCGCCAGCAGTGATTCAGGCGATTACCCGCGCCCAGGAGGACGTGCGCGCGGGAAAGATTGGCCCGGTTCCAGCGCATTTACGGGACGGGCATTATGAGGGCGCGAAAGCGATGGGCAATGCAGTCGGTTATGTCTACCCGCATGATGACCCGAAGGGGGTAGTACAACAACAGTACATTCCCGACGGCTTAGAGGATGCGGTCTACTACACACCAACGGACCACGGTGACGAGCGAAGAATTTCCGGGTTCTTGGGTACGCTGCGTAGGTTAGTACGTGGTTGAGGGGTAGAGTAGTTCGAGATTGATTCGAACTTGAAAGGAAACTACTCCGTGCAAACCCATGAGATTCGTGAGCGCTTTACGCAGCACTTCGTTCGTGCAGGACATACACCAGTTCCGAGCGCATCGCTTATCTTGGACGATCCGACACTGCTGTTCGTGAATGCGGGCATGGTTCCGTTCAAGCCGTATTTTCTTGGCCAACAGAACCCTCCCTTTGAACATGGGAAAGCGACTTCGATTCAAAAGTGCGTGAGAACGCTTGATATTGAAGAAGTAGGTATCACGACTCGCCACAATACGTTTTTCCAGATGGCCGGCAACTTCTCCTTCGGCCAGTATTTCAAGGAAGGCGCGATTACTCACGCATGGGAGCTGCTGACGGGCAGCGTAGAGGATGGCGGTTACGGCCTCGACCCAGAGCGGCTGTGGGTGACGGTGTATCTGGATGACGACGAGGCTGCTTCGATTTGGGAAAACAAGATCGGGGTAGATCCGTCGCATATCCAGCGAA
Source organism: Corynebacterium sp. UMB10119B (assembly GCF_030228125.1). Lineage (NCBI taxonomy): Bacteria > Bacillati > Actinomycetota > Actinomycetes > Mycobacteriales > Corynebacteriaceae > Corynebacterium > Corynebacterium sp. UMB10119B. The sequence continues at coordinate 317,370 of NZ_JASPBG010000001.1, forward strand.
TGGGCATGGAGGACAACTTCTGGTCCATGGGTATTCCTGGGCCATGTGGTCCGTGCTCGGAGATCTACTATGACCGTGGCCCTGAATACGGTAAAGAGGGCGGGCCAATCGCTGACGATAACCGCTACATGGAGATCTGGAACTTGGTTTTCATGGAGTCGATTCGCGGTGAGGGCGACAAGAAGGGCAACTTTGAGCTCGTCGGAGAGTTGCCAAAGAAGAACATCGATACCGGGCTAGGCATCGAACGCGTTGCCTGCCTGCTGCAGGGCGTCGACAATGTGTATGAAACAGATCTGCTCCGCCCGGTTATTGACGCGGCAGTTGAGCTTACCGGCACTAAGTACGACGCAGGAGTGCACGAAGATGATGTAAGGTTCCGCGTGATTGCGGACCACTCGCGTACAGGCATGATGATCATTCTCGATGGTGTTACGCCGTCGAACGAGGGGCGCGGTTACATTCTGCGCCGCTTGCTGCGCCGAATTGTTCGCTCTGCACGTCTTCTAGGCGCAACTGGGAACGTGCTTGAGGTCTTCATGAACACCATTATGGATACAATGACGCCGTCGTTCCCGGAGATCGCGAAGAACCGGGAACGTATCCTGCGGGTTGCTTTGGCTGAAGAACGTGCCTTCTTGAAGACCCTCGAATCCGGTACACACCGATTCGACGAAACCGTCGAGCAACTGCGTGCATCCGGAGCGAAGACTCTGCCTGGTCAGCAGGCATTCGAACTCCACGACACGTACGGTTTCCCAATTGACTTGACGTTGGAGATGGCGCATGAGGCCGGACTTGACGTCGATATGGACGCATTTAACTCCGCCATGCAGGAGCAGCGAGCTCGGGCGAAGGCTGACAATAAAGCGAAGAAGCACCGTAACGTTGATGAATCGCTCTATCGGGAGTGGGTGGACAACCACCCGACCGAGTTTGTGGGCTATTCAGAACTTGAGCATGATGCCCGAGTTCTCGGTCTCGTCCGCGACGGTGACAAGGTGAACGAGGCTGCGGAAGGCGATGAGGTCGAGGTTATTCTCGACGTCACTCCGATGTACGCCGAAGCCGGCGGCCAGATGGCCGACCGCGGTCTGATTCGCGTCGGCGATACGATGTTGCAAGTTCATGACGTGCAGAAGATCGGCAAGAAACTGTGGGTGCACAAGGCAACCGTGGAACATGGCGGCATTGGCCTCGGCGATCAGGTACAAGCTGAAGTTGATGAGAAGTGGCGTCATGGGGCGCGACAGGCGCATACCGCTACCCACCTCATTCACGCTGCGCTACGTCAGGTGCTCGGCCCAACCGCTGTCCAGGCTGGTTCGATGAACAAGCCTGGCTACCTGCGTTTCGACTTCAACTACACCGAACAGCTGACTGATGCTCAGCTCCAGGAGATTGCAACCATTACGAACCAGGCGGTGGACGCAGACTTCGCGGTTAACACCATCGAAACTTCGCTATCAAAGGCGAAGGAAATGGGCGCGATGGCGCTATTCGGCGAGAACTACGGTGACCAGGTGCGGGTGGTAGAGATCGGCGGGCCGTTCTCTATTGAGCTGTGCGGTGGTACACACGTTGAGCACTCGTCACAGATTGGACCTGTTGCTGTGCTCGGCGAGTCTTCTGTTGGCTCTGGCGCACGCCGTATCGAGGCGTACTCCGGCATGGACTCCTTCCAGTACTTTTCGAAAGAAGCTGCACTGGCCTCGGGGCTCGCTGCCGAGCTCAAGACTCCAACAGGCCAGCTGCCGGAGCGCATTGCGCAGCTCACAGAGCGGCTCCGAGCTGCTGAAAAAGAGATTGAGAATTTGCACCGTCAGCAGTTGCTGTCGAAGACTGGCGAGTTCTTGGACCGCGCAGAGACCATCGGTGCGTACAAGGTGATTGCTGCGAAGCTGCCCGACGGTATCGAAGCTGGCGATGTTCGCACCTTGGCGAACGACCTACGCGGCAAGCTGGAAGGTGAGGCCGCGGTCATTGCGCTGGCCTCTGATAACGGCGGCAAGGTGCCGTTCGTGTTTGCAGCTACCAGTGCGGCGGTAGAGAGCGGGATCAAGGCTGGCGAACTTGTGAAGTCCTTCGGTGAATACGTCAACGGGCGCGGTGGCGGCAAGCCGAACCTTGCTCAGGGCTCCGGCTCTTCCGCTGATGGTATCGATGCCGGCTTCAAGGCAATCCGCGACGTACTTGGTGCCTAAGCCCCGTAAGCACGGATCAATAGTGCGACACGCCGTATTTGGATATCCGTTGTCCCAAAAAACCAGTAGGTTTTAAGGGAAGGCACAGAGTAAACGGTTGGAGTGATGGTATGACGGTGCAGCCCGATCGCCCCGGGGTTCAAGATCCCGGGCCGGGACGTCGCCTCGGAATTGACGTCGGTACAGTTCGTATCGGTGTCGCATCGTCAGACCGTGATGCAAAGCTAGCGACTCCACTTGAGACTGTTGCCCGTGTTACAGGATTTAAAGATCGCGACGGAGCAGATATCGATAGAATCATCGACATCATCGACGAGTACAAGATCGTTGAAGTTGTTGTTGGTCTGCCACGCGATTTAAAAGGTCACGGCTCACGTAGCGTCAAACACGCGAAAGAGATCGCGTTCCGGATTAGGCGACGATCTGGGCTTCCCGTAAGAATGGCTGATGAACGTCTAACAACTGTTGCTGCAGCTCACGCCTTGCGTGCGAGCGGCGTGAACGAGCGCGCTGGTCGTAGTGTGATTGATCAAGCTGCGGCGGTTGAGATTTTGCAATCCTGGCTGGACGGCCGAACGAATTACTTCAAGGAGAATCAATCGTGACGACCCCAACAACCTCGAAACGACGTACACGGGGCACGGCGGTGCTCGTAACGTCGATCTTGCTGATCATTGGATTGATTGCCTGGATCGCGGTGATGCGTAACGGCACGAACGCCGATTTTAACGGTACCGGTAATGGTGAGGAACAAGTCGTCGAGATCCCCGAGGGCTCGAACATTTCGTCGCTGGGTCCTGAGCTTGAAGAACGTGGCATTGTTGCTTCGAACGGAGCGTTCCAGACTGCAGCTGCGAATAATGCGGACTCGGACAACATTCAGCCTGGATTTTACCGCTTGGAAGGTGAGATGAGTGCGGACAGCGCCGTGGCTGCGCTGCTTGACCCATCCAAGCGCGTGACGCCACTACAGGTTTATGGGGGTGCAACGCTCATGGATGTCAACGTAGTTGGTGGGCAACGGCGTCTTGGTATCTTGTCCATGATTCAGCAAGTTTCTTGTGGTGAGGAAGTTAAACCTGGTTGCGTTACTGTTGAAGAGCTGCACCACGTTGCGGCCGATGCGGATCCGGCGAGCCTCGGCGTTCCAGAGTGGGCACTCGAGGTAGTGAACGCTCGAGCGGGAGACGCGAAACGTCTTGAAGGACTTATTGCTCCGGGTGAGTACATCGTGGATCCAGGGGCGTCTGCCGAGGCCGTGCTCACTGATTTGATTACGCGATCTGCAAAGCAGTATGAAGCGACAGACATAGTCACGAGGGCAAAGTCAGTTGGATTGACTCCGTACGAACTCGTCGTAGCTGCATCTCTGGTTGAGCGTGAGGCTCCCGCCGGAGAGTTCGATAAGGTGGCTCGAGTTATCCTGAACCGTCTCAAAGAGCCTATGCGTCTCGAGTTTGATTCGACCGTCAACTATGGGTTGCCCTCTGTTGAGGTTGCGACGTCACGTGAGGACCGTGAGCGGGTCACTCCTTGGAACACGTACGCGATGGATGGACTACCGCAAACGCCGATTGCATCACCATCGATGGAAGCAATTGAGGCGATGGAGCGGCCTGCAGAAGGTGATTGGCTGTTCTTTGTGACCATCGATAAGGATGGCACGACAGTCTTTAACCGCACTTTTGATAAGCATTTGGAGGATACGCAGCGCGCGTATGACTCTGGCATTCTCGATTCTCAGCGCGAAGGAAATCGGGAGCAGTAATGTACCAAGCAGCCGTCCTCGGTTCCCCGATTAAGCATTCACTCTCACCGGTCTTGCACCACGCTGGGTATAAGGCTCTGGGGCTCGATGATTGGCGTTACACAAGGATTGAGTGCGTCGAAGCAGACCTTCCCAGGGTCGTGCTTGAGGCGGACGAGAGTTTCCAAGGGTTTTCAGTTACGATGCCCGGCAAGTTTGCCGCGTTAAAGGTTGCGGATCGGGCAACCGATCGGGCAATTGCGATCGGGTCCGCGAACACCCTGGTCCGCACGCACCAGGGGTGGCGGGCGGATAACACTGACTGCGAAGGAGTGCTGTACGCGCTTCGCCGTTTGCTTGGCGGAGCAGATATCCAACGAGCGGTTGTGATCGGCGCCGGCGGTACTTCTCGGGCTGTGATTTGGGCCCTTCGGGAACGAGGGGTTGAGGAAATTACTGTTATCAATCGTTCAGATAGGAGCGGCGAGCTTCGAGGACTGACGGAAGGCATTAGGTGCAACTTCGTATCTTTTGACAGTGATCTTTTCAAAGTTACGGCTGCTGCTGACGTGGTTGTTTCGACTGTCCCCGCAGATACGCTGCGGCCCTATGTTCAGCAGCTGGCTCACGCCCCGTTGCTGGATGTCATATATGATCCGTGGCCGACTCCGCTGGTATCCCAATCTGCCGCGAACGGTTACAAAGCAGTCGGGGGGCTGACGATGCTAGCGGGGCAGGCGTTCTCACAGTTCGAACAGTTCACGGGACGCAATGCGCCGCGTGACGAAATGGAAACGGCGCTCGTGGAGCATTGGACCGCGTTAGAGCAGCAAAGTCACTAGAAGATGGCGGGGGGAGCTGTTTGGGGCGCGGTCGCTCTGGGGTTGGCCTGGTCGATACTGACATGCTGGTACGACCTGAAATACACGAGGTTGCCTAATTGGCTCACGTTGCCACTGTGCGTTGTAGCTGTCATTGCCGTCGCGTTCGAGCCCTTCTTATCTGTGGGTATGCTTTGGCCTGCTACCTATTTGCTGTTTGGACAGGGCATTGGTGGCGGTGACATCAAACTCGCGCTTACACTGGGAGTTGCTTCAGCAGCGGCTGGGGGATTCATCGGTGTTATTGTGGCGTTGTTTATAAGCAGCTTCTGCACGGTATGTTTCGCGTTACTCGTGAGGTCTCGCCGTGTTCCACATGGCCCGTCGATGGTGTTGGCGAGTTGGGCAGTAATTGGAATCTATGCTGGAAACTGCATCTTCTCATGAGAAGTGTGACAGAATAGCCATCATGTTTCGCTGGACCACTGCCGGAGAATCCCACGGCCAAGCCCTGATAGCACTTGTTGAGGATATGCCTGCTGGCGTGCCAATTACTGAGCAGGAGATCGCACATCAGCTCGCTCGTCGCCGTCTCGGGTATGGACGCGGCGCGCGGATGAAGTTTGAGCAAGACAAGCTGGAGCTGCTCGCTGGAGTTGTGCACGGCACCACGATTGGTAGTCCGATCGCGATTCAGATCGGCAATACAGAGTGGCCAAAGTGGACGACGATTATGTCTCCGCATCCGTTGGATACTTCGAATGAAGATGTGCAGAAGGCCATGTCGTCTGGGCGTGGTGCAAAGTTGACTCGTCCGCGACCAGGGCATGCGGATCTTCCAGGCATGATCAAATACGGATTCGATTCGGCACGACCTGTGCTTGAGCGTTCGTCAGCACGTGAGACGGCTGCGCGAGTCGCCGCAGGAGCGGTTGCGCGTGCGCTTTTGCGTGAGGCCCTGGGCGTTGAGGTGTTTTCGCACGTGGTTTCAATTGGGGACTCAGTGCCTGATCGTGACGTGTTGCCTTCGTTTGCTGACATTGATGCTATCGACGCCTCCCCGGTACGTGCCGCGAGCAAGGAAGCAGAAGCCTCGATGGTTGCGTGTATCGAATCCGCAAAGAAATCAGGGGACACCTTGGGTGGAGTCGTCGAGGTAATTGTCGACGGCCTCCCTATCGGCCTGGGCTCCCACATCTCTGGGGAAGCACGCCTCGACGCTCAGCTTGCGGGCGCCTTGATGAGCATTCAATCCGTGAAGGGCGTCGAAATCGGAGATGGTTTTGAGACTGCTACGCGCAGAGGGTCGCAAGCGCACGACGAGATTACGTTGAAAGATGGCCGGGTTCAGCGGCTGTCTAACCGAGCCGGTGGTCTTGAGGGTGGTATGACCAACGGTGAGCAGCTTCGTGTGCGAGCTGCTTTCAAGCCGATTTCTACGGTGCCTCGCGCGTTGCAATCTATCGATATGGCTACCGGCGCGGAGGCCACGGGTATTCATCAGCGATCCGATATCTGTGCTGTCCCAGCGGGAGGCGTGGTCGCAGAGGCGATGGTGGCACTTGTGCTTGCGGAAGCGACATTGAAAAAGTTCGGTGGGGACAGTCTCGACGAGTTGAGGCGTAACATTGCGTCGTATCAGCAATACGTTGCGCAGCGCTTCCGTTTTGATGGGGAGTAGTCCGCAAAGAAAGGATGACTGTGAACGCAGATACAGGTTCCCGACCAGCCGTAGATGAGGTTCTAGGGTCGTGCGAGTCCGGTATTCCAAAAGTCGTGCTTGTTGGCCCTCCAGGCGCTGGGAAGACGACGATTGGGCGTCGATTAGGGAGGGCATTGAACCTTCAGTTCGTGGATTCTGATTCGATAATCGAACAAGCTGAGTGTAAACCGTGCGGTGAAGTCTATGCATCGTTGGGGGAGGATGCGTTTCGTGATCTTGAGCATGAGGTTGTGAAGCAGGTATTAGGGTGCAAGGGCGTTGTGAGCCTAGGCGGTGGCGCTGTGGTTCGGCCTGAGACGAGAGCCCTGTTAGAAAACCACCTTGTCGTGTGGGTTGACGTCGGGGTGAAAGAGGGCACTCGACGGACTGCAGGAGACGGGACTCGTCCAGTGCTGGCAGCAGAAGACCCTGAAGCGCGTTACCAGGCGTTGCTTACTGAACGTGAGCCTTTCTACCGCGAGGTTGCTGACTACCGCGTCCGCACTGACGATCGTCCGCCACAGCGCATCGTTGCTGAAGTGTTAGGCGTCATCGATAGCGAATAGAACGATTCCTAGAGAGAAGAGAGGCAAGTCATGGCAGTAGTGGATGTTTGTGGGCCCCAGCCGTATCAGGTCTTCATCGACCACGACACAACCATGATGGTCGGTAATCACGTGCAGGCGCTCGGGGCGAGAAAGGCTCTGATCGTGCATCAGCCTCCGCTAGCTGCCGTTGCACGAAGTATCGCGCAAGACTTAGAAAACAATAACATTGAACCCCACCTGGCGGCCGTCCCTGATGCGGAGGACGGCAAGAGCATTGCGGTTGCAAGTGAACTTTGGGATGTTCTTGGGCGTGCCGGTTTCTCGAGGCAGGACGCCGTGGTCACTGTGGGCGGCGGTGCAGCAACTGATATGGGTGGATTTATCGCTGCTACTTGGATGCGTGGCATTGACGTCGTGCATGTCCCAACTACATTGCTAGCAATGGTGGACGCCGCAGTAGGCGGGAAGACTGGGATGAACACAGCGGAAGGTAAGAACCTGGTCGGTGCATTTCATGAGCCGAAGGGCGTCTTCATCGACTTGGAACGCGTGTACACCCTTCCAGAAGAAGAGATCGTGTCTGGCTCCGCGGAGTTGATCAAGACGGGTTTTATCGCTGACCCAAAGATTTTGGATCTATTCCAGGAGGGTGCCTCTCGTCACTGGCCTGAGCTCATCGAGCGCTCTGTCGCTGTCAAAGCAGGCGTTGTCTCCAAGGACCTCAAAGAGTCGGGGCTCCGTGAAATCTTGAACTATGGGCACACGCTTGGTCATGCAATCGAGCGACGCGAGCAGTATCGTTGGCGGCACGGAAATGCTGTTGCTGTGGGAATGATGTTCGTTGCGTACCTTGCGCTGCAGCGGGGACTTATCGACGAATCGGTTGTTTCGCTACACCGTACGATCCTTGAAGCGGCTGGGTTGCCAACGCGCTACGAACATGGCGTGTTCGATGAGCTCTATGAGGGAATGACCCGCGATAAGAAGAATAAGAACGGGCACATTCGGTTCGTGGTACTCGATGGTATCGGTTCTTGTACACGAATCGAAGATGCCACCAAAGAAGAGATGCGTGCTGCTTACGAAGCCATGATGGGGGACTAGCGCGATGATGATCCTTGTTCTCAACGGACCAAACTTGGATAGACTCGGCAAGCGGCAGCCCGAAATCTATGGCGCCGAAACCTTGGAGACACTCACACAGCGGCTGCAGAGCAAGGCTACAGCGGCAGGCGTGGATGTTGAGGTTCGTCAGTCCAACCACGAGGGCGACTTGATCGATTGGGTGCACGAGGCGGCTGACAGTAAATGGCCTGTCATCATTAATCCGGGCGGTTTTACGCATACATCAGTGGCGCTGCGCGATGCTGTTGTTGAGTTGGGAGACGGTCCGGGGTTTGTGGAGGTGCACATTTCGAATATTTTCTCGCGTGAGGCCTTCCGACATCATTCGTATTTGTCGCCGGTAGCGCGTGGCGTAATTGCCGGTCTTGGTCTGGAAGGTTACGAGCTTGCAATGCAAGTATTTATCAACGACTTGAAGGAGTCTCAATGGGTTTAGCAGATACTCGATTTGAAAACCGGCGCCGTAAGCTGGCGTCTCTTTTAGCTGGTCACCGGATCGACGACATGTTAGTAACCCATTTGACGCATGTCCGTTACTTGTCTGGGTTCTCTGGTTCCAATGGTGCGCTATTGATCTCCAAAGACCGCTCAGCCCGTATCACAACAGACGGGCGATATGCGACGCAGGTCGCAGAAGAAGTTCCTGATATCGAGGCGACGATCACTCGAAAAGTCGCCACCGAACTGCTGAGCGCAGTTGTAGAGGGACACCGCGTTGGGTACGAAGCAGACTATGTCAGTGCATCGCAGCTTGAAGCTCTGAAGCAGGCTTGTCCTGAAGGCGTGACCTTGGTGCCTGTCACGCAACAAATCGAGGGAATTCGGTTAGTGAAAGATGAACTGGAGCTTCAACGCTTGGCTGAGGCCGCGGAGCTGGCATCGACAGCGCTTCGCGAACTAGTTGACGCCGGTGAGCTCGCAGCAGGACAGTCAGAGCGCCAAGTCGCTGCCAACTTGGAATACCGGATGCGATTGCTTGGCGCTGATCGCCCGAGCTTTGACACGATTGTCGCGTCGGGTTTGAATTCGGCTAAGCCACACCATGGTGCCTCTGACCGCGTGATCGAAGACGGTGACTTTGTCACGATTGATTTCGGAATGTACCGTGCAGGATTCAACTCCGACATGACAAGAACGTTTGCGGTGGGGGAACCTTCTGCGTTTCTCCGCGAAATCTACGAGGTTACTCGTGAATCCCAGCAAGCAGGTGTCGAGGCGGCTGTTGCAGGTGCGAAGTTAGTCGACGTAGACAAAGCATGTAGAAGCATCATTGAAGACGCGGGCTACGGCGAATACTTCGTGCACTCGACGGGTCACGGTATCGGGTTGGATGTGCACGAGGGACCATACGCGGCGCTGACTGGCACTGGAGAGCTAGAACCATCGATGACCTTGACCATCGAACCGGGTATTTACGTTCCTGGGAAGGGAGGTGTCCGAATTGAGGACACCCTGATTATCACCAGCGGTGCACCACGTATTATCACCCAGTTCCCCAAGGAACTCATCGTGCTGTAGCATAATTGTGATTGCGAGAGCACATCTATTGTTAGAAAGAAGGAAGGCTTCAAGTGGCAACTACTGCTGATTTTAAAAACGGTTTGGTTCTGTTGGTAGATGGGAAACTCCAGCAGATTGTTGAGTTCCAGCATGTGAAGCCCGGTAAAGGCCCAGCTTTCGTTCGTACTAAGTTGAAGGATGTTGTCTCCGGCAAAACCGTGGACAAGACCTGGAACGCTGGCGTTAAGGTTGACACGGCAACGGTTGACCGCCGTGACATGACCTACCTGTACAACGACGGAACCAACTACGTGGTCATGGACGACAAGACCTTTGAGCAGTTCGAGCTTCCAGAAGAGAAGTTCGGTGATGCCGCAAAGTTCCTGCTGGAAAACATGCATGTCCAGGTCTCGTTCTACGAGGGCGACGCACTGTTTGCAGAACTACCGATCTCGGTCGATCTCAAGGTCGAGCACACCGAGCCGGGTCTGCAGGGCGATCGCTCCACCGGTGGCACCAAGCCTGCAACCCTGGAGACCGGCGCCGAAATTCAGGTCCCACTGTTTCTTGAGACCGGTAATGTAGTGAAGGTTGATACGCGTACTGGTGAATACCTTTCGCGTGTGAACAACTAATGGAGAATTTCAAACGCCATGGCGCACGATACCGTGCGCGTCGTAGAGCCGTCGATATCCTCTTTGAAGCCGAAGCTAGAGACATCGACCCGGTTGCTATTGTCGAAGACCGAGAGACGCTGTCTCAGAACCCGCTGAATCAAATTGCCCCGGTGGCTCCGTATACCCGGACCATCGTGGAGGGCGTGGCCCTTCAGCTCGATGATATTGACGACGCAATCGAGAAGTTTCTCAGCAGCGATTGGGAGTTGGATCGAATCCCCGCAGTGGATCGGCAGATCTTGCGCGTAGGTATCTGGGAGATCCTGTTCAACGCAGAGGTTGATGCCCCAATCACGATCTCGAATGCGGCTGAATTAGCTACGCAGTACTCAGGCGCGAAAGCGGCGCCGTATATCCACGCGGTGCTCGACGGAGTAATTCAATCGCAATCTGAAAATGCTCCAATGTCTCAGACTCACGCAGAAGAACCTGCTGACGGTCAGGAGGGCGAGGAAGCTTAACGAGTTTTCCGTTGTAAAAAGTGGGAGGCAACGAATCAACGCGTTGCCTCCCACTTTTTAGTTTCCGCGTTGAGCGGCTTCAGCGATCGTTTCTGATAGCACTTTCATCATATTTTGTGCATAGAGCACCTGGTCGACACTACGGCGGAGAGCACTCGAAAGTTGTTCATCGGTCATGCCCGCGGCAACGTGTATCTCGCTTTCAGAACGGACAACTAGTGTCTCCCCTCTGTTTGCCACAACCGCGCGGCAACCGAGCAGCGAAGAGTTCGTCTGGTTCGCGGCGAGATAGAGTGAGGGATCTGTGGAGTCGGAAGGAACGTCTGTTTCGGCATTGGCGCGGACGATCAACACGGTGTCCAGGAGTACAAACAAGACATGGAAATCATTCAGGTTTGCATGCGCGACGCGCCCTGTCGGATCATCGGACAGTTCGATGCCGTGACCCCGCATTTGTTCAATGATGCGTTCGATCGTTACCTGGGGTGTAGAAGTACTAGTGCTCAACGTGGGGGTCCTTCCAGTTCACTAACGTGGGAAATGACGTTTCCAGAAAATCAAAAGCCTGCAGTGTTGATTCGATCGATGTGACGATAAATGCGCCCAATTGATCTGGCGTTAACCCGTTTGTGACGTCTGTCGTACGGATTGCGCTCACCGCCAGCGATGGTGCATCGCTTCCTGTTTCGTTTTCGAAGAAACGCAAGGTTGGCGCAAAATGGGTTTGGTTATGTTCGTTCATTGCCAAGAGCAAGTGTGAAGCCATTTCTTGTGGCACAGCACCGCGCCAAATGGATTCGAAAATCAGATAACTATCATCCAAAGCGCACACAGTCGCGCAGTTGACGAATCCGCTTCGCAAAATATTTTCTTCAATGCGGTACTCAAGGTCCTCATTTTCAAAAATGGCTGCAACATCTGCAAGCGAAACCGGACTGGGCTGGTCAGGGATTTGTTGCGTCGTCATTGTTCCAACCCTACCAATCATTCGTCGGCCAACTACCTATGCGGAATCCTCAGAAAACTTGGCGGGTACACCTGTATAGGGGAAGCGAGCAATCTAGTGAAGAGAATTATTGACTGATATAGCGAGACGCCTTTGTGAAGGTGCTAAAATTCTGACCAGTCTCAGCATAGACAAATACCAATTTCGACATCCTTTAAATTCCGCACAGCGAGGCGGGGAAGGAGGTTCGATGAGTGACAAGCAACGCGTGACGTCTGCGCTATTAAATGAGCGTGACGTTGAGCGAACAATTGCACGCATCGCGCACCAGATCATTGAAAAGAATGCGCTTGATTCGGAGTCTTCAGACACTCCAGTCCTATTGGGTATTCCTTCGGGGGGAGTGCCACTAGCAGAGCGGATCGCGGATGCGATTCAGTCTTTTACCGGGATCACCGTCCCCGTAGGCAGCCTGGATATTACGCTGTACCGAGACGATCTCCGAGACAAGCCTCATAGGGCGCTAATGCCGACGAACATTCCGGTTGAGATCAATAACGCAACGATAATCCTCGTAGATGATGTTTTGTTTTCCGGTCGGACCATCCGCGCGGCACTCGATTCGTTGCGAGATCTTGGTCGACCACGCACTATTCAGCTTGCAGTCCTAGTTGATCGTGGACACCGCCAACTACCAATTCGCGCCGACTACGTTGGCAAGAACATTCCAACCGCCATTGCTGAAGATGTCACGGTGTCTCTGACCCCAATTGATGACATCGATGCGGTGACGCTGACCAAGGAGGTCACCACCGAATGAAGCACCTGATTTCGATCGACGATCTCAGCGTTAACGACATTCACCTCATCATGGATGAGGCAGATCGGTTCCGAGAAACCCTCGAGGGTCGCGAGATTAAAAAGCTACCAACGCTGCGTGGACGTACGATCTTCACGCTGTTTTACGAGAATTCAACGCGCACGCGCTCCTCATTCGAGACTGCAGGTAAGTGGATGAGCGCTGACGTCATCAATATTTCTGCGTCCTCTTCTTCCGTGAAGAAGGGCGAGTCGCTGAAGGATACGGCCTCGACGATCGCTGCAGTCGGCGCTGACGCCATTGTCGTTCGCCACCCATCGTCTGGAGCAGCGAAACTCATTGCTGACTGGGTTCCTAATGTATCTGTCGTCAATGCGGGCGATGGCCAGAACCAGCACCCGACGCAGGCGCTCCTTGATGCGGTAACGATGCGTCAGAAGATTGGTGAAATCGCCGGCAAGAAAATCATCATTGTCGGCGATATTTTGCATTCAAGGGTCGCACGCTCCAACGTGCAACTGCTGTCGAAGCTTGGCGCGGATGTCGTACTCGTTGCACCACCAACCCTGTTGCCAGTTGGGGCGGAGTACTGGCCATGCCGTATCAGCTACGACTTTGATGCCGAGATTCCAGACGCGGACGTTGTAATGATGCTGCGCGTTCAGGCAGAGCGTATGCATGGCGGGTTTTTCCCATCGCACCGCGAGTACGCCACGCTGTTCGGACTCAGCAAACAGCGAGCACAGCAAATGAAACCTGGCGCCATCATCATGCACCCGGGCCCAATGCTGCGCGGTATGGAAATCAACTTTGATGTTGCAGACCGCGAAAATACTGCTGTACTGCAGCAGGTCTCAAATGGTGTTTATACGCGAATGGCTGTGCTGTTCGCTTTGTTGGCTGGAGAGGATAGCTAGAAATGTCAGTAATTGCATTGACAAACGTTCGGCCATACGGCGAATCCACCGTAAACGTCCTGATCAAAGATGGGCAGATTGCTTCGGTAGGGGAAGACGTCGATACCTCGAAGGCTGACGAAGTACTAGATGGTCAGGGTTGGGTGCTGCTGCCTGGCCTGGTGGACATGCACGTCCACCTCCGTGAGCCGGGCAGGGAAGATACGGAAACCATCGCCACAGGTTCCGACGCAGCTGCGAAGGGCGGTTTTACAGCCGTGTTTACGATGGCTAATACGCGGCCGGTGATTGACCAGCCATTCCTTGCTGAAGCGGTGTGGAACAAGGGGCAAAGCTACGGTAAGTGTGACGTGTACCCGGTTGGATCTATCACGCAAGGGCTTGAGGGCAAGCAGCTCACCGAGATGGGATTGATGGCGAAGTCCCATGTTCGTATGTTCTCGGACGACGGAAAATGCGTAAACGATCCACAAATCATGCGGCGCGCAATTGAATATGCGAAAGCATATGATGTGCTGCTCGCACAACACGCCGAGGATCACCGTCTGACTGAAGACGCCAGCGCTCACGAAGGGCCAATGGCTGCGAAGCTGGGCCTTCGTGGATGGCCGCGCGTAGCTGAAGAATCGATTGTCGCCAGGGATATGATCATGTCGCGCGATTACGGCGGACGTCTCCACGTCTGCCACGCTTCGACGGAAGGAACTGTTCAGCTCTTGCGCCTGGCGAAGCAGCATTCCTCAAAGATTACGGCGGAGGTTACACCGCACCATCTGCTGTTGACAGATGAGAAGCTGGAAACGTTTAACGGAAACTTCCGGGTAAACCCGCCGCTGCGTGAGCACAGAGACACAATTGCGCTTCGTGACGCTTTGCTGAACGGGATTATTGACGTAGTTGCGACGGACCATGCCCCGCACGGTTCGGAAGAAAAGTGTGTGGAGTTTGAACACGCGAAGCCAGGCATGCTGGGGCTCGAGACATCGCTGGCAATCATCGCGCGTGTCTTCGTTGAAGCGGGGTTGGCGGACTGGCGGTTCGTCGCAAAGGTAATGAGTGAGAGACCAGCTGAGATTTTGAGGCTGGAGGACCAGGGGAGACCGATTACTGCTGGCGAACCAGCAAACCTCACCTTGGTCGACCCGAATTCGCCGTGGACGGTAGAGCCGGAAGAGTTGGCGTCGAAAGCCTCGAACACACCATACGAGGGAATGCAGTTCAATGCGCAGGTCAAAATGACGATGCTGCGTGGAGCTATTACGTACCAAGCTGATAACGAGTAAAGGAACTAAACAATATGGTTAATGAACGTATCCCAGCGCTTCTCGTGCTTGGCGACGGAAAGGTTTTTCGAGGCTTCTCATTTGGGGCGAAGAAGCAGGTCTTCGGAGAGGCAGTGTTTAGCACCGCGATGACGGGCTACCAGGAAACGATGACTGACCCGTCCTACCACAAGCAGATCGTGACCCTTACAGCCCCACAGATCGGAAACACCGGTTGGAACGACGAAGACAATGAGTCCCACGACAACAAGATCTGGGCTGCTGGCCTTGTGATCCGCGATCTTTCCACCGTGCACTCGAGCTGGCGCGCAAAGCGCAGCCTTGCAGAACAGATGGAAAACGAAGGTATCCCGGGCATCTACGGGGTGGACACTCGTACTCTGGTGCGTCATCTCCGCAATCACGGCTCTATTGCGGCAGGAATTTTCGTCAGTGAAGACACCGAGCGTCCAGTCGATGAGCTAGTGAAGCTGGTGAACGAGCAGCCTGCGATGGCTGGGGCAGACCTCAGCGAAGAGGTCTCGACGAAGCAGCCGTACACTATCCCCGCTGAAGGCGAGAAGCATTACACCGTCGTCGCCTACGATATGGGTATTAAGACTGCTACGCCTATGCAGTTTGCACAACGGGGCATTGAGACCGTCGTGGTGCCGGCAAATACTCAGCTAAAGGATATTGAACAGTACCGACCGGATGGTGTGTTCGTCTCGAACGGTCCAGGAGACCCATCCACCGCAGACGAAATGGTGGCGATTGTTCGCGATATTATCGCTGCTGAGATTCCGTTCTTCGGGATCTGCTTCGGTAACCAAATCTTAGGTCGTGCGCTTGGCCTCGAGACATACAAGCTGCGCTACGGCCACCGGGGAGTCAACGTTCCGGTGAAGAACCTGCGCACGGGAAAGATTGATATCACGAGCCAAAATCACGGTTTTGCCCTCCGCGGCAAGGAAGGCGACACATTCGAGACAGATTTCGGCCCGGCGTCCATCACACATGTCTGCCTGAACGATGGCACCGTCGAAGGCGTGGCATTGGACAACAACATGGCGTACTCCGTGCAGTATCACCCCGAATCAGCCGCCGGACCGCACGATGCGAACCCGCTGTTTGACCAGTTCATCTCGTTGATGGACTCGAAGAGCCCGAACAACCAGTAACCAGCATTAGAGGAGATTCACACAATGAAGCGCGAAGATATCAACCATGTGATGGTTATTGGCTCCGGGCCAATCGTTATTGGCCAGGCGTGCGAGTTTGACTACTCGGGGACGCAGGCGTGCCGCGTCCTGAAGGAAGAAGGTCTA
This sequence comes from Corynebacterium sp. UMB10119B, assembly GCF_030228125.1. Classification (NCBI taxonomy): domain Bacteria; kingdom Bacillati; phylum Actinomycetota; class Actinomycetes; order Mycobacteriales; family Corynebacteriaceae; genus Corynebacterium; species Corynebacterium sp. UMB10119B. Next base: position 333,428 of record NZ_JASPBG010000001.1, read on the forward strand.
CGAGTCACACTCATTAACTCGAACCCGGCAACGATCATGACGGACCCGGAGTTTGCGGATCACACCTATGTTGAGCCGATTGACCCAAGCTACATCGACATGATCTTGGCCCGTGAAGCAGAGCAGGGGCATCCAGTCGATGCGATTCTGCCAACGCTCGGCGGCCAAACTGCCTTGAACGCAGCGATCCAACTTGAGCGCCAGGGCATCCTGGCAAAGCATAACGTGGAGCTTATTGGCGCAAACATCGATGCAATTGAGCGCGGTGAGGATCGGCAGAAGTTCAAGGACATCGTCGAGAAGATCGGCGGTGAATCTGCCCGCTCCCGCGTGTGCTACTCGATGGATGAAGTCCACGAGACTGTCCAGGAGCTTGGGCTTCCGGTCGTTGTCCGTCCTTCCTTCACCATGGGCGGTCTTGGCTCTGGTCTCGCGTTCACTATGGAGGACCTTGACCGCATCGCAGGTGGAGGACTTGACGCCTCCCCGGAGGCAAATGTGCTGATCGAGGAGTCTATTCTCGGCTGGAAAGAGTTCGAGCTTGAGCTTGTCCGCGACCGCAATGACAACGTCATAGTGGTCGCCTCAATCGAGAACGTTGATGCGCTTGGTGTCCACACAGGTGACTCTGTCACCGTCGCGCCGGCTATGACGCTGACGGATAGGGAGTTTCAGACCATGCGTGATCAGGGTATCGCCATTATCCGCGAAGTGGGCGTCGATACGGGTGGCTGCAATATTCAGTTCGCGGTGAACCCAACTGACGGGCGCATCATCACAATTGAGATGAACCCACGTGTCTCTCGCTCTTCGGCTCTTGCGTCGAAGGCGACGGGCTTCCCGATTGCAAAGATCGCCTCCAAGCTGGCTATTGGCTACACGCTGGATGAGATTCAAAACGACATCACCGGGGTGACCCCAGCCGCGTTTGAGCCGACGCTCGACTACGTCATCGTCAAGATGCCTCGCTTTACGTTCGAGAAGTTCCCTGGATCAGACGAGACGTTGGGCACCTCGATGAAGGCTGTTGGCGAAGCAATGGGCATTGGGCGCAACTACATCCAAGGCTTGAATAAGGTCATGCGGTCAATGGAAGAGAAGCCGAACGGTTTCTGGACGAAGCCGGATAGCTACTTTGCTGAAGGCCGTGAGAATGATGTGGATGCTGTCCTCCAGGATCTGCGCGTCCCGACCGATAAGCGCATGTACGATGTTGAACTCGCGCTGCGCTTGGGCGCGAGCATCGAGCAGGTCTACGAAGCCAGTGGGATTGACCCGTGGTTCCTCGCTGAGTTGGCAGCGCTCGTTGAGTTCCGCCAGGCGCTTATCGACGCCCCCGTTCTCGACGCTGAGCTGCTCCGCGAAGCGAAAGTTTTCGGGCTCTCTGATGCACAGATTGCCGCGCTTCGCCCTGAGCTAGCCGGCGAAGATGGCGTACGATCACTCCGGTGGTCTCTTGGTGTCCACCCTGTATACAAGACCGTTGATACTTGCGCGGGTGAGTTCGAAGCGCAGACGCCGTATCATTACTCCGCGTACGAATGGGATCCGGAGGCAGAGTCTGAGGTCGCCTCCTCCGATAAGGAGAAGGTGCTGATCCTGGGCTCAGGCCCGAATCGCATCGGTCAAGGCATCGAGTTTGACTACTCGTGCGTCCACGCCGCGCTGGAGCTCTCGCGGGTTGGCTACGAGACAGTGATGATCAACTGCAACCCGGAGACCGTTTCCACTGACTACGACACGGCTGACAGGCTCTACTTCGAGCCTCTGACCTTCGAAGATGTCATGGAGATCTATCGCGCTGAGTCTCTGTCTGGCACGGTTGCAGGGGTTATCGTGCAGTTGGGTGGTCAGACGCCACTCGGGCTCGCGCAGCGACTCGCTGACGCCGGGGTACCGGTAGTCGGAACTACCCCCGAGGCCATCGATTCCGCGGAAGACCGCGGCGAGTTTGGCAAGGTGCTCGACGCTGCCAAACTGCCTGCGCCAGCGTACGGTACCGCCGTTTCTTTCGAAGAGGCACGTCGAGTAGCAAATGAGATTGGATACCCCGTCCTTGTTCGTCCTTCCTACGTGCTGGGCGGCCGAGGCATGGAGATTGTCTACGACGAGCAAAGCCTTGAAGACTACATCAATCGCGCAACCGAACTCTCGCCGGATCACCCTGTGCTTGTTGACCGCTTCCTGGATTCCGCGATTGAGATCGACGTCGACGTGCTGTCGGATGGTAAGGACGTCTACCTCGGTGGCGTCATGGAACACATCGAGGAAGCCGGCATCCACTCCGGCGATTCGGCCTGTGCGCTGCCTCCGATGACCATTGGGCCAGAGGATATTGAAAAGGTGCGTCGTTCTGCAGAGGCGTTGGCGCACGGTATCGGTGTTACTGGTCTGATGAACGTACAGTTCGCGTTGAAAGACGACATTCTCTACGTCATTGAAGCCAACCCGCGTGCGTCGCGAACCGTTCCTTTCGTGTCGAAGGCGACCGGCGTACACCTAGCCAAGGCGGCTGCTCGTGTGATGATGGGTGCGACCATCGCAGAGCTGAAGGCCGAAGAGATGATCCCGAGTGACTACGACGGTGGCTCGCTGCCACTTGATCACCCAATCGCAGTGAAAGAGGCCGTGTTGCCGTTCAACCGCTTCCGTCGGCCGGACGGAGCGATGCTCGACACCATCCTTGGTCCAGAGATGAAGTCGACTGGCGAAGTGATGGGCTTAGCGCCGTCGTTCGGAGTTGCCTACGCGAAGGCTGAGGCAGCAGCCTTTGGCGCACTTCCGACGGAAGGCACAGTATTCGTTTCTGTCGCCAACCGTGACAAGAGAACCCTGATTTTCCCAATTCAGCGCCTTTCCACAATGGGATTCAAGATTCTGGCTACAGGCGGCACAGCCCAAATGCTGCGAAGGAATGGGATCCCTTGCGAGATCGTATTGAAGGCCTCAGACGTCCGAAACGGGGCGGAAGGCAAATCGATCGTCGACTGCATTAACGATGGTGAGATTGACCTGATTCTGAACACGCCCGCAGGATCTTCAGGTGCACGCCACGACGGATACGATATCCGCGCCGCAGCCGTTGCACACGGTGTACCACTCATGACGACAGTTCAGGGCGTTACCGCCGCAGTCCAAGGCATCGAAGCGCTTCGTGACAATGAAATCGCTGTCATGAGCCTTCAGGAACTTGAGTCCGAAACTCGGACTGAGAACGGAGATAAGTAGCCGTGTCCTTTGCGCTCGACTTACACAGTGCTGCCCGTGAACACGGGCAGCTGTGTGTGGGCATCGACCCGCATGCACAGATCCTTGAGCAGTGGGGTCTCCCAGATACCGTAGATGGCCTTGCCGCGTTTTCCGATGCCTGTGTTGAGGCGTTTGCCGGCCATGCAGCTGTGGTCAAGCCACAGGTCGCGTTCTATGAACGATTTGGATCCGCAGGCTTCCGCGTCCTAGAGCGACTCATTCAACGCTTCCGGGAGTCACGAACGCTTGTGATAGCAGATGCGAAGCGAGGGGATATCGGTTCGACAATGCAAGGGTATGCCGACGCTTGGCTTCGACCGGGATCGCCCCTAGAAGTGGATGCCCTCACGCTGACTCCGTTTCTTGGCGTTGGTTCCCTTGCCCCTGCAATCAACACTGCCTTCGAGTATGGGAAAGGAGTATTTGTTATGGCTGCTAACTCGAACCCGGAGGCGCAGGAGTTCCAATCTCAACAGATAGACGGTGTAACAATCGCGCAGCAGATGGTTGATGCCTGTGAGGCGCTGAATAGCACGCACCATTCAGATGTGGGGATTGTGGTGGGGGCGACGCTCTCATACGCGCTTGATCTTTCGAGGTTTACTGGGCCAGTCCTTATGCCAGGCGTTGGCGCACAAGGGGCTAGCTTTAACGACGTTCGTGAGATCGCGGGGAAGAGAGTTGGGCAGTTTTATCCCAATATGTCACGTGGGATTCTTACTGCTGGTCCGGACCCAGATGAACTGCGAAAACGTGCTGTTGACCAGGCGAATTGGCAATAGGGACAGCTCGTATTTACCAGATTGCATAATTGCTGGTAGTTTAGTTGCGTCGATGCGTTGACGTGGCTAAACGCCATGCAATACATCATGAAGAAAACTTCCTAGTGCTACACTGGCTCGGAGCCGCTTGCTTAGTCCGGTACTATCGGGGCTGGTAAATCGCGGTCCGGTGCCAAAGCACTGGAGCAATAGAACTACTATCTACATGGAGGAAACCGTGGCACTTCCACAGTTGACCGATGAGCAGCGCAAGGCAGCACTTGAGAAGGCAGCAGAAGCGCGTAAGCAGCGTGCAGAGCTGAAGGCTTCGCTGAAGCGCGGCGACACGAACCTCGCTGAGGTTTTGGAGAAGGCAGCTACCGATGAAATCATCGGTAAGACCAAGGTCTCTGCGCTCCTGGAGGCTCTGCCAAAGGTTGGCAAGGTGAAGGCTCGCGAGATCATGGAAGAGCTTGAGATTGCACAGACGCGTCGTCTGCGCGGTCTGGGTGACCGTCAGCGCCGTGCCCTGCTTGAGCGCTTTGGTTTCTCCGAGGACTAATCCAGTGTCGACTCCCACTTCACGCGGTAATCTCGTAGTTCTGGCCGGCCCGTCAGCGGTAGGGAAGTCAACCGTTGTGCAGCGCTTGCGCACAGAAGTTCCTGAACTGTACTTCTCTGTCTCAATGACAACGCGCGCACCTCGGCCGGGCGAACAGGACGGCAAGGATTACTTCTTTGTTACGCCCGATGAGTTCCAACAGAAGATTGATTCGGGCGAGATGCTTGAGTGGGCAGATATCCATGGAGGGCTCCAGCGCTCCGGTACTCCAGCTTCTCCAGTGCGCGAGGCGTTGGAGGCTGGTCGGCCAGTCCTCGTCGAAGTCGACTTGGTTGGAGCTCGAAACATCAAAGGCTTGATGCCCGAGGCGGCCACCGTGTTCTTGGCCCCGCCGTCGTGGGAGATTCTTGTAGAGCGACTCACTGGCAGGGGCACGGAGACGCAAGAGGTGATCGAGCGTCGTCTGGAAACTGCCCGCAACGAGATTGCGGCACAGGACGAATTCGACAACGTCGTGGTCAATGACAACATCGATGACGCTGTCGCTGCTATAGTGGACCTTCTTGTGGGGTCTGACGGCCGAGACACTGACAATTAATTGAAGTACAACGAGAAGTAGGTTGAATTGAGCACGATCAACAGCGATCTGTTGCAAGATGGCTCTGCGGGCGACGCGGAAGAAAAAGCATACGACACCCCTGATGGTATTACCGCACCCCCGATTGATGAGCTACTGACGAAGGTTTCGTCGAAGTACGCCTTGGTAATCTTTGCGGCCAAGCGCGCCCGCCAAATCAACAGCTACTACCAGAACTCAGACGAGGGCGTTTTTGAGTTCATCGGGCCATTGGTGACGCCAGAGCCGGGTGAGAAGCCGCTTTCGATCGCGCTTCGTGAGATCAACTCGAGTTTGCTCGAGCACGAAGAGGGCATGTAACTCCCCGCACCCTCATATCACACACTTGCCCCGCAGTGGCTCCCTAATGGAAGCGGCTGCGGGGTTTTGCGTACACTCTTTTGCTATGAACGAAGTGAGCAAGGTAGTCGTTGGCGTTTCGGGCGGTATCGCAGCGTACAAAGCCTGTCAGATTGTTCGCGGATTTCGCGAGCAAGGGGTTGACGTACGGGTTATTCCGACAGAAAACGCCTTGAAGTTTGTAGGTGCGGCCACTTTTGAGGCGCTGTCTGGCGCTCCGGTAGACACTGATGTTTTTTCGCGCGTTGATGAGGTGCAGCACGTACGAATCGGGCAGGACGCGGACGTCATTGTGGTGGCTCCTGCTACTGCAGACTTTCTGGCGCGCGTGGCTGGTGGGCGCGCTGACGATCTCTTAACTTCCACACTGCTCATGGCAACGTGTCCCGTCGTGCTTGCTCCGGCAATGCATACTGAGATGTGGAACAATCGCGCTACGCAACACAACGTGTCGGTCCTTCGCTCTCGGGGGTACACCGTACTGGAGCCAGCGCATGGGCGGCTGACGGGCAAGGACAGTGGGGCAGGTCGGCTTCTCGACCCCTCGCAGATTGTCAAGCTGACAGAGACCGTGGCTGCTACCAGGCCAATTGAGCAAACGCTCAAGGGCAAAAGAGTGTTGATCAGTGCCGGAGGCACTCGGGAGCCACTTGATCCTGTCCGATTCTTGGGGAATCATTCCTCCGGCAAGCAAGGTTTTGCTCTGGCAGAAATTGCAGCACAAAGAGGTGCCCATGTTGATATCGTCGCGGGTGCCATTGACCACTTGAGCATCCCCGCTGGTGCTGAGATACATCGTGTCACTACTGCTCTCCAGATGAATGAGGCGATGCGCAGCCTTGCTCCACAAGCCGACATCATCGTTATGGCTGCTGCTGTAGCTGATATGAGGCCACGGCATGCGGCGCAGAAGAAACTGAAGAAAGATGATAACAGTCAAGAGCTTTCTCAGGTGGACCTGGTTGCAAACCCCGATATTTTGCAGGGACTTGGTGAGATGAGGAAAAAGGGGCTTACCTCTGCGACGATTGTTGGGTTCGCTGCGGAGACCGATAACGAACTTGAGAACGCCCGGCGCAAGCTGCAGCGCAAGGGAGTGGACGGTCTGATGGTGAATTCGGTGGCGCAGGGAGCTGTCTTCGGGCAGGCACACAATCAGGGGTGGTTCCTTGATAGTTCGGGTCGGGAACAGGCGATTCCGCATGGTACAAAGCTGGAAGTTGCAGTGCACCTGCTGGATAAGGTTGAGTCACTCCACATGTAGAAACGACGTTTGAGTTATTAGACCGAGTGGTCTACTCTAAAGTGCATTGCATCAACGGTTGGCGATGGTACGTCTTCGCTGGCCATTCTCTGTAGGAACGAAAGAGCAAAAGGAAGACCGCTTTGTCTACACGTGATACTGGTACGTACTACCGTTTATTCACCAGTGAATCGGTGACTGAAGGTCACCCCGACAAGATCTGCGACGCAATTTCGGACGCGATTTTGGACGACATGCTCAAGCAGGATCCGTCCTCGCGTGTCGCTGTAGAAACCTTAGTGACGACCGGTCAGGTGCACGTGGTGGGTGAGGTGCAAACCGAAGCTTACTCAAACATCGCCAAGATTGTCCGCGACAAGTTGGTCGGAATCGGGTTTTCCTCGTCGGAGGTGGGCTTTGATGGCCGTACATGTGGAGTGAACATCGCCATCGGCGATCAGTCTGCTGAAATTTCGGACGGCGTTAGTTTTTCTCAGGAGTCGCGCGAGAACGACACCATCGAAGCGCTCAACCAAACAGGTGCTGGTGATCAGGGGCTGATGTTTGGTTACGCTACGAATGAAACCGAAGAGTACATGCCGCTACCAATTGCGCTTGCGCACCGACTTGCGCGACGCTTGACCGAGGTGAGAAAGATGGGCACCGTCGTGGGCTTGCGCCCGGACGGTAAGACTCAGGTGACGTTCGCTTACGACGGCGACACCCCAGTGGCACTGGATACCGTGGTTATTTCCACGCAACACGACCCGGACTTCGTCGGAGAGGAACTCGAGAACGCGCTCCGTACCCATGTGCTCGAGTGGGTAATCGCTGACGCTGGGTTAGAGGAGTTCTACACGGATGACACCAAGCTGCTGATTAATCCCTCGGGTTCGTTTGTGCTTGGGGGCCCGATGGGAGACGCCGGGTTGACTGGGCGAAAGATCATCGTAGACACATATGGTGGCATGGCACGGCACGGCGGTGGTGCGTTTTCCGGCAAGGATCCATCAAAGGTTGACCGCTCTGCTGCGTACGCAACTCGTTGGGTTGCCAAGAATATTTGTGCAGCTGGTTTAGCAGACCGCGTCGAGGTGCAGGTAGCGTACGCGATTGGGCGAGCAACCCCGGTTGGCCTCTACGTTGAGACGTTTGGTACCGCAGCTGAAGGACAGACGAACGAGTCAATTCAGCAGGCTGTGGAGAAGGTCTTTGACCTTCGTCCGGCCGCAATCATCAAAGAACTTGACTTGCTTCGCCCAATTTATGCCCAAACGGCTGCGTACGGTCACTTTGGACGCACGGATGTCGACTTGCCGTGGGAGCGTTTGGACAAGGTAGATGACCTGCGCGCTGCAGCAGGGGTATAAGGCACGGCTGAATGTCGAAGCAGCCCGCAACCTTCCTTCCTGTCGCCAAGGTGCTACCCCAGCTTGGGTTGGCACATCTAGACCGCACCTTTGACTACTACGTAGCTGAGGAGCAGTCAGAAGATGCGCAGCCGGGAACGCGGGTGCGGGTGCGGTTCGCTGGTCGACTTGTTGATGGGTTGATTCTTGGCCGGACGGAGGCCCCTGAGCATGTAGGTAACTTGCGGTTCCTCGAGCGCGTGATTTCACCGGAGGTCGTCGCTCCAATCCAGTTACGCCAGCTTGTCGACGCACTCGCTGAGCGCTATGCCGGCGTCAGGTCTGATATCTATCGCTCAGCGATCCCTCCTCGGCATAAGAAAGCTGAAGAGACAGACACTTCTACACCTTGGGCGGAGCTTGGTGCGGCCACCGAGCCAGATCTTTCGGGATGGAGTACATATCAATACGGTGAATCATTCGTCGATGCTGTGCTTGCCAGAAAGCTAGTGCGAGCAGCGTGGCAGGTTGTACCAGGTGCTCCGTGGGCAGGTCCTGTTGCTGCTTTGGCTGCAAAAGTCGCGCTTGACGGTGGCGGGGCACTCATCGTCGTACCGGACCAGCGAGATGTAGATAGCCTCGAAGCACAGTTGAAGAAGGTCGTGGGGCCTCGGCAGGTAAGCACGCTCACTTCTGCACAGGGTCCGCAGGCAAGGTATTCACGATATCTTTCGGCATTGCATGGGCAGGCCCGAATCGTGGTGGGGACTCGCTCCGCTGCGTTTGCGCCGATACAGGATCTTCGACTGCTTGTGCTCATGGATGATGGCAACGACAATCTTGTTGACCCGCGTGAGCCGTATGTGCATGCTCGCGAGGTCTTGACGACGCGCTCCGCGCTTGAGCACGTCCCTTTAATCATCGGTGGTGTCGCAAGAACTGCAGAAACCCAAATGCTGGTCGAATCGGGTTGGATGCATGGGTTGGAGGCGTCGAAAGGCACGATTCGAGAGCGGATGCCGCGGATCTATGCAGCGGGGGATTCCGACATCGCACTAGAACGTGACCCACGTGCAAGGCAATCAAGGCTTCCTTCTGCGGCGTTCCAAGCAGCAAAGCGGGCTCTTGAGCGTAATCGCCCGGTGCTGTTTCAGGTGCCTCGTGCTGGATACATTCGTGCGCTGGCTTGCGGTGGTTGCCGCACTCCGTCGCGGTGTCGTGCGTGCAATGGACCGCTCGAGTTGCCACAAAGTGGGGATGCCTCCGCACCAACCTGCCGGTGGTGTGGCCGCATAGATCCGTCTTATAGTTGTGTTGCATGTGGTTCGCGAAAGCTGCGCGCAGTGGTATTGGGCACAGACCGGACGGCAGAGGAGCTTGGCCGAGCATTTCCTCATGTTCGTGTGCGGAACTCCTCGGGCGAGAAGGTACTCGCTGAGGTTGAGCCTCAGGCACAGCTTGTTGTAGCCACGCCCGGCGCGGAACCCGTAGTGGAAGGCGGGTACGGAGCAGCGGTGCTGATGGATGCGTGGGCGCTGCTGCAACGTCCAGACTTGCGAGCAGCTGAAGAGACATATTCGAGATGGATAGCGGCTGCAGCGCTGGTTGAGCCCCATGAACGCGGCGGGGAGGTCGTCGTGACCGCTGATCCGGGAATTGCGGTTGTGCAGTTCTTCCTGCGCTGGGATCCGTCCGGCTATGCGGCGCTTGAGCTTGGACATCGAAGAGAGGTTTCGTTTCCGCCAGCTGCTCACGTAGCAGTGGTGGACGCACCACGTGTCGCTTTGGAAGATTTTTTCGCACATACGACGCTTCCTTTAGCTGCTGAGTTATTGGGGCCTGTCGACTTACCGAGCGGGGTCTCATTACCTGGCACTTGGGACGAGCAGCAGTTCGGCCCTGCGCAGCGCATGCTGGTGAGGTGCGCAGTGCAAGAACGGAATGAGCTAGGTCGTGCTTTACGGGCTGGAGTGATCAGTAGAGCGACGCGCAAGCAGGATTTACCGCTGCGGGTGCAGGTTGACCCTCTGCATATTGGATAGTGTTGCGCCCGTGGAGCCGAGAGGTGGGTAGACTATCGATCCATGACAGTTCGCAGGCTTCGATTGCTCGGGGATCCTGTGCTCAATGAAGTAGCTCAAGAGGTTACTGAGTTTGGCGCTCGGATTCGCACGCTGGTCAATGACATGTTCGACACAATGGATAACGCAGGTGGTGTTGGCTTGGCTGCAAATCAGATTGGCCACAGCCAGAGGGTGTTCGTCTTCGATTGCCAGGGGCTTCGGGGACACATTGTGAACCCGTCGTGGTCGCCGCTTTCTGGGGATAGTCAGCTGGGTACTGAAGGGTGTCTGTCCATTCCCGGTGTTAGGGCCGATGTGGAGCGATATCGCTCCGTAGTCTGCAACGGTGTCGACGCAGAGGGACATCCGTTGTCGATCCTGGGAACAGGACTCCTCGCGCGGTGCATTCAGCACGAGACTGACCACCTTGACGGCGTTGTGTTCTTGGAGCGTCTGTCTGCGGAAGAAAAGAAACAAGCTATGTCACAAGTTCGAACATCAACGTGGTGGAAGGAACGGTAATGCGTATTGTGTTTGCTGGGACGCCAGAACCTGCAGTCGTGGCGCTGGAGGCGTTGCTTCATTCAGAGCATGAAGTAGTTGCGGTGCTCACGCGCCCTGACGCGCCGAAGGGGAGGGGGCGGACGCTTCACCCGTCGCCCGTTAAGAAAGTTGCGCTTGAGCATGGCATTGAAGTACTTGAGCCGAAGACATTGCGTGGTAATGCAGAAATCGTCGAACGTCTACGTGCGATTGCTCCAGATGCGATTCCCGTCGTAGCGTACGGCAACCTTGTTCCGCCTGAGCTGCTCGACTTGCCTCAGCACGGGTGGGTGAACCTCCACTTCTCGCTTTTGCCTGAGCTCCGGGGAGCGGCTCCAGTCCAGGCTGCAATCTTGTCGGGATTGACGACGACCGGTGCCACGACATTCCGCATCGATGAGGGACTCGATACAGGTCCAGTTCTGGCTACGTTTGAGGAAGCGATTTTGCCTACCGATACCGCGGACGATCTCTTGACCAGGCTTGCGTACAAGGGTGCTGACTTGCTTGTTGCCACGATGGATGGTCTCGCCAGTGGCAGCATAGTACCGGAACCCCAGCCCGTGGATGGCACATATGCCCCGAAAATTCAGAGCAAGGATGCTCGGATTCAGTGGGATTGTGACGCCGAAGTAGTTGATCGTACGATCCGCGCATACACGCCAGGACCTGGTGCGTGGACAATGCTCGGTGAGCAGCGTGTCAAAATCGGGCCGGTGTCGATTGGTGACTCGGATACGCTTGGCGCGGGCGAAGTGGCCGTCGAAAAGAATCGGGTGCGAGTTGGGACTGGGACAGTCGATGTGATCTTGCAAGAGATACAACCGCCTGGGAAGAAGCGTATGGCTGCAGATGCGTGGGGGCGCGGGCTCGCAACCGAGACTATTGAGGCAGGGGTGAAGTTTGTATGAGCGGAGGGTTCCGATCCCGGTCTGCGGGGCGTCGTAAGCCTGCCGCGGTAAGCAAGAAGACGGCGAAGGTTGCGCAAAAGCGAACCAACCAGCAAGCGCCAAAGGTTGATATTGGTGACCCTGCTCGTGAGGCAGCGTGGTCGACGCTGATGCGCGTCGACATAGACGGGGCGTTCGCGAACTTGGTCTTGCCAGGAATACTCCGTGAACACAAGGTGCGCGGCAAGGATGCTGCATTTGCCACGGAGCTGACGTATGGAGCACTGCGATCGCTCGGAGTGATTGATGCAGTTCTTCAGGAGTGCTCGAGCCGCGCTATTGCTGATCTCGATGCTGAGGTACGCGCAGCTCTGCGATTAGGCGCTTACCAGTTGCTGTACACCAGAGTCGGGCAGCATGCCGCGGTTGATACTTCTGTGCGCTTGGTTATCGGCGCTGGGAAACAGGGCGCGAAAGGTTTTGTTAATGCGGTGCTGCGAACGATGAGTCGGCAACCCTCGAAGCACTGGATAGACACCTGCAAGCCCAATGAGCCACTGGAGCGCATCGCGTTCGAGCACGCGCATCCTGTTTGGATTGCTCGTTCTTTTGCAACGGCGTTAGGGGTTGAAGCAGATGATCCGGAGCTGGCCGAGGCCCTCGAAGCTGACTCGGAGCGTCCCATCGTGCATCTTGTCGCACGGCCCGGCGAGATCTCCGCGGAGGAGTTGGCACTCATCACTGGTGGCGACATTGGCAAGTACTCCCCGTATGCCGTGTATTTGCCTGAGGGGAACCCAGGTGAGCTGCAGCCGGTACGTGATGGTTTCGCAGCGGTACAAGACGAAGGCTCTCAGTTGATAGCACGGGCACTTGTCCAAGCGACCGTCGCTGACGACCAGGGACGCTGGTTGGACCTCTGCGCAGGCCCGGGTGGCAAGGCTGCATTCATCGGTTCCTTGGCGGCAATTGATGGTGCACGCGTTGATGCAGTCGAGGTTGCGCCTCACCGTGCGGAGCTTGTGCAGAAGGCGACGAAAGGTTTGCCGGTCAGTGTTCGCACAGGGGACGCGACAACCATTGAGCTCGAGTCTGGATACGACCGAGTGCTTGTCGACGCCCCCTGTTCCGGCCTCGGATCGTTGAGGCGTCGGCCTGAAGCACGCTGGACGAAGCACGAGTCAGATATCGCTTCGCTCACCCAGCTACAGCTCAGGCTGCTCAACACAGCCATTACTGCGACAAAACCTGGTGGCGTAATCGTGTACTCGACATGTTCGCCAGATATTCGGGAGACCAGAGGCATCGTTGACGCTGTGCTGGCCACAGGCAAAGTCGAGGAGTGTGACGCACAGCAACTTGTTGCGCCAATGGAAAACGTCGGACCACATCGTAGTGTGCAGATGTGGCCACACCGCCACGGAACTGACGCGATGTTCTTCGCAGTTCTTCGCAAGAAAACACTAGGGTAGAGACATGATTTATATTGCGCCGTCCATCCTTGCCGCGAACTATGCAGCTCTCGGTGAAGATGTTGAGAAAGTTCCGAACGCCGACATGCTCCACGTAGACATCATGGACGGTCATTTTGTGCCGAACCTTTCCTTCGGTCCGGATGTGACGAAAGCTGTCAACGGGGTGACCGACCAGTTTCTCGACATGCACCTCATGATCGAGAAACCGGAGCGGTGGTTCGAGACCTATGCCAACGCTGGTGGTGATCGAATGATTTTCCACGTCGAGGCAACGAATGACCACGTCGCTGCTGCGAACCAGTGCCGTGAATTAGGCGTGCAGGCGGGATTTGCTATTAAACCGGGCACACCAATCGAGCCATACCTCGACGATCTTGAGCATTTCGAGGAAGTGCTCGTGATGAGTGTGGAGCCCGGTTTTGGCGGACAGAAGTTCATGCCGGAAGTGCTCTCGAAGGTGTTTACCCTGCGTGACCGCATTCGCGCTGCTGGCTTGTCCACGGTAATTGGGATCGATGGTGGCATCGCCAACTCCACAATTGCTCAGGCGGCCGAGGCCGGTGTGGACGCCTTCGTGGCTGGATCCGCAGTATTCGGCGCAGATAATCCCGCTGAGGCAGTAGATACGCTGCGTCGGATGGCAAAGGAAGCGGCTGGCGTCGCGTGATCGAAGCAGCTATCGCAGCAGGGGATGCAGTCCGCGGGACTACGAGTCCCAATCCACCAGTTGGATGTGCGTTGTATAGCCCAGACGGAGTTCTAGTCGCTACCGGTGCGACGGCCCCCGTCGGCGGGCCACATGCGGAGGTTCAAGCACTTCGTAAGGCAGGAGCTCGTGCAGAAGGCGCTACAGCCGTTGTCACGTTGGAGCCGTGTAACCACACTGGACGAACTGGCCCGTGCACAGAGGCACTGATTTCTGCGGGTGTTGCCAAGGTTGTGTATCTCACGGCTGACCCGAATCCTCTCGCTACAGGCGGTGCTCAGCGGCTTGAAGCCGCGGGTATCGACGTCCGCTTCGAGCCTTACCGCGTTGAAGCCCTTCAGCCTTGGATTTCCTCCATACGCCACAATCGGGTCAGCGTGACCGCGAAGTTTGCGATGACGTTGGATGGGTTCACCGCAGCGATTGACGGCTCCAGCAAGTGGATTACCGGACCTGAGGCGCGCCAGTTCGTGCACCGTGACCGCGCTCAACGCGACGCCATCATCGTTGGGACCGGAACCGCGATCACTGACAATCCTTCGCTCACCGCGCGTAGACCGGATGGAAGCCTGTATCCGCACCAGCCTCGCCGCGTTGTAATCGGCACGAGAGAAGTGCCCGAAGGAAACTTACGCGAGCTAGGCTTTTTGCAGTATCCGACCCCTGAGGCAGCATGCGCAGAACTTTGGGAACTTGGCTGCCGTGACGTACTTGTTGAGGGTGGAGCGAATCTCCTCAGCAGCTTCTTTACCCGCGGTGTTGTCGACCGGGTGCAAGCATATATTGCGCCAAAACTGCTAGGCCAAGGTCGCTCGGTGCTGGACGCTGCACTGGCGCGTACGATAGGCGACGCATTCGAATTTAAGATCTGCGACGTGCACCAACTTGGCGAGGACGTATTGATAGAAATGGAGACTGCATAGTGTTTACAGGACTGGTTGAGGAAGTTGGTTCGGTGGCGTCAATCGAGCCACTCGACGACGCAGTTCGGATCCGTATCGGCGCAGAGACCGTACTTGCAGGAGTGGAACTTGGAGACTCGATTGCTGTCGACGGGGTGTGTCTCACAGTAGTTGAGGCCACAGAAAATTCTTTTACTGCAGACGTCATGCTTGAAACTTTGCGTCGTTCCCGTATCGGTGAATACAAGGAAGCAACCCTGGTCAATCTTGAGCGCGCACTAGCAGTGGGAGACCGACTTGGTGGTCACATTGTGCAGGGGCACGTCGATGCAGTGGCGACACTTCAACATCGCTCGCCTGGTGAGCACTGGGACGTACTGCGGTTTTCGCTCCCTGAAAAAGTACGAAAGTACGTGGTGGAAAAGGGCTCTATCACGATCAGCGGGATCTCGTTGACCGTCTCTGCAGTAGGAGATGGTTGGTTTGAAGTTTCGCTCATCCCTGCGACCCTACAGGCGACAACCGCAGGCTCATGGAAATCAGGTGATTCGGTCAACATCGAAGTCGATATCATTGCCAAATACGTTGAGAACATGGTGAGGCACTAACATTGGGTTCCATGAATGCTCCTCAGGACTCCGTTGGACGTAATTCGCAGCTAGACACCGTCGAAGATGCAGTAGCAGCTATTGCTCGCGGTGAAGCAGTCGTTGTTGTTGACAACGAGGATAGGGAGAACGAGGGGGACCTCATCTTCGCCGCCGAGTTCGCAACCCCAGAGCTCGTAGCGTTTATGGTGCGATACACCTCCGGATACATTTGCGTCCCGCTCGAGGACGAGCGCGCAGATGAACTGCAGTTGCCACCGATGGTGGCGCACAACGAAGATGCACGAGGTACCGCCTATACGGTCACTGTCGATGCAGCGACAGGATCGACAGGTATTTCCGCAACATCGAGAGCTGAGACTATTCGACGCCTCGTCGATACGAAGTACGGGCCGCACGACTTCACTCGTCCGGGCCATATCGTGCCTCTGCGCGCACGCAAGGGAGGGGTGCTCACGCGGGATGGACATACCGAGGCCTCAATCGATCTCGCGCGCTTGGCAGGACTTACTCCGTGCGGTGTGCTCTGCGAAATTGTGTCCGAGGAGGATCCGACGGATATGGCGCGGTTTGATGAACTGCGCAAGTTCAGCGACCGGCACGGTCTCAAGATGATCTCCATCGAGCAGCTTATTGCTTATCGACGCCGCCATGAGATGACAGTCGAGCGCACTGTCGAAACCAAGTTGCCGACCGAGTTCGGTACGTTTGCCGCGTACGGTTATCGCAATCGCATCGATGGTTCCGAGCACATCGCATTGGTAGTCGGGGACGTCGCGAACTGTGACGATGTACTTGTGCGGGTTCACTCCGAGTGCTTGACGGGGGATGCCTTTGCGTCGAAGCGGTGCGACTGTGGTCCGCAGCTCCACGAGTCGATGCGTCGGATTCAAGAAAAGGGTTGTGGTGTGCTCGTGTATGTTCGCGGGCACGAAGGTCGCGGTATCGGTCTCCTCGCCAAGCTCGAGGCCTATCGCCTGCAAGACCAGGGCCTTGACACCGTTGATGCCAACCTTGAGCAGGGGCTGCCCGTCGATGCCCGCGAGTATTCGGTTGCCGGACAGATTTTGAAAGACCTTGGTATCATTTCGCTTACACTGTTATCCAATAATCCGGAAAAGGTGGAAGCGCTCAGCGGCTTCGGTCCGATCGTGAAAGAGCGGGCTCGAATCGAAATTGTGCCTACTCACGAGAACATCCGGTATTTACGAACCAAGCAGTTGCGCATGGGGCATGATCTCCCGTTGGCTGCTTCGTGGACTGAGCAGGAGGACGATTAGATGGCAAGTGTCGGTGCACCTGATGCGCAGACGATAAGTGGCGAGGGCTATACAGTCGCCATTGTTTCGACACTGTGGAACCAGAAAATCGTGGAGCGTCTCCGGGACCGGGCGATCTCGACTGCCCGAGAAATGGGTGCTAAGTATGCGGAATTTACCGTCGCTGGCGCGTTAGAATTGCCGGTTGTGGTGCAGGCCTGTGCTCAGCGCTACGACGCTGTCGTAGCGCTAGGGTGCGTAATTCGAGGTGAGACGGCGCACTTTGAGTACGTTTGTGACTCGGTGACCGCAGGGTTGACCCGCATCGCACTCGACGAATCAACGCCCGTCGGAAACGGAGTACTCACCGTCGAAGAAGAAGACCAGGCCTACGAGCGTGCTGGTGGAGAGGACGCGAAGGAAGACAAGGGCGCGGAAGCCGTGCAGGCAGCAATCGGTGCCCTCATCGAGCTTGAAAAAGTCCGAGCAACCCCGAAGAAACATTCATAACTGAAAGAACGTAGCGTGTGCTACGGCAGCGAGGAGTAAAGAGTAGTGAGCGAAGAACAGTCGGTTGCACGCAAGATTGATGAAGCGGAGCTTGCATACCTCAACGCACTAGACCCACACGCTTCGATCTCGACTAAGCCGTGGGAGCTGACGATTCGGTCCCCATTTCTGAAGAAAGTCGCAGCTGTATGCATACTTGTGCTGATGGCCGTGCACATCTTCATGGCCGCCGTCGTTGACGTGGAATTTTCGGGCCTCACAATTACGTGGCTCGACAAGTTTGCTTTCGTTGGAGTCGGTATCATCCTCTCGATTCTGACCTGGCTCGTGTTGACGCGGCCGTGCGTCCAGGTCAATGAGGATGGTGTCGAGGTAGCCAACATTATCGGGACGCGATTTTACCCCTGGCTAGTTATCTATGGGCTTTCGTTCCCAAAGGGCGCCCGAATGGCCAGGCTAGAGCTTCCGAACTTTGAATACGTTCCACTGTGGGCGATTCAGGCTGCAGATAAAGAGCTAGCGTTGCATGCAGTTGCGGAGTTCCGCGAGCTCGAAGCTAAGTACATGCCGTCAGAATAGGGAGCGCGGAGCGTTTTGGCTGATCCCACTTCCTACCGTCCGGCTCCAGGGACGATCCCCACCGACCCAGGTGTTTATAAGTTTCGCGACCCTCATGGTCGCGTCGTCTACGTCGGTAAGGCGAAGAACCTGCGAGCTCGACTCAGCAACTATTTCCAGCCACCGGCGCAGCTCCATCCGCGAACGCGCCAGATGGTATTTACCGCCAGCTCCGTGGAGTGGACGGTTGTAGCGAGCGAAGTTGAGGCGCTGCAGCTTGAGTACACGTGGATCAAGAAATTCGATCCCTGGTTCAACGTCATGTACCGGGATGACAAGACGTATCCCATGCTCGCTGTGAGCGTGAAAGAGCGCTACCCCCGGGCATTCTTCTACCGGGGGCCGAAACGAAAAGGTGTCCGCTACTTTGGGCCGTTCTCGCACGCGTGGGCCGTACGCGAAACGCTTGATCTATTGACGAGAGTGTTTCCGATTCGTACCTGTTCGAACGGTGTGTTTAATCGACATGAGTCGCTCGGGAGACCATGCCTGTTGGGCTACATCGATAAGTGTTCGGCACCGTGCGTACAACGTGTTGATCAACAGGAATATGACGAGATTGTTGCCGGGTTCCTCTCGTTTATGGGCGGACGAACAGAGCACGTTGTCAGATCCCTCAAGCAGCAAATGGCTACTGCGGCAGAAGAACTCGAGTTTGAAAAGGCAGCGCGTCTTCGCGATGACCTTGGCGCACTGGACAAAGTGATGGAGCGCCAAGCCGTAGTGCTCAGCAGCGATACGGATGCTGACATCATTGCTATCGACAGCGATGAGCTGGAAGCAGCTGTGCAAATCTTTAACGTTCGTGGTGGTCGCATTCGTGCCCAGCGAGGCTGGGTCGTTGAGAAGACCGGCGACGAACCCGGCAGTTTGGACCGGTTAGAAGAGGGGGAAAAGGACCCTGCAGTTCCCACACTGATGCAGGACTTTCTGGTTCAGTACTACTCAGATGCCGTTGAGCGTGACGCCCAGGAGCGAAAAGAAGACCTACAGATTACAGAGCAATTCCGACGAAGGGGCGTCGATAAGCAATCGCATCGCGAAGCGGTGCCGAGTATTCCGGTGCCGCGTGAAATCCTTGTTGCGGAACTTCCAGAAGAGTTGGCCGACGTCTCTACGCTATTGACACAGCTTCGAGGTGCGCAGGTTGACATCCGCGTGCCGCAACGTGGCGACAAAGCAGCGTTGCTGGAGACAGTCCACCGCAATGCCGCTGAAGCACTCCATCAGCACAAGCTGAAACGCGTAGGCGATCTCACTGCCCGTTCACAGGCATTGCAGGATATTCAGTCGGCGCTTGGCATGGATGAAGCTCCGTTACGAATTGAGTGCACCGACATTTCTCATATTCAGGGCACAGACGTTGTGGCGTCGCTGGTTGTGTTTGAAGATGGTCTGCCGAAGAAGAACGATTACCGGCGATACCAAATTAAAGAAGCAGCCGGCGATGGGCGCTCCGATGATGTTGGATCGATAGCTGAGGTCACTCGACGGAGGTTTAAGCGCTACCACGAGGACAAACTCGCCAATCCCGACGAAGAAGTAAGCAAGATGATGTTTGCGGAGGAGGCGAGTGAGGTTGCTTCCACCGGCAATCAACGATTTGCCTATCCACCACAATTGTTTATCGTCGACGGCGGAAAACCACAGGTAAACGCAGCACAGGCGGTATTCGATGAGCTTGGTATCGTGGATGTACAGCTCATCGGGCTGGCAAAGCGACTAGAAGAAATCTGGGTTGCCGATGACGATGAACCAATCATTTTGCCCAGAAACTGCGAGGGTATGTACCTGCTGCAACAGATACGAGACGAGGCTCACCGCTTCGCGATCACCTATCACAGACAGCAGCGTTCGAAACGGATGAGAGCATCAGTACTGGACAACGTACCGGGGCTGGGGCCTGCTCGGCGAAAAGAACTGGTGAAGCATTTCGGCAGTGTCAAACAGATTCGCAAGGCTTCGCTTGAGCAATTGCAGGAGGTAGCGGGGGTCGGGCCGAAGTTGGCAGAGACGATTTACAAGCACCTACACAAGGACATCGAAGCCTAGCTAGTATGGGCCTATGACTTCGCCTTTATTACCTGCATCCGAATCTCGTCGCCCTGTGATAATCACCGGGCTTTCTGGTGGTGGTTTGTCGACTGCCGCGAAAGTTTTTGAAGATAAGGGATACTTCGTTTCCCAGAATCTGCCTCCGCAGCTCATTCTCGATCTTGTCGAGATGTCAACTGCGGACGATTCCCCCGTTGACCATCTCGCTGTAGTCACTGATGTACGTGCC
Source organism: Corynebacterium sp. UMB10119B (assembly GCF_030228125.1). Taxonomy (NCBI): domain Bacteria; kingdom Bacillati; phylum Actinomycetota; class Actinomycetes; order Mycobacteriales; family Corynebacteriaceae; genus Corynebacterium; species Corynebacterium sp. UMB10119B. Next base: position 353,426 of record NZ_JASPBG010000001.1, read on the forward strand.
AGGATGTTCAATGGCTCGTTAATGGAGACGATTGAGGCGATTGAGGCAAAAGGCCTATCTCCGTTCATCTTATTTCTCGACGCCCGCGATGAAGTCCTTATCCGCCGATTCGACAGTGTGCGACGTACGCACCCGTTGCAGGGCAATGACACGCTGAAAGAGGGGATCGAACGGGAGCGAAAGGAGATCGCCCCGGTTCGGGAGCGTGCAGATCTCATTATTGATACGACACACCTCTCAGTTCACGACCTGCGTCGGTCGATTGAGGCCTCTGTTGGCGACCTCTCTGCACCGAAACAGCACGTCACCGTGGAGTCGTTTGGGTTTAAACACGGGACCCCTCGTGATGCGGATTTAGTGTTGGACGTACGGTTTTTGCCAAATCCGTTTTGGATCCCCGAGCTTCGGGAGTTTCGAGGTATCGATGCACCAGTCGCAGACTATGTTCTGTCGCAGCCTGGAGCGAAGGCATTCGTCGATAACTTCTTGACAATGCTGAAGGATATGCTCAAGGGCTACCGTCATGAAGGTAAGGACTTTATCACTGTTGGGATCGGCTGTACTGGCGGGCACCACCGGTCAGTCGCAATTTCGGAGGAGATTGTACGCAGGCTTCGGGAGTCCGATGACGTGGACGTCAACGTCTTGCACCGTGACTTGGAACGCAACTAGCTGCTCTTTATCGTTGGAAAGAAGCACTGATTAAATTATGGGACCTGCATTTACTTGCCTTGGGGGAGGGCACGGTTTATACCAAACACTATTGGCGGCGCGGGCGGCTGAGGCTCGAGCCATCCACGCCGTGGTAACAGTTGCTGACGACGGAGGCTCATCCGGTCGGCTACGCCGTGAGATGGATATCATTCCGCCTGGTGACCTGCGGATGGCGCTCTCAGCCCTGACCGCGGATGACGAAGATGGCGCTCTGTGGAGAGATACATTACAACACCGATTTGGCGGAAATGGAGCGATGGCAGGGCACGCAGTTGGCAATCTGCTCCTTGCCGGACTAAGCGAGGAACTCGGCGATATTCAGCAAGCGTTGGACGTCATCGGCTCATGGACAGGCGCACAGGGCAGGGTTGTTCCTATGAGTCCTATGCCTCTCGACATTGAGGCCGATGTCGCGGGGTTAGACGACGACCCCCGTGTTTTGCGTTCTGTTCGCGGTCAAGTTGCCGTTGCCACCACACCCGGAACTGTGCGACGCGTCCGCCTTTTGCCCCACAATCCTCCCGCAACCGACGAAGCAGTGCAGGCGATCATGGACGCAGAAGTGGTGACAATCGGGCCTGGATCGTGGTTTTCGTCGGTGATTCCGCATCTACTCGTTCCGGACATTGTCCGCGCGTTGAATGAGACGTCCGCGTTGGTAGTTGTAGTGCTGAATCTTTCTCCGGAGGCAGGAGAGACACCGGGATTTAGCACGGAACGCCATATTCATGTCTTCGAGCAGCACGCTCCGAACCTGCATGTTGATGTGTTCCTGGCTGATAACTCAATTAGCCCGACGGAGGGCGAACGCGTTCATCTCGGGCGAGCCGCGGATCGCGTGGGTGCAACTGTATTGTTCCGAGATATTCATGAAGTTGATGATCAGTACCGCAACACAAACCGGCATGATCCACGCAAGCTTGCACATGAGCTGCTATCTCTCGTTCGTGATTTTCACGCATAACGTGCGCTACACTAATCCACCGATGTTTTTGTAGAAAGGATCACTCGGTGTCGCTGACCGCCAAAACCAAAGAAGAGCTGCTTCGAACTCCAATAGGAGCGAAGTCTGCCGCGGCCGCCGAGGCATCCGCGTTAGTTCGGTTTGCAGGAAAACTTGACGCCTCAATCCACGGGGTAACTATGATTGCGGATTTCGCGGAAGAGGCGGTGGCACGTCGCTTAATCCTGATTCTTGAAACTCTTTTCATGAGCTCACCAAAGTTCGCCGTGGTTTCACCTGGCTCGGCGACAAAGGAAACGAAATACGAAGTACGTCTAGATACTGGTGTTGAAGCGCTGTATCGGCGTCTAAATCTTCGGACGCAGTCTGGTCATCTCGTGGTAGGTATGCCCCCGCAAATCGTTTCGGGAGAAATTGCTGAAGTTGAAGCCGCGTGGCGGGGTGCGTTCCTCGCTAGGGGAGCGCTCACAGAGCCGGGCCGAACTGCCGCTTTAGAGGTCGAGTGCCCATGCGAGGAGGCTGGGCTTGCCCTAGTGGGGTTAGCGCGTCGTCTTGGGTGCCACATCAGAATGCGGGAGACTCGCGGTGTTGAGCGTGTACATGTCCGTGATGCGGAGGCGATAGGGGTGCTTCTCAGTCGAATGGGTGCGCCTCTTGCTCGCCTGGAGTGGGACGCAAAACTTCGGGAGAAGCAAGCGCAGATGCGTGGCGGTCAACGGTTGGCAACTTTTGACGACGCCAACACCCGCAGAAGCGTACATGCTGCGACGGTCGCCGCTCAGCGTGTGGAACGTGCGATGGAGATCCTCGGCGACGATGTGCCTGAGCATCTCGCCGAAGCCGGATACCTGCGTGTTGAGCACCGGCAAGCCTCGCTTGAAGAACTTGGCCGGTTGGCTGACCCACAGATGACGAAGGATGCGGTCGCTGGGCGAATTCGTCGGCTGTTGTCCCTTGCTGACAAGCGGGCTGCTGAGCTCGGTATAGCGAACACTCGCGGTAAAGACACGAAGGCAACATAGAGCGTTCTGGGGCGCTCCCAGACCGCCCTGTGTGCAACATCACAATTCCGGGGGATAGCGCACAAGCAGCTTCGCCAGATACGCCCCGCGGGGGTAAAAGAGATTACCTTTGTCGTTGTTTGAGTCGCATTAGGTGTGGCTTTGGCGGTAAACAGACATTCATGCTTGGTGAAATTATGAGACGATACCCCCGGTTTCGCCGTCTCTTTGGTGATGCACCTTTAGGGCGTCTCTTGCGGCATCGTGGCCATGCACATGTTGAAATCTCTCGCTAAACTGATGAGCAACGGGCTGAACCAAGGAGCTCACCGAGAACGGAAAGAGATTGGTACCGGCCCATCAGCAAGTCTCAACAATTTCCGACATAGAGGAGTAAAGACTGTGACTATTCGTATTGGCATTAATGGCTTTGGTCGTATCGGCCGCTCGGCATTCCGCATCATCCTGGATCAGTACTCGAGCGACCTTGAGGTCGTGAAGATTAATGACCTGACCGACAACAAGACTTTGGCCCACCTTGTCAAGTACGACACAGCGTATGGCCAGCTCGGCCGCGACGTTGAGTACGACGAGTCCTCCATCACCGTTGATGGTCACCGCATCGAGGTTACCGAAGAGAAGGACCCATCCAAGCTCGCATGGGGCGACGCAAACGTCGACATCGTCCTTGACTGCACCGGCCGCTTCACCGATGGCAATGACGCAAAGGCTCACATCGAGGCTGGCGCTAAGAAGGTCATCATCTCCGCACCGGGTAAGAACGTCGATGGCACCTACGTCTGGGGCGTCAACCACACCGACTACAGCAATGATCAGCAGATTATCTCCGCTGCATCTTGCACCACGAACTCCCTTGCACCAGTCGCGAAGATTCTGGAAGAGCAGTTCGGCATCAAGTCCGGTCTGATGACCACCATTCACGCTTACACTGGCGACCAGCGCATTCAGGACGCACCTCACAAGGACCTGCGTCGTGCCCGTGCAGCAGCTCAGAACATCGTCCCAACCACGACGGGTGCTGCTAAGGCAGTTGCCCTGGTTCTGCCTGCACTTGAGGGCAAGCTGGATGGCTTCGCAATGCGCGTGCCAACGATCACCGGTTCCGCAACCGACCTGACCGTCGAGCTGAACAAGGACGTCACCGTTGATGAGGTGAACGCAGCAATCAAGAAGGCTGCTCAGGACCCAGAGTTTGGCAAGGCGCTTGAGTACACCGAGGATCCAATCGTTTCCTCCGACATCATCGGCAACACCCATGGTTCCATCTTCGATGCTGGGATGACCCGCGTCATCGACGGCAACCTGGTCAAGCTGATTGCTTGGTACGACAACGAGTGGTCCTACACCTCTCAGTTCGTCCGCATGACGAAGCACGTCGCGGATAACTTGGCATAAGACCTAGAACGGCCCGGGTGTGCAGTACGCACACTTCGGGCCATTTCTTTCGCTACTGTTTGAAAAGAAAACTACTGCAAACAACAGTCAACTGAGGAGAGTCCCATGACAATGAAAACGCTGCAACAGCTTCTGGATGAAGGCGTCGAAGATCGCCACATCCTGGTCCGTTCTGACTTCAACGTTCCGCTTGATGAGGACGGCAATATTACCGATGCTGGTCGTATCGACGCATCACTGCCAACTTTGAAGGCGCTCTTGGAAGGTGGCGCGAAAGTCATTGTCATGGCTCACCTCGGCCGCCCAAAGGGGGAAGTGAACCCTAAGTTCTCCTTGAAGCCAGTGGCTGAAGCCCTAAGTGAGCGCCTAGGTCAGTTCGTAGCGCTCGCCGGTGATGTTTCTGGTGAGGATGCACATGAGCGGGCAAATGGGCTTACCGGTGGCGAGATTCTGCTTCTCGAGAATGTACGCTTTGACCCACGCGAGACCTCGAAGGACGAGGCTGAGCGCACTGAGTTCGCAGCTGAGCTTGTAGCACTAGCTGCGGACAACGGCGCGTTTGTTTCTGACGGTTTCGGTGTAGTACACCGCGCACAAACCTCCGTCTACGACGTTGCTAAGAAGCTTCCTGCCTACGCTGGTTACCTCGTCGAGAAGGAAGTCAAGACTCTGAGCAAGGTGAAGGATGCTCCAGATCATCCATACGTTGTTGTGCTTGGCGGTTCGAAGGTTTCCGACAAGTTGGGAGTCATCGAGGCACTTGCGGCGAAGGCTGACAAGGTAATTATCGGTGGCGGCATGTGCTACACCTTCCTGGCTGCACAGGGCTACAACGTTCAAAACTCTTTGTTGCAGGAAGACATGATTGAGACCTGCAAGGACCTCATCGGCCGTTTCGGCGACAAGCTGCTATTGCCTGAGGACCTGATCGCAGCGTCTGAGTTTGCAAAGGATGCAGAGAAGCAGACCGTCGCGGCCGACGCTATTCCGGAAGGCTGGATGTCTCTCGACATTGGCCCGAAGACTGCCGCGCGTTATGGTGAGGCGCTGAAGAGCTCGAAGACCGTGTTCTGGAACGGGCCAATGGGCGTCTTCGAGTTTCCAGCGTTCGCCTCTGGCACAAAAGCCGTTGCTGAAGCAATGATCGCTGCTACGAAGGACAACGGGTCCTTCACGGTGGTCGGTGGCGGCGATTCCGCAGCATCTGTTCGCATTCTGGGCCTCGATGAGGCTGGGTTCTCCCACATCTCTACGGGCGGTGGCGCATCGCTCGAGCTGATCGAGGGCAAAGAGCTGCCCGGCGTTGCTGTACTTGGACAGTAGTCGTTGTTGAAAAGGAGTATGAATATGTCTCGCAAACCACTGATTGCTGGTAACTGGAAGATGAACCACGACCATCTCGAAGCAATCGCTTCGGCCCAGAAACTCGCGTTCGCTTTCCCGAAGGACGGCTATGAGTTCGTGGACGTTGCATTGACCGTGCCGTTTACCGACCTTCGTTCTATCCAGACTCTCGTTGAAGGCGACAAGCTGCAGATCACATATGGTGCACAGGACGTGTCAGCGCACGATGCTGGTGCCTACACTGGTGAAGTTTCGGCCACAATGCTGGAGAAGCTTGGCTGCACGTGGGTAGTTGTCGGCCACTCAGAACGCCGTGAGTACCACGGTGAGGACGATGAGCTAGTTTCCCGCAAGGCAAAGAAGGCACTTGAGCACGGCATGAACCCAATCGTGTGTGTCGGTGAGCCGCTAGACATTCGCGAACAAGGCACCCATGTCGACTACGTCGTAGAGCAGACGAAGAAATCCCTGGACGGTTTGAGCAACGAGGAGTTGGAGAAGACCGTCATTGCATATGAGCCGGTATGGGCTATCGGCACTGGCAAGGTTGCCTCTGCCTCCGATGCGCAGGAAGTGTGCCAGGCTATTCGCGGCCTGATCCGTGACTTGGCCGGTGATGCGGTTGCTGATGGCATCCGTATTTTGTACGGCGGATCCGTAAAGACGGAAACTGTCGGTGAGATCATCGCTCAGCCTGATGTTGACGGTGGTCTTGTCGGAGGTGCGTCTCTTGACGGCCAGGATTTCGCGAAATTGGCTGCTGCGGCTGCCCAGGCAGTACAGTAGATTTGCAAGATATGTCGCTCGGACCAGAGCGCGTCGAATAACACCATTCGGTGACTTCGTGTAGTCTGGTCCGAGTTACATCAATGTAGGTTTTATAGTGAGGATTTACCACCATGACGTTGGCTCTTGAGATCGTGCTCGTAATCGCTGCGGTCTTGATGACAGTGTTCGTGCTGCTTCACAAAGGCAAGGGAGGCGGGCTTTCGAGCCTGTTCGGTGGTGGCGTGCAGGCTAACCTGTCCGGCTCCACTATCGTGGAGAAGAACCTCGACCGTTACACGGTTATCATTACGCTCATCTGGCTTGTATGCATCGTGGGCCTGAATCTAATTCAGACTTTTGCTGCCTAGCCGCTAGCAAAAGGCCCGCCTGGAGCAATAAGCTTCCGGCGGGCCTTTTCGTTGGTCAAAAATCCGAATCTGCGGGAATCTAACGTGGTGCCGCGTCTTCGGTGACCCACAAGATCGTTTCTTCCTTGCCGACAGCACCGGCCGCTGGCCAGTCAAGATACTCTGCCCGGTTTGCAACTGCGGACGCAGCTTCTGCCTTCTCTGCACCAGAAACAAGAAGCCAGACCTTTTGTGCTTTCCAAACAGCAGGTAGTGTCAACGAAACACGTTCCGCAGGTGGTTTTGGCGAATCCGTCACAGCAACAACCAGAGCGGCGTCCTCTCTCACAGCAGGCGTATGTGGGAATAGCGAATTAATGTGGCCTTCACCGCCCATTCCCAGTAGGTGGAGGTCGAACCCCTCAGGCGCCTCAACTTTCAGGTGCGCTTCATAACGAGTGACAGCGGGCTCCATCGTCCCTCCGTCCAACCCATACCCGAAAATGTTTCCTTCTGGGATATCTATATGATCGAGCAACGCTGCCCGGGCCTGGCCTTCATTCGAATCAGGATGGCTGACGGCTACGTTGCGCTCGTCGCCAAAGAATAGCTTCACCCTGGACCAGTCGATATCTGATGAAACAAGCGATTCAAGGAACCGGATTCCGGCTGTTCCGCCAGTAAGCACAACACGTGCGGTTCCGTCGCCGTTTACGCCACCGGTAGGGGAGCTGTGGATCTCTGAAATCAACGTTTGGAATGCGGAGGTGGAGACGTCGATAAGCTGTTCGAGGTTTGTAAAGATGTTGGTCTTGACTGTATTGGACATCCGTCGACCCTCTTTCGGTGCGAAGTTAAGGGAGGTTATGTAACAAAGCCCGAGCATACATGGCGTCAGGATCGAGGTGGCGTAGCTCCTCAGCGAGGCATTCTGCGTCCGAGCGTGCACTCAGTGCAACAAACGCATCAGGGTATCCCGGTACGGAAACTCGCACGGTGTGCTCATCAACAATTTGTACCTGCACAGAGCCTTGTTCGCAGTCCAGCGATAGGTGTTGGATTGGGGAGCCAGGAATGGCGTCGGCGCCTGCTACGTTTTGCACGGTTACCTCAACGCCAAAGCAGGCATCGAGCCAAGAGGCTGCGATTTGTACGCTTGGATGCTCGGTAATACCGCTGAGCAAGATCCGGCGTGGTTGCTGTTTATAGCGGTCGAAAGCTGAGGCGACAACGCCGCGCCATGGCGTGATTTTAGACCACATCATGTCCGAATCACCTGGGACGTACGCCTTAGCCAGCTGCTCTATGCATTCTGCCCCCATAGTGCGCCACGCATTCGTGATTCTGCGGTGCGCGATATTACCCAGCTCTGCTTCTGCAGGAACATCTGGCACAGTTGTGGGCCACCAAGCAACGATAGGGGTATCGGGCAGCAACAGCGGGGTGACCACCGCGTCAAGATGCTGGGTAAGTTCACCGTGGAGAGTCATGACAACCATCTCAGAGGCGCCAGCGTCCGCCGCGACGATTACCTCTGCATCCATCCAGGTTTGCTCGCTCTGGCAGTCGAGCAACAAGACGAGAACTCGAGCCGGGTGCTCCATGGTCGCGTTCCGGACCGTCTCCAGAATAGAATCGACATCATCCTCGGCATGTGCAGCGACCAAGAGTGTGAGCACGCGCCCAGTCGCCAACGAGTAATTTTCACGAGCCTCTAGGAGCGCTGTGGACACATCGCGGGTGGTCGTGTCGGGAAGAGTGACAATCAAGGATTAAGCCTCACGTTCGTTGTTTGCACACATTATGGACGACGCCATTGGCGGCCGTCCTTGGCCAGCATCGCGTCTGCTGATGCGGGCCCCCAAGTGCCCGCACGATATTCATCTGGATGTCCGTGCGACTCCCAGTAGTTGAGAATTGGATCGAGGATTTCCCAGCTCCGCTCGACTTCCGCATTGGTTGGAAACAAGCTAGATTCGTCGAGTAGTGCATCGAGGATGAGCCGCTCGTATGCTTCGGGAGACTGTTCCGTAAATGCCTCCGCGTACGAGAAATCCATGTTGACATCCCTAACTTCAAATGCAGTTCCAGGCACCTTGGAACCAAAGCGCATCAGCACGCCTTCGTCCGGCTGCACGCGGATAACGACTGCATTGTTCGTAAGTAGTTTTGTCTGATCGTCTTCGAACGGCTGGTACGGAGGACGCTTAAAGACCAGGGCAATCTCAGTCACTCGACGCCCGAGGCGCTTACCAGTGCGAAGGTAGAAAGGAACACCTGCCCAGCGACGCGAGTTTATCTCTAACGTACAGGCCGCATAGGTTTCGGTTGCAGAGTTGGGGTCAAACCCGGACTCCTCCCGGAGCCCGATTACGCGTTCAGAACCTTGCCAGCCCGCTACGTATTGGCCGCGTGCGGTCGTCTCATCGAACGGCTCGACGGGAGTCGTAGCGCGGAGGACCTTGAGTTTCTCCGCACGAAGACGCCCCGGGGAGAACGACGTCGGCTCCTCCATAGCGATCAAGGCGAGCAGCTGAATCAGGTGGTTTTGGATGACGTCTCGTGCTGCACCAATACCGTCGTAATAGCCTGCGCGGCCGCCGAGCCCAATATCTTCAGCCATCGTGATTTGTACGTGGTCGATGTAGTGCGAATTCCACACTGGTTCAAACATCTGGTTTGCGAAACGCAGAGCCATAATGTTCTGCACGGTTTCTTTGCCGAGATAGTGATCGATTCGGAATACGGATCGCTCAGGGAACACTGAATTCACTACTCGGTTTAGCTCTTTGGCGGATTCCAGATCATGCCCGAATGGCTTCTCGATGATCACTCGGCGCCAGCCGTGATCTTGAGGCTGTGCCATTCCACTGCGGTCCAGCTGGTGGACAACGCTCGAAAAGTGCTCGGGCGGCACAGAAAGGTAAAAGGCCCAGTTTCCGTTCGTCCCCCGTGTTTCATCGGTCGAGCGCAGTGTATTGGCTAGGGCGTCGAACGCGGCGTCGTCATTAAACGAGCCCGAGACGAACTGCATACCTTCTGCGAGCCGGTCCCAAACGTTCGTATTAAACGCGGTGCGGGAAGATGCTTCAACGGCTTCACGCACATAGTCCTCAAAATCTTGTTTAGACCAGTTTCGACGCCCAAACCCGACGAGAGCAAAGCCCGGTGGGAGGAGACCCCGGTTCGCGAGGTCGTAAATTGCCGGCAGGAGCTTTTTCCGAGCTAGATCTCCAGTTACACCGAAGATCACCATCCCAGACGGACCCGCAATGCGGGGAAGCCGCTTATCCTCGGGGGACCGAAGCGGGTTCACCCAATGCGTGCTCTCGTCACTCACATGTACTCCTTTTTATTGCAGCTTTTCCGACATGGAATTTAGCAATTCTTGCCACGCATCAACAAACTTATCGACGCCCTCCTGCTCGAGGACTCGCACGACATCAGACAAGTCGATTCCTGCAGCGGTGATAGCGTCAAACGTCTTCTGCGCGTCGTCAGCACTGGCAGACAAAGTATCGCCGTGAAGACTGTCGCTAGCCAGGGTGGCGTCGATAGTTGATTCCGGCATGGTGTTGACCGTGTTTGGGCCAGCCAGCTCAGACACATACAACGTGGCAGGGTACTCAGGGTTCTTTACACCAGTCGAGGCCCACAGCGGGCGTTGAACGTTGGCACCAGCTGGAAGGTCATCCAACGAAGAAAATTCCTCAAGGAACAAGCGGTATGCCAGTTGAGCGTTTGCCACGCCTGCTTTGCCTCGCAACGCAAGTGCTTCAGAAGTAGCAATTTGCTCAAGGCGAGCATCGACTTCGGTGTCCATGCGAGACACGAAGAATGAGGCAACAGAATGAATGGTTGAGACATCGTGGCCGTTGGCTGCAGCCTGCCGAATACCTTCCTTGTACGCGCGAATGACCTCGCGGTAGCGCTCCACAGAGAAGATCAGCGTGACATTCACTGAAATACCAGCTGCCAGTGCTGCTGTGACTGCTGGCAACGAGGCGTCTGTGGCTGGAATCTTGATCATTGCATTCGGTTTACCCACGCGTGCCCACAGCTCTTTCGCTTGAGCGATCGTCTTCGCTTCGTCGTGAGCATAGCGGGGGTCAACCTCGATGGAAACGCGACCATCAAGGCCGTCGGTCGCATCGTAGATGTCCTGGAAGATGTCGCACGCGTCGCGGACGTCGTCAATGCTCATCACGTAAACCGCCTCGTCGGGGCTGGCACCTGACGCTCTCAACTGTTGGATTTGCTCGTCGTACGCGCTTCCAGTCGACATTGCTGAAGCAAAAATTGCAGGGTTGGTTGTCACGCCAACGACCGACTTCTCACGTTTGACTGCTTCTAGATTGCCAGTGGCGATGCGCTGGCGAGAGAGATCATCCAGCCAAGTGGACGTGCCGAGCTCCCGAAGCCTTTCAACTGTGTTCATGCTCAGATTCCTTTCTAAAAAATGGGCCTGGCCAAGCTAGGGGAGGGCTTGACCAGGACAACTCTTCAACTATCGCTGCACCGCTGCTACAGACGCGCGTCCGGCTGCTGCAACGTTGTCTGCTGTAAAGCCGAACCGCTCGAAGAGCTCTGGACCTGGTGCGGAGGCACCAAAGTGCTCCAAGGAAACACACTGACCGGCGTCGCCTACAAAACGATGCCATGGCATGGACAGACCGGCCTCGACAGAGACCCTTGCTCGAACCTCTGCAGGAAGTACCGATTCAATGTACTCCGGCGATTGCTGCGTAAACCACTCCATGCAAGGCACCGAGACAACTCGAGTTCCGATACCTTCGGCTTCCAAGGACTTCGCAGCCTCAACAGCAAGCTGCACTTCCGAGCCAGAAGCCATCAGAATCAAATCAGGCGTCGGGGTAGAGGAGTCCACGAGTACGTACGCACCGCGAGCAACACCTTCGAATGCCTTTTCCTTTGTGCCCTCAAGCACAGGGAGGTTCTGACGGGAAAGCGCCAGTGCCTTCGGCATCGGCTTAGCCTCCAGCGCAGACTTCCACGCAGCAGACGTTTCATTCGCGTCGGCCGGTCGGATCACCGCCATATCCGGGATGGCTCGAAGCGCAGTGAGCGTTTCAACCGGCTGGTGGGTCGGACCGTCTTCGCCCAGGCCGATCGAGTCGTGCGTGAAGACGTAGTAGCCGTCGATACCTGAAAGTGCTGCGACGCGAATTGCCGGGTAGAGATACTCGGAGAAAATCAGGAACGTACCGCCGTAAACTCGTGTGTTGCCGTGCAGTGCAATGCCGTTCATGATCGCGCCCATGGCATGTTCGCGGATGCCGAAGTGCAAATTGCGACCGTACGGCTCAGCGCTGAACATATCGGTAGAAATCGCCTGAGGCCCGAACGATGCAGCCCCCTTGATAAGGGTGTTATTGGAGCCTGCAAGGTCTGCGGAGCCACCCCAAAGCTCTGGAAGGGCCGCAGCCGCAGCCTGGATTACTGCTTCAGAAGCCTTACGGGTAGCAAGGCCCTTTTCGTCAGCGTCCCAAGTTGGGAAGTCCTGCGACCAGTTGGATGGGAGCTCTCGAGCCGTCAATCGGTCAAACAGGGCCTTCTTCTCTGGGTTGGCCTCAGCCCAAACAGCAAACGTCTCGTCCCACTGTTTACGCTTCGCAGCACCACGGTCCCGGAGCTTTCGAGTATGGGTGATAACGGACTCTTCCTCCGGGAAGTGAATCTCCGGATCAAAGCCGAGAATGTTTTTGACAGCTGCGATTTCTTCCGCGCCGAGAGCTGCGCCGTGTACTGCACCCGTGTTTTGCAGTGTAGGAGCAGGGAAGCCGATGACCGTCTTTACCTGAATGATCGTTGGGCGATTGGTGTCGGACTGTGCTTCCTTGATCGCTTTCTCAATCGCGACGACGTCCTCGCCGGACTCAACCGTTAGTGTTTGCCAGCCGTAGGCCTCGTAGCGCTTCATAACGTCTTCAGTGAACGCGATCTGGGTATCATCCTCGATCGAAATCCTGTTGTCATCCCAGAATACAATCAGGTTTCCGAGCTGCTGCGTCCCTGCGAGAGATGAAGCCTCCGAAGTGACACCTTCTTGAAGGCAACCGTCTCCAGCCACGACGTAGATGAAATGATCGAACGGCGATTCGCCAGCCGGAGCCTCAGGGTCAAACAGGCCACGTTCCCGGCGCGAAGCCATCGCCATACCAACTGCTGATGCCAACCCCTGGCCGAGTGGGCCAGTTGTAATCTCTACGTGGTCCGTGTGGTTGTACTCAGGGTGGCCGGGAGTCTTAGCACCCCAGGTACGAAGCTGCTGGAGGTCTTTGAGCTCAAGTCCCATGCCCCCCAGGTAGAGCTGAACATACTGTGTCAGGGAAGAGTGGCCGTTTGACAATACGAAGCGATCGCGCCCTGCCCAATGTGGGTCAGCGGGGTCTACATTCATCACCCGCTGGTAGAGCGTATATGCAAGAGGGGCGAGCGACATCGCGGTGCCTGGGTGCCCAGAGCCGCAGTTTTCCACGGCGTCAGCCGCGAGGATTCGGGCCGTATCAACTGCCCGCGTATCCACGTCGGTCCAGTCTTCGGGATAGTTACGTACAGTTTTTGCTTGAAGTTCAGCTGAAAGCGTCACAGAATCCTCGATTCATGCTATGGAAACAGAACAGGACCCAGCCTAGTGTAAAACTCGCTTTGTGGTGGTGACACCCAACGGTGTTGTGCGAAGAAAACTCGCGGGTGTAGCCGCCACGTTAATTCTGACAAATTGGTGAGCGGAGGCTAACATCACCGGGAGGGTCAAAGTATTAAGAGGGCTGAAAAGATCATCGTGTAATGCGTTGCGGTACCATATCAGCCGAAATGCTCGACACCTGAACGCGAACCTATGTTGCGTAAGAGTTCTAGCCGAACGGTTGAAGTTTGATGTGGAGGAGAAGTATTGGAGACCATCAAGGCATACTTCGCGCTTACGAAGCCCAGGGTCATTGAACTTCTTCTAGTAGCAGCTATCCCCGCAATGTTGCAAGCAGACCGTGGCACTGTGCACGTGTGGCTCATTCTTGCAACGCTGTTCGGTGGTTGGATGGGGGCCGGTGCGGCAAATGCATTTAACATGGTCGCCGACTACGACATTGACCAGAAAATGGGGCGAACGCGTGCACGGCCACTTGTCCGGGCAAAGGTCACCAAACAGAAAGCCGCCGTATTTGCTTGGGCGCTTCTCGTCGCGAGTGTGCTTTGGCTTGGATTCCTGTGTAAGTCGTGGCTCGCGGCGTTCTTTATCATTCTGACCAACTTCTTCTATATCTATGTGTATACAAAGTGGCTGAAGAGGCGAACTTGGCAGAACGTCATCTGGGGCGGCGCAGCAGGTTGTATGCCCGTGATGGTCGGTTGGGCGGCAATTAGAGACAATGTCACCGACGGCTCCAAGGATGCGTGGTGGCAGGCGATCGTGATGTTCATGATCATCTTCTTCTGGACGCCACCGCACACCTGGGCGCTGGCAATGAAGTACCGAGCGGATTACGCCCGCGCTAATGTCCCGATGCTGCCGGTGGTAGCTTCCCCGGCGGAGACAACCCGCCAGATTCTCATTTACTCATGGTGGACCGTCGGGGTGTCCCTGCTCCTGGTTCCCGCCACCTCGTGGATCTATCTTGCAACCGCGGTGATTTCGGGTGCATTGTTCCTCGCCGTTGCCACACAGCTGCATGCTGGGGTAAAGCGCGGGGAGAAGGTGAAACCCCTCAAGCTGTTTATCCTCTCCAACAACTATCTTGCGGCGTTGTTCTTGGGGCTTTCCGTTGATGCGGTACTCGGTTGGACTCCACTATTCGCTACCTTCTTCTAGCTCGTTGATCCTTGGAGCTTGATGGCTCCAAGGTCATTGTCACAAACCTCCGAAGTTTCGGAACCCAGTAGCGAGCTGGCGTCATCTATTGATTCACACACGTGAACTGGCGGTTCCCATCGTGTTTCTTCGAGCACTCTGGTAACAGTCTGTGCATGCTTACGGAAGCCGTTGGCATCCATTCGTATCGACGCCAAGTCCTCATAGCAACACGTACGCGCAGAGCTGCGCCCAACTTCGTGCGCAAAGCCATTTTTGAAGTCAGAGCGTGCCAGCACAACTGCATCCACCCCGATCCCATCATTGAGCGCTTTGATCTGTGCAGCAGTACCTGGCTGGCCACTGAATACGGCTGTGGCTCCAGCCTCATCTGCTGCTACTCGGCCTTCCTCGCTATCCGAAACGGCATACACGATGATGTCCTTCTCTCGAGCGATTGCAATCATGTACAACCCAATTGCGGAACCTGCATTCGTGACGACGACAGCTTCACCTTGCACAAGCTTCAAAATTTCGAATAGCGAATAACTTGCGGCCATTCCCGGCCGCAACATTGAAGCACCAATGTGTGGGGCGATCAGGTCCGATACAGCGACTACCCGGCTTCGGTCAACGACAACCTGCTCGGCGATGGGGCCGGTGGCATCGCTCCACGCAACCACAGTTCCTGGCGCAACCTCGTCGAGGGGGTCTTTCAGGACACGACCGCATCCTTGGTTGCCGAAGGAGGTGTCGTGAAGAAAAAACCCAGCGTAGAGGACTTCGACTAGAAGTTCTCTATCGCTGGGGAACGGTGAAGCGATATCAATGCAACGCACCTGCTGCGCGTCGAACTCAATCGCTTTCATACTTTCTCAGGCTACATGGTGTTTGCGTCTAGCGATACAGCAACTCACGACGCACAGCGTGCGCGTACAAGAACGCCGTGAACGCTACAACTAGAGAAGACAGCCCAATATGGATCGGAATCGTCCAACGCGGCACGCCCATGTAGTACTGGCTTAAACCTACTGCCCACTGGACCACGATGAGTCCAAGAAGAATCCAGGACGTTTTCTGCGCCGCATGCGGGGCCTTCGCTCTACGTAGTAGGAAAAATGTGATCACTGTAAGAAGTAGATACGCGTACATGCACCCTGCGTGAATATATGCCAACAACGCTGTGTCAATCGCAAGCCGGCCTTCCATACCGACGCTTGCGTCACCCGAGTGCGGGCCGGACCCTGTCACCATCGTTCCTGTCACAAGTACACAGCTCAACGCAACGGCAGCGATTACGGCGATCACTCGGATGTGCCCGGGGTAGCGGTCTTGAGCAACCGTGGACTCGTCTTCTGCCAAGCGCATGTACAGCAATGCAGCGACCCACACGAGCACCATCGAAGGCAAGAAGTGCACGGCGACCGCCCACCACTGCAAATCAAGGCGAACAGAAATACCGCCGATAATCGCCTGGACAACGACGCCGACGAGGGAGAACCATGCCAAGAATTGGGCATCTCGACCGCGGGATGCGCGGTAGACAGCCCAAAGCACGGCGATCGCGGCAGCCGCGACCACGAAAGCAAGCAGGCGGTTTCCAAACTCAATGGCTTGGTGAATCCAAGGTGCGGCACCAGCGACGGGGACAAGCGAACCTTCATGGCAAAGTGGCCACGTATTGCAACCAAGCCCCGAACCGGTCACTCGCACCAACGACCCTGTTACGGTGATCCCGCCTTGGCAGAGCAAGAGAATCATGGCTAGAGTTCGTTGCAACTTCAGACTGGGGGCTTGCTTTTTATCCTGATGCGTCATCGGCGCACCGGTCTGTTGTAAAGTCATGCACTTTCCTTGGACGTATAAAACACGTTCGACTATTCAGGCTCGAATCTTAGTCGATGAGCGCATGGCCTTAATCATCGAAACGGAAGAAGCGAACGCTTGAGCCAACGCCGACGATGAGCCACGCTAGCAAGCTAAGCAACGCAGGACCATTCGCAGTCAGCGCGAGTGCATCAGAAATACCAGCTGCCAGCGAAACCGTGGGTACTAGGTTCCACCAACCAGCGTGGCTAAGGTCGCCAGAATAGACGACCCAACCCACGATTCCCATCATGATCACCCACATTAAATTCGAAATGGCAAGGACCATCTCGGAACTTAGCGAGCCGCCCATGAGCAAGCCCAAGGAAGTAAAGCAAGCAACCCCCAGGAACAAGACGCAGGCACCAAGCACCGCGCCAACGACTGAGGGGCGCCAGCCAAGGAAACCTGCAACAGCTCCTAGCACCGCAATCTGGACGCAGACCATCGCGACCACGCCAAGGATTTTTCCGACGATGATCGTCCACGGTGGGACTCCGGAAGCACCGGTCCGCTTCAGCGCACCGTATCGGCGGTCAAAGGCGAGCGAAATCGCCTGGCCCGTAAATCCAGAGCTGGTCGCCGCGACGGCAAACACCATCGGCACCAGGGTGTCGAGGCTGTAGTCATCCCCAAAAACAGGCAAATATACTGATGCGATGAGCAACGCTGCCGGGATGAAGATGCTGAGCACCAACTGTTCGCCGTGACGGAGCATCAGCTTGCTTTCGATGAGTCCCTGAGCGCTGGCCATCGCAAACTTCGAAGACCGTTGCGGGGCGGGCGTAAAGGTTCCTTCCTTGATGTGCACCGCTAGCTCCTTAATTCCTTACCGGTGATGTTCAAAAACACTTCTTCCAACGCCATGTGGCTTACTTGCATATCCCGAATCAGCACGGATTGGCGAAGTGCTTCTTCGGTAATACAGGCGACGAGTTCAGGAGAAACCGAACCGTTGACTACGTAGCGCATTGGGCGAACTTGGGCCACAGCTGTATCGATCTGACACAAAGCCACGTGCTGCTTCAGCTTCTCGAGGTCGAGTGGTTGCGCCGTACCAAACGTGATTTGCTGCTCAAATGATCCGCTGGTCAGGTCCGCCGGTGAACCTTCGGCGACAACCTTTCCATGATCCATGATCACAATGTCATCGGCGAGCGACTCCGCCTCGTCCATCAGGTGCGTAGTCAGGACGATCGTGGTTCCGTCACGTTTTAGTGCAGAAACAATATCCCACACAGCGTTGCGTGACTGTGCGTCCATGCCAGCGGTTGGCTCATCAAGAAAAACCAGCTCCGGACGACCTATAAGTGCAAGCGCCAGGGACAAGCGTTGCTTTTGCCCTCCGGAGAGGCGTCGATACGTGGTATTGGCGACTCCCTCGAGCCCTAGGAGGGCCATGAGCCACTCAGGGTCGTGAGGATTTGCGTTGTATGAAGCCGAAAGCTTCAGCATTTCTCTGACTTTGACGCCCGAATATGATCCGCCACCCTGCAGCATGATCCCAATTCGGTCTCGCACACGCTGAGGGTGGGTTGCAGGGTTTTCGCCTAGTACCGTGATTGTCCCTGAGGTTGGCCGGGTGAATCCTTCACACATCTCGATGGTCGTTGTCTTGCCGGCTCCATTCGGACCGAGCAAAGCCAGCACGGTTCCTTCTTTTGCGGCAAACGATGCTCCATCTACAGCAGTAACGTCCCCAAAAGTTTTCTTCACATTGTCAACTGAAAGAACAGGCGCGTTCATGGATAGCTAGTGTAGCCTGCCGGCACCAAAGCGCCGATACAACAGGAAACTGAGCCCAACAAATACGACAAAACAACAGGCTGCGACACCGTAAATAGTGAAAACTGTCTTTGCTTGCAGGCCGAGACCACGCGGTAGTACCAGAAAACTAAATACAGCAGAGTACACAGCCACCCCGGCGCGGAAAAAGAACCTATTTGCCCATGCAGCAAGGGGATAAATAGCCCACAGAGGGTACCAAGGGTGTACAACTGGGAAGAATATAACAAGCACGAGCGTTGCGACGCCAAGTCCACCTGCAGGGTGAATGGCTCCCCGCAACGTAGCCCACAGTAGGCGAACCAGAAACGCCACCGCGATGGCCACTCCAATCCCGCGGGTGACAATGAGAACTGCGTCAATGTGGTCGCCGAGACCAAGCAGCATTCCTAGAAAGCCGCTGATTACGCCCACGTCTGTTGAGATCGAGAGCCAGCTACGAATCGATGCTGCTCCGCCTTGACCAGTGACCCATCCGAGCCCAATGCTTGTTATAAGTGAAACGGCGGCAGTAGTGACAATGAGAATAACTGTCTGAAAAAGCACCGCGATGCTAAGGGCTGTAGCTTTGCGCTGGCGTTGCCCAAGCACACGAGCGATTGCCATGCCTATAAAACCGAGACCGAGAAAGCCTGTCACTTTGACTAGTCCTCCGCAGGTAATGGTGATCGCGGAGAGAGCCAGGTAACCCCACGCTTGCGCTGAACTGATGGTCCTCAACCTGTCGGCCCCGCGAAGTCCTAGCTCAAACCCGACTAACACCAATCCGAGCATGATCGCTTCATTATGGATGCCACCAATGAGATGCAGAATCGTTAGCGGATTGAGCACCCCGAGCCACAGTGCGGCAGTCTCTGGTACGCCACAGCGGCCGGCAATCTTTCGGATCCCCCACGCTGCGGCGAGCACTCCGACGAGTGATACGACGCGGTGCGCAATCACCCCGAGCACAATAGAGTCAGCAGTAATACGAGAAATTGCCGCTGCAATACCTAACGCGACAGGCCCGTAGGGGCTTGGAGAATGCGCCCAAATAAACGGGACCGAGCGCGCTAGATGGTGTTCTGGCCCGAGAAGCTCGACTGGTCCAGCGGAGTACGGGTCAAGACCAAACCGGACAATTGCACCATTAGCTAAGTATGAATAGATGTCTTGGGTAAAGAGGGGAGCGGTAATCACCAGAGGAGCAACCCATACAACGAATGTTCGCATGAGAAGCGGCGTCGAAACGCGGGGCCTCTGGCCACTTACGCCAACGAAGGGGCCCATACACAGCCAAGCGGAGACCAAGAGTCCTACTCCGAACAGAACTATGGAAGACGACGCTTGCATCATTCGGCCAAGCAAGGCCCCGCCAGGCAGAGAGAACCAAGGATTATCGACGACCGGCAAGGCCCCGCCCCCGAGGCCTCCCAAGCCAATGAGAAGTGTGCCGACCAAACCCAGCCATCTAAGTACGGCGAACCGGTTCTGCTCAGCGTAGTTGGTTGAACGAAAGTCTTGTCCTCGCCAAACCTCTTTAGAGACTCGGTGGAGCCCAGCCGACCGTGATCCAGGCTTGCCGATGCGAGGAAACGCATCAAGCAAAGACTTTATCGGTGAATCCTGGAACAACACAGGCAAGATTGTAGCCGAACGACCGGGTTAAACGTGCACATTGAATTAGGACACAGTAGTGTTGTGTAAAGGCCGGTCGGTGTACAGCCAATCGGTTGGAAAGTCAGAGATCAAAGCAGATCGAAGCGAGGTGAGCCAGTGCTGAACCAAGCGCGGTCAGTTGACGGTGGCACTCGCAAGCGAGTGATGGCGCTCTTGCTGAAAAGCGGACCGGTGACTGCATCAACACTTGGTGAGCAAACTGGAATTTCAGCTGCCGGTATCCGTCGGCACCTGGATAAGCTCACTGAGGCTGGACTCATTGAGACGTGTGAGCCACTGCCGGTTGCTGGAGAAGAGCCACCGCGAGGCCGTCCCGCGAAGCACTACTGCTTGACGGAAGAAGGCCGAGAAAGCTTCGGTAGCAACTATGAGAATATGGCGCTTGATGCAATCGAAGCTCTTGAAGAACTTGGCGGCCATGAAGCAGTCAAAGCGTTCGCCAAAACTAGGATTGAACGCATCCTTGAAGAAGTGGAGCCGATTTCGGAGCGATCAAGCAGTGGCGACCTTGAATCAGTCGTGCTCGAAGTCGTGTCCGTTTTAGAGCGTCACGGCTATGTTGCCTCGGTGACTCAGGCAGGAACTGGAATTCAAATTTGTCAGCATCACTGCCCGGTGTCACAAGTAGCGTCTGCGCATCCCGAAATTTGCGAAGCAGAGCAAGAAATGATCGCTAAGATCGTAGGCCGACACATCCAACCACTTGCCTCCATTACAGAGGGCAATGGTGTCTGCACAACAAACATTCCACTCGCTGCTGTTCACGGGCCGAAAAATAACGTATCTGAAAGGAGCGGAAAATAATGACGAAAGCTAATCCCGCACCCGGTTTAGAGAAACCAATGAACGACGAAGAGATTATCGAGTCAATCGGTAGCTACAACTACGGGTGGCACGACCCAGACGCTGCCGGGCAGGCAGCAAAGCGTGGTCTTAACGCTGGGGTAGTCAAGGACATTTCTGGCATTAAGGAAGAGCCAGAATGGATGCTGGAACAGCGCCTCAAGGCTTTGGACATTTTTGAAAAGAAGCCACTGCCGACTTGGGGCGCAGACCTGAGTGGCATCGACTTTGACAACATTAAGTACTATGTCCGCTCTACGGAGCAACCAGCTACGAGCTGGGATGACCTTCCTGAAGACATTAAGAATACGTACGACAAGCTTGGCATTCCTGAGGCAGAAAAGCAGCGCCTAGTCGCTGGTGTTGCTGCGCAGTACGAATCTGAGGTTGTCTACCACCAGATTCGTGAGGATCTCGAAAAGAAGGGTGTCATCTTCGTAGACACTGACACCGCGCTTCGCGAGCACGAGGACATCTTTAAGGAGTACTTCGGCTCGGTCATCCCCGCTGGCGATAACAAGTTCTCAGCTCTGAATACGGCAGTATGGTCAGGCGGTTCGTTTATCTATGTTCCGCCGGGCGTCCACGTCGATATCCCGCTCCAGGCATACTTCCGTATTAATACCGAGAACATGGGCCAGTTCGAGCGCACGCTCATCATCGTTGATGAGGACGCCTACGTCCACTACGTAGAAGGATGCACCGCCCCGATTTACAAGTCCGACTCGCTTCACTCCGCGGTCGTTGAAATCATCGTGAAGAAAGGTGGCCGCTGCCGGTACACCACGATCCAGAACTGGTCGAACAACGTTTACAACCTCGTCACCAAGCGCGCTAAGGCCGAAGAGGGCGCAGTGATGGAGTGGGTCGACGGCAATATCGGTTCAAAGGTGACGATGAAGTACCCAGCAGTCTGGATGACTGGCGAGTATGCCCGTGGCGAAGTGCTTTCCGTCGCATTTGCTGGTGAAGGACAGTTCCAGGACACCGGTGCCAAGATGACACACATGGCTCCGCACACCTCGAGTTCAATCGTTTCAAAGTCAGTTGCGCGCAGTGGCGGACGCGCGGCCTACCGTGGCCTGGTACAGATCAACGCAAACGCGCATGATTCCGCCTCGAACGTTGAGTGCGACGCGTTGCTTGTCGATGACATTTCTCGTTCTGACACTTACCCGTACAACGACATTAGGAACGATCGGGTTACGCTCGGACACGAGGCGAAAGTCTCCAAGGTCTCTGAAGAGCAGCTGTTCTACCTGATGTCCCGCGGTATTGCCGAAGAAGAAGCTATGGCGATGATTGTCCGTGGCTTCGTCGAGCCTATTGCCAAGGAGCTCCCGATGGAGTACGCCCTGGAGCTCAACCGTCTGATTGAATTGCAAATGGAAGGATCAGTGGGCTAATCACCATGACTTCAACGATTAATCCCGTATCGAATGCAACTCCTCACAACAACAAGGGAGATCTGTTTTCGTCGTTCAATGTTGAGGATTTTCCCGTTCCACGTGGACGTGACGAAGTCTGGCGGTTCATTCCACTTCGCCGCATCCGAGGTCTGCACAACGGGGAGTTCCCGCAACAGGCTGACGCCCAGATCACGATTGATGCGCCAGATGAGGTCGTCGTCACGGAGCTTGACGCAGCTGACGATCAGCTCAAAGTAGCCGGCGCGCCCGTAGACCGCGTTGCTGCACAAGCATGGTCGAGCGCGAAAACCGGCACCTTGATTACCGTGCCTGGTAACAGCAAGTTGTCCAAGCCCATCACCGTCACCATCACTGGTGCCGGCGCCGACGTGACATCCTTTGCAACGATCCTTTTTGAAGTTGGGACCCATGCAGAGGCTGACATCGTTGTCAAGTACACCGGCACAGGTGTGCATGCAGACAACGTCAATTGGCATATCGGCGCAGGCGCGCACGTACGCGCAGTCGTAGATACGGACTGGGACTTGGACGCAGTGCACATTGGTCAACAGTCCATCTTGATGGAGCGCGATTCGGTACTGCGCCACAACGTCGCAGCTTTCGGTGGCGAGATCGTGCGCATCACCCCACGCGTAAAGTTCCAAG
This sequence comes from Corynebacterium sp. UMB10119B, assembly GCF_030228125.1. Taxonomy (NCBI): domain Bacteria; kingdom Bacillati; phylum Actinomycetota; class Actinomycetes; order Mycobacteriales; family Corynebacteriaceae; genus Corynebacterium; species Corynebacterium sp. UMB10119B. The sequence goes on from NZ_JASPBG010000001.1 coordinate 376,018, forward strand.
CTCCGGGTGCAGACGTCGAGCTCAACGGCGTTTACTTTGCGGACGCGGGTCAGTACATCGAAAACCGTATGCTGGTCGACCACAGCGTTCCGAACTGCCGGTCGAACGTGCTGTACAAGGGTGCGTTGCAAGGCGACAAGGCGTCGGATCTGCCAGAAGCACGAACCTGCTGGGTCGGTGATGTGCTGATTCGCGCAGGCGCGCACGGCACAGATACATATGAAACGAACCGGAACCTGGTCTTGACGGATGGTGCTCGCGCTGACGCAATTCCAAACCTCGAGATCGAGACTGGTGAAATCGCTGGAGCCGGCCATGCCGCAACCGTTGGTCGGTTCGATGACGAGCAAGTGTTTTATCTCCGGTCCAGGGGCATCCCTGAGGACGAAGCCACGCGCTTGATCATTCGCGGATTCTTTAACGAGGTCCTCAATCAGGTCCCGCTCGAAGACCTCCGTGAAGAACTCGTTGCACGTGTGGCCGGAGAGCTCGAGCAAACGAACCAGTAAAACGAAAAGGAATCAGTAAAAAATGTCTACCCTGGAAATCAAGAACCTCCACGCAAACGTCCTGCCGACCGAGGAAGGTCAAGAGCCAACGCCGATTCTCAAGGGCGTAAACCTCACTATTAAGGGCGGAGAGACTCACGCCATCATGGGGCCGAATGGTTCCGGTAAGTCCACGCTTGCCTACACGCTCGCTGGTCATCCACGCTACGAAGTTACTGAAGGCGAAGTACTCCTCGATGGTGAGAACATCCTCGAGATGGATATCGACGAACGCGCTCGCGCCGGACTCTTCCTGGCAATGCAGTACCCAGTTGAGGTGCCGGGCGTCTCTTCTTCGAACTTTATGCGCTCTGCTGTGACTGCTGTTCGTGGGGAAGCGCCGAAGCTTCGCGATTGGGTTCGTGAACTCAATGATGCTCGCGACTTGTTGAAGATGGACTCTTCTTTCACTGAGCGTTCGGTCAACGAAGGCTTTTCTGGCGGTGAGAAGAAGCGACATGAGGTCATGCAGTTGTCGTTGCTCAAGCCGAAGTTTGCTGTGATGGACGAAACGGACTCCGGCCTTGACGTCGATGCGCTGCGAATCGTATCCGAGGGGATCAACCGCTACCAGGAAGAAACCAACGGCGGTGTCCTAATGATCACCCACTACAAGCGGATCCTGGAGTATGTGAAGCCTGACTTCATTCACATCTTCTCGGATGGCAAGGTCATCCAGACTGGCGACGCCTCGTTGGCTGATGTTCTCGAGGCAGAGGGATACGAAAAGTTCATCTAATGGGATACTTACATTCCGATGGAACACTGAACACAGACGCGATTCGCGCAGAGTTCCCGATCCTGAGTCGGACCGTGCGCGATGGGAAGCCCCTCGTCTATTTGGACTCCGGGGCTACGTCCCAGCGTCCGCAGTCTGTGTGGAACGCTGAGCAAGAATTCGTCCTGAACACATTTGCACCAGTCCATCGTGGCTCCTACCAACTGGCTGAGGAGGCGACAGACGCTTATGAAACTGCCCGTGAGCGTATCGCTAACTTTGTTGGTGCTGACGGGGAGGAGATTGCATTCACGAAGAACGCTACTGAGGCTCTGAACCTCGTCGCATATGTTCTTGGTGATGATCGTGCCGGTAAGCACCAGATCAAACGCGGAGACACGATTGTTGTCACTGAACTGGAGCACCACGCGAACCTCGTGCCTTGGCAAGAACTGGCCCGCCGCACTGGAGCAACGCTCAAGTGGTACTCGATGACTGCTGATGGACGCATCGACCTTGACAGCTTGGAACTCGACGATACTGTAAAAGTTGTTGCGTTCACGCACCAATCAAACGTAACTGGTGCAGTAGCGGACGTCGATGAAATCGTGAGGCGTGCTCGCGCAGTAGGAGCACTCACGGTCCTTGATGCGTGCCAATCTGTTCCGCATATGCCTGTTAACTTTCACGAGCTTGACGTCGACTTTGCAGCGTTCTCAGGGCATAAGATGTGTGGACCTTCTGGTGTGGGCGCCGTATACGCGAGAAAGTCGATCTTCAGGGAACTTCCACCATTTTTGACAGGTGGATCCATGATCGAGATCGTCAAGATGGACTCTTCGACGTATGCGCCGACGCCCCAACGGTTCGAAGCTGGCACGCAGATGACAAGCCAGGTCGTTGGCCTTGGTGCTGCCGTCGAGTTCTTGGAATCCATCGGAATGGAAAATGTCCAACGCCACGAGCATATGTTGACGGAGTATGCCCTGGAAAGAATGCAAGAGATTCCAGGATTAGTTATCGCTGGTCCTGCGGTGGCTGAACAGCGCGGCGGTGCGATCGCTTTTACCGTCGATGGCGTGCATCCGCATGATTTAGGACAGGTGCTTGATGCTCACGGTGTCGCTATCCGCACCGGCCACCACTGCGCGTGGCCCGCTCACAGAGAACTCGAGGTGCAGGCAACCTCTCGAGCAAGTTTCTACCTGTACAACACCAAAGAGGAAGTAGACGCCTTGGTTGAAGCCATTCGCGAAGCGCGCCGCTTCTTCGGAGTCGAGGAGGATTCCTAGACGATGAACCTAGAGTCGATGTACCAAGAAGTAATCTTGGACCATTACAAGAACCCACGGCATAAGGGGTTGCGCGAACCGTACGAAGCGGAGGTGCACCACGTCAACCCATCTTGCGGTGATGAGCTGACGCTGCGTGTGCACCTGTCTGCCGACGGAAAGACGGTTGAAGACGTCTCTTACGATGCTCAAGGTTGCTCGATCTCCCAAGCCTCAACCAGTGTGATGACAGAAGAACTGGTGGGGCTACCTGTTGCGGATGCGATGGAAAAGTTGCACTCGTTTGAGGAAATGATCACCTCTCGCGGGACCAAAGAAGGGGATCCGGAAGCCATCGGCGATGGCATTGCGTTCGCAGGTGTTTCTAAGTTCCCAGCTCGCGTCAAGTGTGCGTTGTTGGGCTGGAAAGCATTTGAAGCCGCCACGTCCGAGGCGATAGACAAATAGAAAGGCGAAAATATGGTGGATAACGATCACACTTCGAACCTTGGCGATGGCGACGAGCGGCCAGCACAGACCGAGGAACAGCTCAAAATCTGTGGTGAAGTAGAGGAGTACCTACACGACGTCATTGACCCCGAGTTGGGTATCAATGTTGTTGACCTTGGACTTGTCTATGACGTGTGGGTAGAAACTAACGATAATGTCCACCGAGCAGTCGTCAACATGACGTTGACTTCGCCGGCTTGCCCGCTTACCGATGTCATCGAAGAACAAGCTGATCACGCTATCACGACGAATACTGTGTGTGATGAAGTCGTCATCAATTGGGTGTGGATGCCACCATGGGGACCGCAGATGATTACGGAAGAAGGGCGCGAGCAGTTGCGTGCACTAGGTTTCGCTGTTTAGACCACGTTTTCGTCTACTCACGCGGCCTTGTAGAGTAACCCTTTGTGATTGTTACTAATGATCTCGAAGTCCGTGTAGGAGCCCGGACGCTTCTCGAAGCGCCTGGGCAGCATCTCCGTGTTCAACCTGGTGACAGAATCGGTCTCGTCGGCCGAAATGGTGCCGGGAAGACCACTACGATGCGAATCCTCGCAGGAGAAACAGAACCCTACGCGGGCACGGTTACTCGTACTGGCGAGATCGGATACCTGCCACAAGACTCCAAAGAAGGCAATATCGAGCAGAGTGCCCGAGATCGCGTTCTTTCGGCGCGAGGCCTTGATCAGATCCAACGCTCGATGGATCGGCAGCGTTCCATCATGGAAGAGTCAGATGGTGCGACCCGTGATAAAGCAATCGAGAAGTTTTCCCGGCTCGAAGAGCAGTACCACGCGCTAGGCGGTTACGAGGCGAACGCAGAGGCTGCGCAGATATGTGACAACCTCGGGCTTCCAGCACGAGTGCTCGACCAACAGCTCAGTACCCTCAGCGGTGGTCAACGCCGTCGCGTGGAGTTGGCACAGATCCTTTTCGCCTCTCGGGCGGGTTCTGGAAAGTCCCAAACCACACTGCTTCTCGACGAGCCCACTAACCACCTCGACGCGGACTCTATTACATGGCTGCGTTCGTTCTTGAGCAAGCACGATGGTGGCTTGATCATGATTTCGCACGATGTTGAGTTGCTTGAGGCAGTATGCAATAAGATTTGGTTCCTTGATGCAGTGCGCGCTGAGGCTGATGTCTACAACATGGGCTTCAAGAAGTACCAGGATGCCAGGGCACTCGATGAAGCACGACGCCGCCGTGAACGCGCTAATGCGGAAAAGAAAGCTGCCGCACTGCAAAAACAAGCGGCCAAACTCGGAGCGAAGGCGACGAAGGCTGCAGCTGCTAAACAGATGCTTGCTCGCGCTGAGCGCATGATGGGTGAGCTTGATGACATTCGTGTAGCGGATAAAGTAGCGTCTATTTCCTTTCCGAAGCCAGCACCATGCGGCAAGACACCCTTGTTTGGCAAGGGCCTTACCAAAATGTATGGCTCCCTCGAAGTGTTCGCTGGCGTCGATCTAGCTGTTGATAAAGGATCCCGAGTTGTAGTGCTTGGCACCAATGGTGCAGGCAAGACGACGCTGCTCAAGTTACTTGCTGGCGTTGAACGCACGGATGGGGAAGGCGGAATCGTGTCAGGGCATGGCCTCAAGATCGGGTACTTCGCCCAGGAGCACGACACGATCGACGGTAACAAAACAGTCTGGGAGAACACGATCGAAGCCTGCCCCGATGCAGGGCAGCAGGATCTACGCGGTCTACTCGGGGCGTTCATGTTCTCGGGAGACAAGCTAGACCAGCCAGCTGGAACACTGTCTGGTGGTGAGAAAACGAGGTTAGCGCTGGCAACGCTCGTTTCCTCGCGCGCAAATGTCCTTCTTCTTGACGAGCCGACAAACAACTTGGATCCGCAGTCCCGACAGCAAGTATTGGATGCGCTGAAAACCTATACCGGCGCTGTCGTTCTCGTCACGCACGACCCTGGAGCTGTCGAAGCACTCGAGCCAGAGCGAGTGATCATCATGCCTGAAGGCGATGAAGACCTGTGGAGCGACGAGTATATGGAGATCGTCGAATTGGCGTAGTCGACTCAGTGTAACGTGGAGGTCGTGAATACGACACGATTCGAAACACTGTTACTTGACGTACGTAATAGCTGGAGCGGCATGTCCGCGCAGGAGCGCAGGCTCATTGCATCGCTCGCCTCCATCGATTTACTGGGCAAAATTACGGCGCTAGTTCATTTGGCCAGGACTGATAACCGGAAAATCCGCGGCTCGAAGTGGGTATGGGGCCCTGCCGTGGGCGGCGTGAATATGTTTGGATGGATTGCTTACTTCCTCTTCGGGAGGAAGTAAGCCCCACCGCTGGGGTGTTTAATTCCGGAACCCGTGGACCGGCGCAGGGATGAAGCCACCGCGCTGAATAAACTCCGTATTTCGTTTTGTACCTACCTCGATTACAGGGGCGTAGCCGAGGAGGCCACCGAAGTTCACCTCGTCGCCCGGCTTGGTGCCCGGTACGGGGATGAGGCGCGCTGCGGTGGTCTTATGGTTCATGACGCCGATTGCAGCCTCATCAGCGATCATCCCCGCGATCGTTTCCGCCGAGGTGTCGCCGGGGATGGCGATCATGTCAAACCCGACAGAGCAGATCGACGTCATCGCTTCGAGCTTGTCCATACTGATGGATCCAGCGCGGACCGCGTCGATCATGCCCTTATCTTCCGAAACCGGAATAAAGGATCCAGAAAGCCCTCCGACACGGGAGCAGGCCATCATGCCGCCTTTTTTGACGGCGTCGTTAAGAAGCGCGAGCGCAGCCGTCGTGCCGTGCGTGCCAACCTGCTCTAGCCCCATGTGTTCGAGGATATGCGCAACGGAGTCACCAACCTCAGCGGTCGGTGCCAAGGAGAGATCGACGATGCCAAATGGCACTCCGAGACGTTCTGAAGCAAGGTTGCCAACCAGCTGGCCTGCGCGGGTGATCTTGAACGCAGCCTTCTTGATCTCTTCAGCTACCTCGTTCAAGCTGGCTTTTCCGAGCCGCTGGATCGCATTGTCGACGACACCAGGGCCTGATACACCAACTGAAACAACCGCGTCAGGCTCCTCAATGCCATGGAACGCTCCGGCCATAAATGGGTTATCACCCACAGCATTTGCGAACACAACAAGCTTTGCGCACGCAATCGAAGAACGGTCTTTGGTCAGCTCCGCTGCCTCTTTCACGACGCGCCCCATCTTCGCGACAGCATCCATGTTGATACCAGCACGGGAAGTAGCGATGTTCACCGAGCCACACACGTTCTCCGTGACGGTCAATGCCTCCGGAATGGACTCGATGAGACGCATATCAGAGGTGGTTGCCCCCTTTTCAACGAGCGCCGAGTAACCACCTACGAAGTTGACTCCCAGCTCACCCGCCGCTTTGTCAAGCGCTTTTGCAATGTCGACCGGATTGCCGTCCACCCCAGCTGCGACCAAAGCAATGGGAGAAACGGAGACTCGCTTGTTCACAATGGGAATACCGAGTTCGCGTTCAATGTCCTGGCAAACTTCTACCAGACGGGCTGCCTTCGTCGTCACTCTGTCGTAGACCGCCTGGCACGTTGCATCCATAGTGGGACGTGTACAACCGATGAGTGAGATTCCCATTGTTACAGTACGAATGTCCAGCCGGTAGTCCTCAATCATCTTGATGACGTCAAGAATGTGTTGGGACTTGAAATCAAAATCAACAGCCACAGCAACCCCTCCCTAGATTTCGTTCATGGCGGTGAAAAGGTCCTCGGACTGGATCCGAACAATGACCCCCAAAGATTCACCAGCTGCTGAAAGGTGAGTTTGCAGTGATTCCATGTTTACATCGCCTTCGGGAAGTTCCACACGCATGATCATGGTGAAGAAGTCATCCATGAGAGTTTGGGAAACATCTACGATATTGAGGTTTACCTCAGCCGCGGCGATCGCAACTCCTGCGATGATGCCTACACGGTCTTTACCTGTGGTTGTGATGATTGCATGCATAAGTAGGAATTCTAGCTACCAGAAACAAGTTGTTTCTACTCAACCCACGCAGTATTGCGTAAATGATTGTAAAATTCTGTTTGCCCACGAAACATCGTGAAGAGGCAGCCCCTTTACGATCTTGTCGTAGTCTTCCGGAGAGAAGTACCCATAGTTAGCGAAGAAGTCCATACGAGTCTGCATTGCTTTGGCATCCATCTCCGCATGAAATTGCGTCGCCCAAACATGATCACCGTACCGAATCATCTGAACCGGACAACTATTCCCAACTGCCAATATCTCAAGTGAGGGCGGGAGGGTGGACTCGTCAGGATTCTCGGTATGTCCGGTCAGCGCTGTGAAGTTCCCTGGGAACCCCTGAAGCAGTACGTCACGTTTACCGGCGTCTGAAAGCGAAACCTGTGTCGGGCCAGAGTCCTCTGGATGCGTGTGAACGATGTTTCCTCCGAGGTAGTGCACCAGCCAGCTCGTTCCGAAACAAACGAAGAACACGGGTTTTCCAGATTCCACAACCTCAGTGAGCACAGCATCTACATGCTGCGCCCACGCTGAGGTATGTGCATCTGAAACGTTTAAAGAACAACCTCCAACGATCACGCCTTCAACTGAATCCAGTGACTTCAGCTGGGCGTGCTCGTCAGAGATATGACAGAGCTCTATAGCTGTCTGATCCATCTTCGTCGCTTTGAGTACGTCGTTGTACTCGGCGTGAGCAACGTCAGCACCGATCTCACCATTTCGCAGCGACACCATAAGCAACTTAGACATGACGAACAGTCTATATCGCCCGGTAGCTAGCTAGAAACCGAAGATCGAACAGACTGCTCGACAACGTCTAGCATTGCTTCCAGCTGCTCTGGTGGCTCACCTGCGGCCAATTTGATTATGAACCCTTCCAGAACTGTCTCTAGATAGGTCTGCATTACTTCAATTGGCACATCTTGCCGCATCGCCGTATTCGATTCCAGCCTTTTCCGCACGGCCTCATCAAGTACTTCCTGGTGCTTCCTCCACCGAGCCTCAAATGCAGGATCCGTGCGGAGCTTTCGAACAATCTCAGAACGCGTCACGAACCAGTCATTTTCTTCCGGATGTTGCAAGAGGTCGTGCATAACTTCTACGAGCCCCTGTCGGCTAACTACCTCAGCTTGGCGTTCAGCGTCCTCGCTGGCGATGGCGAGAAACAACGTTTCCTTGTCTACGAAGTGATGAAAAATAGCACCACGCGTTTTGCCAGTGGCCTTTTCCAAACGAGCTACGGTAGCTCCTTCAAACCCATACTTGGCGAAGCATGCTCTCGACGCATCCAAGATTTCTTTGCGACGCCGCGCGAGCTCTGCATCACTAATGATCGGCATAGTCAGGCGCCCAACCTTTCGAGCTACTTAATAATTGCATTGGAGAAAAAGAAAGACTTAAGGGGTCACCACATACCGCGGAGACCCCTCAAGCGTGTTACGTAACTACGGTGTTAGTTCTTGACCATCTGGCGAAGAACGTACTGCAAAATACCGCCGTGACGGTAGTATTCAGCCTCACCTGGTGTATCTACGCGGACTACAGCGTCGAATTCTACGGTCTCGCCGGAATCCTTCGTTGCGGATACACGGACGGTCTCAGGGATCGTTCCGTTCTCATTGAACGCTGTGATGCCGCTAATGGAGATCGTCTCTGTGCCGTCGAGCCCGAGCGATGCGTGAGACTTTCCTTCTGGGAACTGCAGTGGAAGCACGCCCATGCCGATGAGGTTCGAACGGTGAATACGCTCGAAGGACTCAGCGATGACAGCGCGGACGCCGAGCAGCTTCGTGCCCTTTGCGGCCCAGTCGCGGGAAGAACCAGTGCCGTATTCCTTGCCTGCCAGGACGACAAGCGGAATACCAGCGGCCTGGTAGTTCTGTGCAGCATCGTAGATGAATGCCTGCGGTGCACCTTCCTGGGTGAAGTCGCGAGTGTAGCCACCAGCGTCTTCAACAAGCTCGTTGCGGAGACGGATGTTGGCAAAGGTACCGCGAACCATGACCTCGTGGTTACCACGACGTGAGCCGAAGGAGTTGTAGTCCTGGCGCTTGACGCCGTTTGCATCGAGGTAGTTTGCTGCCGGCGTACCTGGCTTGATGGACGAAGCAGGGGAGATGTGGTCCGTCGTTACAGAGTCACCCAACTTGGCAAGGATGCGAGCACCATCGATGTCCGAAACGTCGTTTGGCTCAGCTGGCATTCCGTCAAAGTACGGGGCCTTGCGGATGTACGTGGAATCGTCGTTCCACTCGAATGTCTTGCCGGTTGGGATATCCAGATCCTGCCACTGCTTGTCACCTTTGAAGACGTCGGCGTAGTCAGCCTCGTACATCTCACGGGAGATTGTGCCAGCAATGGTGGATTCAATCTCCTCAGTTGATGGCCATACATCCTTCAGGAAGACGTCGTTGCCATCCTGGTCCTGGCCGAGTGGCTGGGTCTCGAAATCGAAGTCCATCGTGCCAGCGATGGAGTAGGCGATGACGAGCAGAGGCGAAGCCAAGTAGTTCATCTTGACGTCAGGAGAAATGCGGCCCTCGAAGTTACGGTTGCCAGACAGGACTGCGGTCGCGGTCAGGTCGTACTCGTTGATAGCGTCGGAGACCTCTGTTGGCAGAGGACCAGAGTTACCGATGCAGGATGCACAGCCGAAGCCGGTGAGGTAGAAGCCAACAGCCTCGAGATCCTTCCAGAGATCGGCGCGTTCGTAGTAGCCGTCGACAACCTGGGAACCCGGTGCCATGATTGTCTTAACCCATGGCTTCGCCTTCAGACCCTTTTCCGCAGCCTTGCGTGCGAGCAGAGCAGCGCCAACCATGACCGATGGGTTGGAAGTGTTGGTGCAGGAAGTAATAGCTGCAATCGCAACCATGCCGTGATCCAGGGTGTACTCGCCACCCTGCGGCGACTCAACGATAACGGGCTTCGAAGCACGACCCTCTGCGCCGACCGCTGCAGATTCTCCATTTGCAGGCCAGGACTGATTGAAGTCAACTGTCTCAACCTTCGCCGCACGAACTGGCTCAAAGGTCTCGTTGCCAGCATCGTTGTAGTCCGGCAGCTGCTTACGGAAGGTGTCCTTGGATTCGGACAGGAGGATGCGGTCCTGCGGACGCTTCGGGCCAGCGATAGACGGAACGACCGTTGAGAGATCAAGCTCCAAGTATTCGGAGTACTTCGCCTCTGGAGCGTCCTGCTCAAGCCACATGCCCTGAGCCTTCGCGTATGCCTCCACACGGTCGATGTCCTCCTGGGAACGACCGGTGAGGTGCAGATAGTTGATGGTCTCTTCATCGATTGGGAAGATCGCACAGGTGGAGCCGAACTCAGGCGACATGTTGCCGATCGTCGCACGGTTTGCAAGCGGGATCTGCTTTACACCATTGCCGTAGAACTCGACGAACTTCTGAACCACGCCATGCTCGCGCAGCATCTCGGTAATCGTCAACACAACATCGGTAGCGGTGACGCCGGCAGGAATCTCACCGGTGAGCTTGAATCCGACAACGCGTGGGATCAACATCGAAACTGGCTGGCCAAGCATTGCAGCCTCAGCCTCAATACCGCCAACGCCCCAGCCCAGGATGCCAAGGCCATTTTCCATGGTGGTGTGGGAGTCGGTACCAATACAGGTGTCTGGGTATGCAACGCCATCGTTATCGAATACAACACGGGAGAGGTACTCAATGTTGACCTGGTGAACGATACCGGTCCCCGGTGGCACAACGCGGAAGTTCGAGAAGTTCTCAGCACCCCAACGCAGGAACTGGTAGCGCTCCTCGTTGCGTTGGTACTCGATTGCGACGTTCTTGTCGAGAGCGTTGGTGGAACCGAACGCCTCGATGATCACAGAGTGGTCGATGACCATCTCGGCTGGGTTCAGCGGGTTGACCTGATCAGGATCACCGCCGAGTGTGGAAACTGCCTCACGCATGGTGGCCAGGTCCACGACACAAGGAACACCGGTAAAGTCCTGCATAAGGACGCGGGCAGGGGTGAACTGAATTTCTACAGATGGCTCGGCATCTGGATCCCAGTTCGCAATAGCCTCGATGTGTTTCTTGGTCACGTTCTTGCCATCCTCAGTGCGGAGGAGGTTTTCACCAAGAACCTTGAGGGAGTATGGAAGCTTCTCCATGCCTTCAACCGCATCAAGTGCGAAGTAGTCATAAGACTTCTCGCCGACCTGAAGCGACTTCTTGGCGTTAAAGGAGTTCTTGCTTTCGGTCACAGTAAGCTCCGTTTCTCGTCGTAAACCAGATAAATTGGAACAAGGTCCAAACGGTCAACCTCAAAGATATGCGATTAACCGCCTATGCATAGCAATGATAACAGTACGGATGTAATGTTTGTTGTCCAACAGGGAAGATTTGAGAAAAAATGGAGCTAAACCCCCCCATTTGGGGCACAACCCAACAATCTCCGCAGTTAAGGCGAACTGTACGGGGGAGTACAAGGTGATTATCGCCATACAGGATAGAATGAGGGGCCCATCGACCACAGAGGAATGTAGCCGCGACATGCAATACCAAAATCCAGACCCACGATTCGATAGCCTTGTAGATCAGCTCAATATTGACGGTATCGCATTCGAGACTGCCAATGAAGGCACCGGCAGCCTGGAACAGTCACTATCTTCCACCTTGTCGAGCGCGCATGATCATTCTGGCCTTAATGTGGGGCTCGTTTTTCTCGACTCGACGCCTCCCCGCCTTCCTGAGTTAAGAGATCTGGCGCAAGACCTCAATCTTGCCACCGGAATCGAAACTATCTATATCCGAACGCCCGATGTCGCCATTGCTACATCAGAAAAGTTTCCACGGTCCTCAATCGAGGCTGGCCAGCTCGCCTCTGTACGGGCCTCAAGCTACGAAGATGGGGTGGCGCAGTTTCTGCAAGAGGCATCCTCTAGGCAGCTTGATTGGATTTCGGTATTGATTGCGGTTGCAGTAGTCCTCATCGTCACGTGTGGAGCCACCGCTATCCAGAATTGGCGTCAGGCGTAGAGCCTTGACGTTTCGATTAGCGACTTTTAAGTGACAATAATCACACTGCCACTTTTGTGCCTACATAATCCAAGGTTAGAGCTCTCGTCGTCAAGTGAAAATCCTTAACTTCTGTTACTGAAGATAAAGTTTGTGTAACAAATCAGTTAAGTGTCGTATGGTTTGTTTGTTGCCTCATGAGCTGAGGTGTGTTGCAAACGTGCCAGAGCTTTCCTCTAGTCAAGGAAGTTGCACTGACTTTTGACACGTGTGGTCCAGTCAAACCACGTCTATGTTTGCGTCGTACACAACCGTGAGGCTGTTTTCAGTAGTCGATTTAACAGAGCCGTACTCGTCTCAGCACGCGGAGTCTTCACAGGTCGGGTTTGCCTGACAGCGAGCTAGTCACTCGCTTGCTTGCCCGGCGTGAGACTTTGCATGAGTTGATGTTGGGTGCGGCGTGAGGAGCACCTTCGTGGTTACCCCGTCGAAGAGCACGCGAACGCGTGCTCGCCAGGTTTGGTCCAGCACCCTTGCTTGTTCAACCAGTTTCGCGTTGGCTTTTTCATTGAGCTCTCCTGTGGGCCCTGCTGTTGCTGCTCCCGCAGCGCAGTCAACTGCGTCTGCTCTAGTAGCCAAGCTTTCAGCATCGCAAGCTGAGATCGCCGAACTAGACCTGAAAATTGGTCAACTACGGGAAGCGGCAAATCGTGCTTTTGTAGACCTCCATGATGCTCAGTCTCGTTCTGAGCAGGCACGCCGCGGTGCTGAGGAGGCGAAGCGTCGTCTGGAGGAATCGCAGGCGGCAGTTGAGAAAGCTCGTGCTGAGCTATCCGCAGTGACTCGGTCGCAGTATCGCAACTCCGCTGGTGGAAGCCCGATTCAGGCACTCGGTGGAGAGCAATCGCAAAAGGATGTACTTGACCGTTCACTCTTTCTCCGTCAACGAAGCGAGGAAAAACAGCAAAAGCTCGCCGAAGTTGAGCAAGCACGCCTCGAGGCTGCGAACGATGAATCTCTGCAGCGCCAGGCCAGTGAAGTTGCGCAGCAGGCTGCGGACGAAGCTGCGGCCGCAGAATCCGCTACGCGTGATGAGCTTGCCTCTCTGTCTTCACAACTAGACGATGTCATTGAGCAGCGCGAGGCTGCATCTGCGGAGTTGAACAGCATCGAGAGCGACGTCGCGCAGGAACGTGGCATCTCAAATAACCCTGCGCCGCAGTCAGCTGAGGTTCAGGAGACTCCAGCTGAAACGTATGAGGTTTCGCCTGAGCTTCTTGACGCCGTCGAAGAACGAATGAACGAAATTGCCCCCGGAGCTGAGGTTCCAAATGAACAAGCACTAGTACAAGCCGTGAATACGGCGCAGCGTACAGGTGGATATGTGGAGGTCTCCAACCAGGCAGATACGCCGCGGCTCGAGTACTCCGAGGGGAGCGATGTCACTGACTTGCTGACCCAAGCGGCAACCATCGTCGCTTCTGAAGCCCTCGTTGGTTCCTCTCAGCCTGATCACAACGAAACAGCGAACCCCTATGGAGGCTCGAGCACAAGTGACGTCATTGCTGCTTTCGCACAGGGGCTAAATAGTGTTCTGGCTGCTGATTCCTCCGCTGGTCAGCCTGACTCTGCTACTTCCGATCTGTCGCAGGTCGTTCCTGCAGTTGGCACTTTCGAGTCGATTACGAATGAAGTTCGGTCTGCCTTAGCGCCGTCGGCAAATTCTTCGTCTGTAGAGACAGTAATCGCACGTGCCGAAGCGATGATCGGTACGCCGTATGTTTGGGGCGGTGGTGACGCGAATGGTCCAACCGTGGGTGTGAATGGCGGGAGCATGTCTGGATTCGATTGCTCTGGGCTTGTACTCTACGCCTTTGCTGGCGTAGGAATTTCGCTGCCGCACTACACGGGCTACCAGTACCAGCGAGGAACTCCAGTTGCGCCGAGTGAAGCACAACGTGGCGATCTCTTGTTCTGGGGCCCTGGCGGCAGTCAGCACGTGGCAATTTACCTCGGCGACGGCATGATGATCGAGGCTCCCCAAGCTGGCCAGAATGTTCAGATTGCTCCAGTTCGTTGGTCTGGTATGTCAGCGAATGCAGTCCGTCTGCTTTAGTTCATTAGAATCATTCCCCATGGCATTCAAAAATTTCGATGCGTTGCTCGTGCTCTCTTTCGGTGGACCAGAAGGGGAGGACGAAGTAATTCCATTCCTCGAAAATGTCACACGCGGCAGGGGCATCCCGAAAGAGCGGTTGAAAGTAGTTGGTGAGCACTATTTCCACTTCGGTGGAGTGAGCCCAATTAATGGCCAAAATCTAGAAATCATCGAGCAGCTTCGTGCCGAGCTGAGTAGGCGGGGGCATAATCTTCCGGTCTATTTCGGAAATCGGAATTGGCATCCTTTCGCAGAAGATACCGCACGCGAAATCTCAGAAGCTGGGCATCGGGACATCCTCGTTTTCGCTACGAGCGCTTGGGGCGGTTACTCCGCTTGCCGTCAGTATGATGAGGATATTGCTCGGTTGCACCAGGCACACCCTGAGCTGCATTTCACAAAACTGTGGCAGTTCTACGGGCACCCAACGTTTGTCCGGCTCATGGGCGATTCGTTGAAGCAAGCAATGGAGTCACTTGATGACAAGGCTTTGCGAACGACCCGGATCCTCTTCTCGGCGCACTCAATTCCCACAGCTGCAGATGCCGCCGCTGGCGGCCACGAGGACGCACATCTTTACTCGCGACAGGTCCTTGAGGCTTCGCGCCTCGTCGCCGAGCATGCAGGAGTAGAGACTTACGAAAACGTTTGGCAATCGCGTTCCGGCAACCCGCAGACTCCGTGGCTAGAGCCCGATATTATCGACCGCGTCAAGGAGCTCCATCAACAGGGAGTCACTCACATCGTTTGCGTGCCGATCGGGTTCTTGACTGACCATATGGAGGTTGTGTGGGATCTCGATACCGAATTGAAGGCTGAGTGCGACAAGCTCGGCGTTGAATTCACCAGGGTCCCGACTATCGGTCTCGAGCCGCGGTTCGCATCGATGATCGTTGACATTGCAGAATGCATTAGCCGCGGCACGACGCCTCCTACGCTGTCCACGATTTCGGTGCAGGGCTGCACCGAAAATGGTGTTCCTTGCCACACTGATTGCTGCGCTCCGATTCGTCCGCGCGTTACCGAGTAGCCCGAAAATCGCGAACGGCTTCCGCAACGCCTGCTGTTCGCGCTCTTCGGATGCTCCTTCCCAATACGAGCAAGTGCTGATCAAAAGAGTGATCTCCCAGCCGATCTGTCACCGTCTCGACGATCGCCGAGACTCTATCCGCGCGCGCAAAAATCTGAGCTGCCCTTGGCGTGGTGGCAATTGGCAATCCTGGGGTGTCATAGAAATCGGTGATATGGCCGACCGTCAGTCGGGGTGAGGACAGCGTTTCGTTGGGCTGGGCGACGGCCTCAATCATCATCGCAGCTTGATCTGTTGCGCTTCTCAGCATTTGGTCGGCCTCACCAGGAGATAGCCAGTCTGGTTCTGGTGGGCGTCGATAATCCTCGAACCACCGCCAGTGCACGCCGTCTGTTTCGAAGCTCGGAATGAGAATGTGATAGAGCCCTTCTGCCCCGATGATGATCAAGGCTCCTGCATCCGTCATTGCTTCCGCCGCTGCTGTGTGCGCCCACAGCGCAGGAGTGTCGCCCGCTCCACCTAGGACTAGCCGCACGACCGGCTCGCGGGACTCAAGATTAGCTACCCTGCGAATTTCGGTGAGCAATTCTACGCCCCCACCGGTGCCATAATGGTGGCCTCCACCGAGCTCGTCAAGTGCTGCGAGCGTTTCGTCTGTCGACGTCACGTGATACAACCACGCTGCGATCCACACCGCAGTGTTTTGCAGTGGCGAGTAAACATGCGCGCGAAGATTCATTCGTCTGATGGTAACCGATAGACTAGTGCCACTATGACACCGGATAATCGTTACAGCGGAGATATTTTCCAAGGGCATTCGCGCAACAAGAAGCCCAAGTATCCCAGCATCCCCGCAGAGCCAGGCATCATCGTTGAGATTGTGGGCGACGAATTCGTGGGAGCCGTGGTTGGTTTTGAGCGTACGTACGACGGTGATTTCGTTCGTCTCGAGGACAGGCACGGACAACAACGCCTTTTTAAGATGCTTCCCGGAGCGTTCGAAGTAGAGGGACAGCGAGTCTCCTTACACCGCTATGTTGCTCCGCAGCAGGAATCGAGCACCCACTCAAACTCCGGTTCACGAAAAGTAGCTAACGCGAAAGCGAAAGTTGCGCAGCCAAGCCGAATTTGGGTGGAAGGTATTCACGACGCCGCTATCGTGCAGAAGGTATGGGGGCACGACCTCAAAGTCGAAGGTGTCGTCGTTGAGTATCTTGAGGGGCTTGACAACTTGAGCGACAGGCTGGAGGAGTTCCACCCGGGACCGGGGCGACGCATCGGTGTGCTTGCTGACCACCTCATCGACGGCACAAAAGAGTCTCGCCTCGTCGAGGGGGTAGGTCCACACGTACTTGTCACAGGCCACCCATACATCGACATCTGGGAAGCCGTAAAGCCGGAACGACTTGGGTTGAAGAACTGGCCAAAGGTGCCTTACGGAGAGGATTGGAAGACAGGGGTTTGCCAACGTGCCGGGTGGGGCAGCCCGAAGGATGGCTGGCGGCGTGTCTACGATGCTGTCGAGACATACCGAGATCTTGATTCCACCCTTATCGGCGCAGTTGAGCGACTCGTGGATTTTGTCACCAATCCGCAGCTTAAGAAATCCGACTGCTGACCGAATCGTTTTTGTATAGTGAAGCCGTGGGTAGTCTTATTTGGCTAGGCATTGCCGTAGCATTCGCAGTTGCTGAACTCGCCGTAGGGGAGTTCACGTTCCTCATGATTGCAGCAGGGGCGCTTACTACGTCTGCTATTGCGCTTGCCGGGGTGCCTTTGGGGGTTGAAATCGGGGCGTTTGTAGTTGCTTCGGCCGGTTTCTGGTTCCTCCTCCGGCCTTACTTGCACAGGCGCTTGCGCCGCCCATCTGCGGTGGGGGAGCTTGGCCAATCACTCATTGGCGCGAGTGCACAAGTGGTTGAGGAGATCACGCCGAGCAGCGGTCAGATTCAACTGGACGGATCGCTTTGGTCCGCGAGAGCAATTGATCCAAGCCACACCATTAAGTCTGGTTCCACAGTCATCGTTTCAGATATTGACGGCCCAATCGCCGTCGTATGGAAGGAGTCGCCATAATGGCCTTGGTAATACTGGGGCTGCTGCTCATCTTGGTAATCGCGGTGCTGCTCGCATCTGTGAAGCTAATCCCGCAAGGTGAGTCAGCAGTTATTGAACGTCTGGGGTCCTATACACGGACCGTTTCCGGTGGGCTAACACTACTGGTGCCGTTTATTGATCGTGTTAGAGCGCGCGTTGATACGCGCGAGAGGGTCGTTTCGTTTCCTCCGCAGGCAGTAATTACGCAGGACAACCTCACCGTCGCAATTGATATTGTGGTGACGTTTCAGATTAACGATCCGGCAAAGGCTATTTACGGCGTCGATAATTATTTGGTAGGTGTTGAGCAAATATCCGTCGCGACGTTGCGTGATGTCGTCGGCGGGATGACACTTGAGGAAACGCTGACCTCGAGAGAAACTATTAACAGGCGCCTGAGGGGTGAGCTTGACGCTGCTACCGCCAAGTGGGGACTGCGTATTAGCCGCGTTGAGCTGAAAGCGATTGATCCGCCACCATCGATTCAGCAATCGATGGAAATGCAGATGAAAGCCGACCGCGAAAAGCGCGCCATGATTCTTACCGCTGAAGGTAAGCGCGAGTCGGACATCAAAACTGCCGAAGGTGAGAAGCAGGCGCGAATCCTCTCTGCTGAAGGCGAGAAGCACGCCGCTATTCTCGCGGCTGAAGCTGAGCGCCAGGCGATGATTCTACGCGCGGAAGGCGAGCGTGCGGCGAAATATCTTGAGTCGCAAGGTGAAGCGCGAGCCATTCAGAAAGTCAACGCGGCGATCAAGTCCTCAGAGGTGACGCCGGAGATGCTTGCGTACCAGTACCTGGAGAAGCTGCCTAAGATCGCGGCCAATGAAGCATCAACGATGTGGATGATTCCGAACAGCTTTGGCGATTCTTTGGAGCAGTTCGCCAAGGCGTTCGCTGGCAAGGACAGCGACGGAGTGTTCCGCTACGAACCCCAGCGTGCAGATTCACAAACGCGCGCTATGGCCGGCGAAGACGACAGCACGGACCAGTGGTTTGATACCTCCACTGATCCTGAACTTGCTCGGGCACTTGCAGAGGCGCGTGCCGTCGCGAACAAGCACGTCGACGACCCGGATCCGACAAGCGCATTCGACGAAGTCTCTACCCCGACCGAAACGCCGCAAGTTGCCCAAAAGGGCGAGCACCGGGCAATTGAATCTAATGACTCGCCCGACGCATAAGGTGTAGCGCGAGTTTCCAGCCAGCCTGCTCGGCCTGCCACCCGGCGGCCTGCAGGCGCTGGCTCATTGCCTGTTTAGAAATACCTAGTTGCGCTGCGGCTTCATTTTGGTTGAGCCCAGAGCGCACGAGCGATGTGGCTTCGCGGCCTTCAAACGTTCGCTTATGCAGAATGTGCGCCAGCAGGGCAAACGTCGCTGAGATATCTTCTGCCTCGGTATCAGGCGCATGAGCATCCGTGATAACTTTCACTTGCGCTGCACGTGTGCCGACAGCCTCAGTGGCGGCAAACTCTGCTCGTCGCCTGCGCGTGATTCCCAGGCCGACAGCCCAATTACCATCTGACAGCAGCGCCATAATGAGGTTAAGTGCTGTCTCCGGCCCATCCACTGTTGTGCGGATATCCTCAACGCCAATGACTTCGAACGGCGAAACACCCGGAAGCGTCGAGAGCGCGTGAGCCGAGGACTCGACGAACGCGGCGCGCCCTTTTTCGCGACCACGGTAACGTGCATGCACAGCAATCATGCGTACATACTAGCGTGCTTCAAGAAAGTACACGCTCGAGCCTTTACTCTTCTATTCGACGCGGCTTAGCCGGGTGGCGCGCGTCGATAATCAGTCCTGTCACGCCAAGAACAGACAGTGCAAACACGGCGCCGAGAAGCACTGGGTTTGCATCTCCGCTCAACGTGTCTCCGAACAATGCAACGAGAATCGTGTTAGGAGCCGAGCCGATGAGCGTTGCCCCCATGAACGGCAAAAGCCGGACTCGACTTAGCGCTGAAGCGTAGTTCATGACCGAGAAAGGGATACCGGGGATGAGTCGCAGGCTCATTACAGCCAGCCAACCGCGCTGTTCCAACCGTTCATTAATCATGTGCAGCTTGGGGTGAGAAATTTTGCTCTCAACCCAGTCACGTAAAAGAAACCGCACAACAGTTAGCGAAAGACCTGCTGAGGCCGTCGTTGCGGTAATAGCGAGCAGAATCCCGAACCAACCACCGAACAGAACACCGGAGGAAATGGTGAGCAACGTACGGGGGATCGGGAACTGCGTGATGAGTACGTAGAGCAGCCAAAAAACGACTGGGAACCAGGTTCCCGTACTATCAGCCCATTCGCGAAACGTCGACAGCGAAGGTATTTCAAAGAAGCGCCAGACCCACAGTGCAATTGCGAGAAGTACCAAAATGACCATCACGCGTAGTGGTGACTGTTGGCGCATCCGTTTGCCCTTCGTTTTAACTTGCGGCCTAAACAAAAAACCGGCTTCCTGGAGGAAGCCGGTCTTTGTGCCCGGAGGGGGACTTGAACCCCCACGTCCGTTAATAGGACACTAGCACCTCAAGCTAGCGCGTCTGCCATTCCGCCACCCGGGCTGGGTGTTTTGCTTTCAACCTCTCGGCTGGGCACTTGCACTACTATAGAGTGACGTTGATTCAAGATGCAAATCGCCAGTACAAATGCCCAAACGTAGGTCACTAGGCTAGTCGGAGCTCAAGGCGATCCAGGGGAGTTCGGAGCCAACAGCATCTGTAATATTGGAAAGTCCATGGGCTTTAAGTTGCTTCTGTAAGCCCTTGTGAATTCGGTAGATCCACCCCGGACCACCGTAAATAAACGGCGTATACCCCTGGAGAAGGCTTGCGCCGGATGTAATGCGCTCCCATGCCTGCTCTGGTGTCGATATGCCACCGGAACTGACAAGTACGAGTTGGTCGCCGACTCGCGCATGGAGACGTCGCAAAACCTCCAGTGCGCGGCTGTTGAGTGGCGCGCCGGAAATACCACCCGCCCCCATGGCTTCCACTTCGGCAGCATCGGTTCGAAGGCCTTCGCGGGAGATGGTCGTATTGGTCGCCACGATGCCGGCAAGGTTCATTTCGACGGCCAGGTCTGCAACTGCGTCGATATCCTCGTCGCTGAGATCAGGAGCAATTTTTACTAGCACAGGCGTCGTAGTTGCCGTAGTAACCACGTCAAGGATTGGCCTCAACGATTCAACTGACTGAAGGTTGCGAAGCCCAGGGGTGTTTGGGGAAGAAACATTGACCACAAGGTAGTCCGCCAGAGGGCCGAGCACAGTCGCGGTAGCTCGGTAGTCGCCAACCGCGTCCTCGGAGAGCTTATTTTTCCCGATGTTGATTCCAACGATCTCAGGAGTCTTCCGGGCTCGGAGACGCTCTGCAATGCTCAGCGCGCCATCGTTGTTGAAGCCCATTCGGTTGAGGATCGCTTTGTCTTTCGGCAAGCGATAGAGCCGTGGACGTTCGTTTCCGGGCTGCGCCTTCGGGGTCACAGTTCCTAATTCCGCATAACCGAAGCCGATCGCCGACCACGTGTCCGGTGCTTCCGCGTTCTTATCGAATCCTGCAGCGAGACCCACCGGGGCGGGGAAACGCACGCCGAACAACGTCTGCTCGAGAAGCGGGCCGTCGACACGTACGACACGAGTCATAGCTCGGGTGAGGGGAGTTAGGCGTTGTAGGGTTTTCAGCCCGCCCATGATGATGTCGTGGATGCGCTCAGGCGGAATTGTAAACATTCCCCGAAGTGCGAGCCCATATACCGTGTCGTACAAATTGCGTTGATTCATTTCTATTTGGCCTCAATGCTTTCAGTGGAGACTATTTGCAGGCCACTACCTGACGCAGAGCCGATAATGAGTGTTCCGTCAGAGAGCGCTGCAATACTTTGTGCATCTGGAACTGTACTGACCTGAGCACGTTCAACGGGGACGCCGTGGGAAATGTCATAGGCAGTCGCCAGGTTCCTTTCGGTTGAAGTCACCCACGCGAGCTTATTAGCGCTATCCCACGCGACGTCCCACGCTCCGGAGGGCACCGGCACACTCTGCTGGAGACGAATGACTTCATTGGTGGTGTACACGAGTAGCTGGCTACCCGTCGCATCCGCAGCGAGCACCAGACCGTGCTCTCCAGCAGCAACCTTGCCGACGCCAAGCCCAGCGCGCAACGTTGCCCCCTGACGTCCAGTGCCCCAATCAAGATCCTGAATGGTGGTGTCAAATGTGTTCACGCGTACCACGGAATCGGCACCACCATCTACCGGAACAGCCTGCAGCTGGTCAGTTTCGCGCGCGACAGAAAACTCCTTTTTGAGCTCACCGTTGCTATACAACCACACTGACTTCGCACTGTCGCTTCCGGCTAAAACACTGCCGTCCGAGGCGACAGTTGCCACAGTCACCGGGTGGTCGGTAGCAACTTTTTGAAGCCCCTCTTTGTTAATGATGGCAATGAAGTCCCTGCACCCTACCGCAAACTGACCAGCGTTTGCCGAGACCTCACCGCAAGCATCCTCCAACTTGAACTCTTCTACTCGGTTTTCTTCGAATTGTGCGCTGGTCCCAACGTAAAGGGCATCCGGGGTGCGCACACCAATCAAGTCGTTCGTTTGATCCACATCGACGATGGTGCCAAATTGAAGCAACTGGCCGTCAGGATGTGCCGAAGGGGGTGACGCAACTGGTTGAGCGCTACCCATACTTATGGCGTCATTTGGGTCAACGACATCAGGAGTACACGCCGCAACAGCCAAAGCTACGGCCATAATGGGCAGCATTAAGGCGACTTTTCGTTTTGTTCTCACGGAGGTCAACCTTATCAATGCTGTACGCATGTGGGGATTTTTCTCTGCACGGGTAAGGTTTTCCAACATGATTGCCGCCTCTCAGTTAGCAGAGTCAATGACATGGGCTCAAGTGATTGTCCTCTCGGTCGTCCAAGGCTTAACCGAGTTCCTTCCAGTCTCATCGTCAGGCCACCTCCGCATTGTGTCCGAGCTTTTGTGGGGCGAGGACGCTGGCGCGAGTTTTACCGCTGTCATTCAGCTCGGCACCGAACTCGCTGTGCTGGTCTTCTTTGCGAAGGATATTTGGAGGTTCCTCTCTGGATGGTGTGTCGGACTGTTTGATAAGACGAAGCGCGGGTTCGATTACCGGATGGGGTGGATGGTCATCGCTGGCACTATTCCAGTCGGGGTGCTTGGCTTTGCTCTGAAAGACTTGATCCGTGAGAACTTCCGTAACCTTTGGATTACTGCAACGGTTCTCATTTTGTTTTCGTTCGTGTTCATCTTGGCGGAAAAGCGCGGGACGAAAAAGCGTAGCTTCGAGCAGCTGACAGTAAAAGATGCCATCGTGATGGGCCTGTGGCAGTGTTTAGCTCTCATTCCGGGTGTTTCGCGTTCAGGCGGCACTATTTCGGGCGGTCTCTTTTTGAACCTTGAGCGGGAAGTAGCAACTCGTTTTTCGTTCCTCTTAGCTATCCCGGCTGTGCTCGCATCAGGCATCTTCTCACTACCGGATGCGTTTGACCCGCAAGCAGGGCAAGCAGCAACAGGTCTGCAGTTGCTCGTCGGAAGCGCTATCGCATTTGTTTTGGGTTATATTTCCATTGCTTGGCTGCTGAAGTTTGTTTCGCACCACTCATTCTCCTGGTTTGCTGCGTACCGCATACCTCTTGGCATCATCGTGATGGTGCTGCTGGCTACCGGAGTTATGCAACCGGTGTAGGCAACGCTTGCCTATGAACGCCGGTAACCGCGCATGATGAGCGTGCCGCGGTATGGTGGTCACTATGCATTCTTGGCCACAACCTGTAGTCCCTGCTGTCTCTGGTACTCCGGTGCCGCTGTCTCTGTACGACACCGCAGATAGGGTGGTAAAGCCCGTTAACACAGCTGCTCATCACTCGGGGAAGGTGGGGATGTACGTCTGCGGCATCACCCCATACGACTCCACTCACCTTGGACACGCAGCTACGTACCTCTCCTTTGATCTCATCTACCGTCAGCTCCTTGCTAACGGCCACGACGTTCATTACGTGCAGAACATCACCGATGTCGACGATCCATTGTTCGAGCGCGCGGAGCGAGACGGCGTCGATTGGCGCGAGCTGGGAACCGAACAGATCAACCTTTTCCGCAGCGACATGGAACTGCTCTCAGTCATCCCGCCTCAGGACTATGTTGGCGCGATGGAGACTGTCGATGAGGTCATTGAGATGGTGCAGCGCTTGCTCGACGTCGGCGCAGCGTACCGCCTAGACCACGGTGATATTTACGCTGATATCACCGCAACCAAACAGTTTGGATACGAGTCAAACATGACGCGCGAGCAGATGGAGCATTTCTTTGCCGAGCGCGGGGGAGACCCTGACCGTGAGGGGAAACGAGACTCACTCGATGCGCTGGTGTGGCGTGGACACAGGGAAGGGGAGCCCGCGTGGGATTCTCCCTTCGGCCCCGGCCGCCCAGGTTGGCACGTCGAGTGCTCTGCCATCGCTGCGAACCGTCTCGGCGTACCGTTTGCAATCCAAGGCGGAGGCTCGGACCTAGCGTTTCCACATCACGAGTTTTCTGCCGCGCATGCTGAGGCTGCGACTGGAGAACAACGGATGGCACACCACTATGTGCACGCGGGAATGATCGCGCTTGAGGGAGTGAAGATGTCGAAATCTCTCGGCAATCTCGTCTTTGTGCACAAGCTAACGGAACAGGGACACTCAGCGTCTGCGATTCGCCTTGCCGTTTTCTCCGGCCACTATCGCCAAGACCGTGATTTTTCCTACGAGGCACTCGATCAAGCAGAGCATCGACTCAAGTCGTGGCACACAATTCTTTCTCAGTCAGATGAGCAGTCTCGCGTGGAGCAGACAATTCAAGATTTGCGCCAGGCCCTTGCTGACGACCTCGACACACCAACTGCGATTCAAATTATCGACGCCGCCAAAGGCGATTACAACGGGTTACTTCGACAAGCTATCGAGGGCTTACTCGGTGTAAAGGTAGGCAGCAACGATGAGTAGTCTCCGATCCACATTCCAATCCGATGTCGACGAGTTCATCGAGGATTTGAGGGTGTTTGCATCCGGTGAATATTTGCAAGAGCAGGACCTCGAACTCTGGGAAGCCCCATTTGACCCTGCCGTACTACCTGAGCTCCGTGAAATCCTCGAGATTTTCCTCGACACTGCGTCGCTCGTCGCACAGCCGGTTGACGACGCCACCATCAGAGACCTCTACACGGGCCTCATTGCCAATCTTGAAGAGTTCAACGCTAAGCATCAATATGCCGTGCTCGAGCCAGAGGAGATGTCGGACATCGAGGGAATTTTCGCGAAGGTTTCGGCACAGATTGGCGCGGATCCATCCGTTGTCCAGGAGCTGTTCAATCGTGAGTAGGGTTCGCGCTCCCCAAGCTGTGCTGTGGGATATGGATGGGACGCTCATCAATACCGAGCCACTTTGGGCGCAAGCAACCTTTGAGCTGTCTGAGCTTTTGGGCAAGAGGCTTTCTGCGGAGGAGCGTCGAAAAGCGGAGGGCGTCAGTTTCCCCACAGCGTTGAGCATCATCACTACTTGGACCGGGTATTCCTTGCAGCCCGGAGATACAGAGCGGCTGAAGCGGTGGATGCAAGAACGGATGCAGCAACTCCTAGGGCAAGGTATTGAGCTGAACCCGGGAATACGCCACGTCCTTGACATGTTGCGGGACCATGGAATTCCGATGGCCATTGCGACGAACACAGAACGCGCGCTCGCTCAAACCTGCATTGATTTCATCGGCAACGATTACTTTCAAGCAACCGTGACTGGAGATGAGGTATCCAACCCAAAACCAGCTCCGGATATGTATCTGAAAGCAGCGCAATTGGTTGGTGCTGAGCCGTCGCGCTGTATCGCAGTTGAAGACTCTCAGGCGGGAATGCAAGCAGCGATTAGGGCAGGTGCACGGGTGCTCGGCTTGGCCGACTATGTCCCGAAGCCGGCCACAAGAATCACCTTCAGCGATTTACAGTCTGCGACACTTCATGATGTTGCAAGGTGGTATTCCGCGCCATAAACCGCGCTCAAAGCTCTTCTGTTTCCGCTAAGGTGTTGTGCGTGAAGGACTTCGATCAACTTTTTGCTCAGCTCACTGAAACTGCCGACTCCAAGCGCCCAGACTCAAGCACGGTGCAAGCGCTAGAGAAGGGCGCCCATTTCATCGGCAAGAAAATCATCGAAGAAGCTGGTGAAGTGTGGATCGCTGCCGAGTATCAGTCTGACGAGGAGCTGGCGGAAGAGATGAGCCAGCTGATGTACTGGACCCAGGTAATGATGCTGCAACGCGGTCTTACCCCTGATGACATCTATAAATACCTCTAAGGATTTCGCCTGATGATTAAGTTTGCGGTTCCAAATAAAGGCTCTTTGTCAGAGAAGGCTCTCCAGATCCTCAAAGAAGCCGGCTACAAGGGGAGGGGCACATCAAAGGCCCTGAATATCTGGGATGAAGAAAACGGCATTGAGTTCTTCTTCCTGCGTCCAAACGACATCGCTATCTACGTTGCTCAAGGCCACCTTGACCTGGGTATCACTGGGCGAGATTTGGCACTCAATTCCCATGCCGAAGTAGAAGAAGTACTTCCGTTGAGCTTTGGTGCATCAACGTTCCGGTTTGCTGCCCCGCAGTCTGAAACATGGGCGGTGCCTGATTTGGAGGGTAAGCGGATAGCGACTTCATACCCGCACCTCGTGATTGACTATCTTGACGGGCTTGGCATCACTCCGAAGGAAGTCATTGAGCTTGACGGCGCTGTTGAGATTTCGATCAAGTTGGGCGTCGCGGACGTTATTGCTGACGTCGTATCCACTGGTACGACGCTAAGACAACATGGGCTGGCACCATTTGGGGAGCCCATTCTTGCCAGCGAAGCCGTCGTCATCAAGCGTAAGGGCGTAACGCTAGCAAACGAACATGAGGTAGTGCTTCAGCGTATCCGCGGCATCTTGAACGCGGAGAACTTCCTGATGCTCGATTACAACATTTGCAGAGATGACCTCGACAAAGCCAGCCAACTTACACCAGGCATGACGGGGCCGACTGTCTCGCCGCTGTCGCGCGACAACTGGGTCGCGGTGCGCGCTATGGTTCCGCGAACCCAAGCGAATGCGGTTATGGACGCTCTCTCTGAAATTGGCGCGGAAGCCATTTTGGCCACTCAGCTGCGCATTGCACGCCTATAGGATTTTCAATTAATCACCGATAAGTCACCCCTATCCCTATTATTGGGGTGACTAGGTGGCCCAAAAGTTGTATAGCGTCGAATTTGCGTACAATCAGTGGCATGAGTAATCGAATTGAAGAAGATCTGCTTGGCACACTCGAAGTGCCCTCCGACGTCTACTACGGCATCCACACCCTGCGTGCCGTCCACAACTTCCCGATCTCCGGCCAGACCATCAATGACCTGCCAGAGTTCATTCGTGGCATGGTGGAAGTAAAGAAAGCCACCGCACTGGCCAACAACCGCCTCCACGTTCTGCCAAAGAAGAAGGCGGACGCCATCGTCAAGGCCTGCGACGAGATCCTCGACAACGGTCGCTGCATGGACCAGTTCCCAATCGACCAGTTCCAAGGTGGCGCTGGCACGTCCCTGAACATGAACACCAACGAGGTTGTCGCAAACCTCGCTCTTGAGATCCTCGGTGAAGAAAAGGGTAGCTACGACATCATCAACCCGAATGATGACGTCAACATGTCCCAGTCCACCAACGACGCATACCCGACCGGCCTTCGCCTCGGTGTGTACTACGCCGTCCAGGGCCTGCTGACCGAGCTTGAGGAGCTCACCAAGGCGCTCAACGCTAAGGGTGAAGAGTTCGACGACATCATCAAGATGGGGCGCACCCAGCTCCAGGACGCAGTCCCGATGACGCTCGGCCAGGAATTCACTGGCTTCGGCGCACTGCTTGAGGAGGAACTGGACGTCATCAAGTCCGCAGCACAAGCACTGCTGACCGTCAACCTCGGTGCAACCGCAATTGGTACCGAGCTCAACACTCCAGACGGCTACCGTCAGAAGATCGTTGAGGCTCTCGCGGAAGTCACCAAGCTGGATATCAAGGGCGCACCGAACCTGATTGAGGCAACGTCCGATACCGGCGACTACGTATGGATGCACTCCGCACTGAAGCGCGCCGCGATGAAGATCTCTAAGGTATGTAACGACCTGCGCCTGCTGTCCTCCGGCCCACGTGCTGGCCTGAACGAGATCAACCTGCCGGAAATGCAGGCTGGCTCTTCGATCATGCCTGCGAAGGTGAACCCTGTCATCCCTGAGGTTGTAAACCAGGTGTGCTTCAAGGTCTTCGGCAACGACGTTGCCGTCCTGACCGCATCTGAGGCTGGCCAGCTCCAGCTCAATGTCATGGAGCCGGTAGTTGCCGAGGCCCTGTTCAATTCCATCCGTCTCCTCACCAACGCAGTCCGTACGCTGCGTGAGAAGTGCATCGTTGGCATCACCGCTAACAAGGATGTGTGTGAGGCCTTTGTGAACAACTCCATCGGCATCATCACATACCTGAACCCAGTGATCGGCCACCACAATGGTGACGTCATCGGTAAGGAAGCTGCTGCTACGGGTAAGAGCGTTCGTGATCTTGTTCTCGAGCGTGGCCTGCTCACGGAGGAGGAGCTGAAGGTTGTGCTGGGCAAGGACAACTTGATGCACCCAGAGTACCGCGGCGAATTTTTCGACGAGGACTAATCAACCAAAAGTAGTAAATCTCACACTCCCCTGATTCGGTAGTTATCGCCTCTTAGTGCGATAATGGAAGCGAATACTAATTCGACCGAATCAGGGGAGTTCCTGTGTTACTTGTGATACAACTCATCATCCTGTTCGGCGCCATTGTTCTCGGCGCCCGGATGGGTTCCATTGCTATCGGTTTTGCCGGTGGCCTTGGCGTTTTGCTTCTCGGACTCACTGGTATGTCCGTAACCGCCGATGACATCCCCTTTGATGTCATCGGCATCATCATGTGTGTGATCGCTGCTATTTCTGCAATGCAGCTGGCGGGGGGCATGGACTATCTCGTGTACCTCGCTGAGAAGTTCCTACGCCGCAATCCAAAGCGCGTCACGGTGTACGCGCCAATCGTTACTTGGTTGATGACCGTGCTGGCAGGCACTGGCCACACCGCTTTTTCCACTCTTCCAGTTATCGTTGAGGTTGCTAAGGAGGGCGAAGTTCGCCCATCCCGCCCGCTTTCGGTCGCAGTCATCGCATCGCAGATGGCAATCGTGGCTTCCCCGATTTCGGCAGCAGTCGTCTTTATGGCCTCCGTGCTTGAGCCTCTGGGCGTCGGCTACCTGCAGTTGCTCGGCGTCATGATTCCTGCGACCTTCCTCGCGATTTTCCCAACCGCTTGGGTTTCGAACAAGCTTGGTAAAGACCTCGTTGACGACGAGGTGTACCAGCGTCGCCTCGCAGACGGATTGGTTGCAAAGTCCACGACTACTTCGAGCAGCTACCAGCCGAAGGACGGCGCGAAGGCATCCGTGTGGATCTTCCTTGTCGCAATTGTCATCGTTATGTTCTACGCGACGATCATCTCCGATCAGATCGGTCTCATCGAGAACCCAACCGTCCCTCGTAACGAGGCAATCATGGCGATCATGCTTTCCGCTGCCGCTGCGATCCTGCTTATTACGAAGTCTCGCGCAGCTGAGGTCTTGAACACCCAGGTGTTCCGTTCCGGCATGTCTGCTTCTGTGTGTGTGCTTGGTGTTGCATGGCTGGGTACGACCTTTATTAACCACTACATTGAGGACATTCAAAACATTGCTGGTGACGTCCTGACGGCACAGCCATGGCTGCTCGCAGTCGTTCTGTTCTTCGCCGCATCTCTGCTCTACTCGCAGGCTGCCACCGCGAAGGCACTTATCCCAGCTGCTCTCGCAATTGGCGTCAGCCCGCTCACCGCTGTTGCAGCATTCCCAGCAGTGTCCGCACTGTTCGTGCTTCCGACGTACCCAACCCTGCTTGCAGCAGTGGAGATGGACGATACAGGCTCGACCCGAATCGGCAAGTACGTCTTCGACCACCCATTCATTCTGCCGGGTATCGTCTGCATCGCAGTCTCGGTAATTCTCGGCTACCTCATTGGGGCGGTGCTGATTTAAAGCTAAACTAGGGGCATGTCTACACAACATCACGACAGCCCCAAGTCCGAAGTTCTAACTGATGTGGAGATCGCTCAAGCGCATACGCTTGAACCGATCTCCACTATTGCGTTCAAGGCCGGTATTTCCGAAGATGCGCTGATTCCATATGGCAAGTACATGGCCAAGGTCGACCCCTCGCTTGTCAAGGACGATAAGCAAGGCAAGATCATTCTTGTCACAGGTGTTTCCCCAACCCCAGCGGGGGAGGGGAAATCCACCACACTGATTGGCTTAACTGATGCGTTTACAAACCTCGGCAAGAACGCCATTGTTGCTTTGCGGGAACCTTCTCTCGGCCCTGTGATGGGATTGAAGGGCGGCGCTGCTGGTGGCGGTTATTCCCAGGTGGTTCCGATGGAGAACATTAACCTCCACTTCACCGGAGACTTTCACGCCATCACGAGTGCGAACAATACATTGGCCGCGATGATTGACAACCACATCCACCAAGGAAATGAGTTGAACATCGATCCACGCCGTATTACGTGGCAGCGCTGCCTCGATGTGAATGATCGTTGCCTTCGTAATGTTGTCACTGGTCTCGGTGGGCCTGCGCATGGTGTGCCGACGGAAACTGGTTTTACGATCACGGCGGCCTCGGAAATTATGGCAATCCTCGGTCTTGCGAACGACCTTGACGACCTCCACGAACGCCTGGCACGAATCACTGTCGGTTTTACCTACGACCGCAAGCCGGTGACTGCGGGTGAGCTTAATGCAGCCGGGGCTATGACAGCGCTGCTAAAAGACGCATTGAAGCCGAACCTTGTGCAGACCATGGGTGGCACTCCTGCATTTATCCATGGCGGTCCGTTTGCAAACATTGCCCATGGTTGCAACACCTTGATTGCCACGAAGACAGCACAGAAGTGTGCTGACTACGTCTTTACGGAAGCAGGATTCGGGGCTGATCTCGGCGCGGAAAAGTTCTTCGATATCAAGTCACATTACGGTGACCTCGACGTGGCTGGCGCGGTAGTGGTCGCCACTATCCGTTCTATCAAGTACAACGGTGGTGTTGACCGCTCCGATCTCAAGGCTGAAAATATTGATGCGCTGGCGAAGGGCATTGTGAACCTTGAGCGGCACGTCGAAAACCTTCGTAAATTTGGTGTCCGCCCTGTCGTGGCGCTCAACCTGTTCACTTCTGACACGGATCGCGAGCGCGCTTGGATGGCAAAGTGGGCAAAGGATTTCGGTGTTGCACTGGAAGAGGCCGAGGTATGGGCGCATGGCGGTAAAGGCGCCGAGAAGCTGGCAAAGACGGTCCTTGACAACCTGGTCGAAGGTGCTTCGTCATCGCTGTACAACCCGGAGGAAGGTGTCGAGCAGTCAATCGAGACGATTGCCCGCGAGGTATACCGCGCGGCAGACGTTCAGTACTCGGATGCGGCTCGGAAAGACCTCGAGAACTTGCGTGCGAGTGGTGCAGATGCCCTACCGGTATGTATCTCGAAAACGCAGTACTCATTTAGCGACGACCCCTCTCGCCTCGGAGCGCCTGAGGGGCACACACTGCATGTGCGTCAGCTCATTCCGCGTACGGGTGCCGGATTCGTACTAGCACTCACTGGTGCTGTAATGACAATGCCTGGCCTGCCGAAAAAACCAGCAGCCAACAACATTGATGTTGACTCGAGTGGCAACATCAAGGGGCTATTCTAGTTTTAACCTGCAGTGGTCCGTCGCGGTGTTTACTCCACATCCGCCGCGGACCCCGGCCACCCAGGGTACTGCGGTGGCGTCCCGCCGAACTCCGGGCAGTACGCCTGAAACGCACACCAATCACAGAGCCTGGAACGTTTTGGTCGGAACTGTCCGGTTTCACCGTCACGGGTAATTTTGGCCCAAAGTTCACCGAGGTCGCGCTCGAAGTACTCGAGTTCTTCACTTGAAGGGGTAAGGAAGAGTGAGTCTGCCACCTTGAGATACATGAGCCGCAGTTGATCAGGTATTTCGTTGAAAAGCCGCCAGTACACCAGTGCGTAGAAGCGCATCTGGAACTTCGCGTCGTGTGAGAACCTTGGCTGTGGTTTCTTGCCGGTCTTGTAGTCAACGACCCTGATTTCACCAGTTGGCGCGACGTCAACGCGGTCGATGAAGCCTCGCACGGGCACACCGTTAGGCAGCACAGTATTGACGTACATTTCTTGCTTGTGTGAGTCAAAGCCAAGTGGGTTTTCCATCTGGAAATATCCGCGTAGGAGCGTGCGGGCGTCGATAAAAAGCAGTTGTTCGTCCTCGATGGGGTCTGCAACGCTGGGGTCCTGTTCGCACATCTTCTGCCATGCGGGGACGATGAGTTTGACCGCCGCAGGGTAGGTGCGTTGTTCGCGTTCCATCCCAAACAGTTCCTCGAGGACGGCATGCACGAGGGTGCCTTTGACCTGGGGTTCAGTTTTGGGTTCTTCGATTTTGTCGATCGCTCGCAGCCTGTAGAGCAGTGGGCACTGCTGGTAGTCGGACGCGCGCGAGGGGGACAGGGCTAACGGTTTCGCTTTCATATTCGTCCTATCCTAGTGGTTTCTCTCGAGCTAGACTCGCACGTATGACTACATCGATTGATTCGTTTCTTCGATTTCTTAGCGCAAGCCCGAGCGCGTTCCACGCAGCTAGCCAAGTTCGCTCGATGCTCGTAGGCAAAGGATTTCTTGACGACGCCAGCTCCACCGCATCTCCCGCAACTCCGGGTGGCCATGTGGCCGTCGAAGGAGGGGCAGTCGTAGCGTGGTGGATACCCGAAGAGTTTGACTCCGAGACCAGCCGATTTCGGATTGTTGGGTCGCATACGGATTCCCCTGGGCTTATGGTGAAGCCGAGGCCTGACGTTAAGGGAGAGGGGATACATCAGGTGGCAGTTGAGGTCTACGGCGGGCCGATTTTGCAGAGTTGGTTCGACCGTGACCTTGCCTTTGCGGGGCGTGTGGTGGACGCGAGTGGGAAGACCCACTTGGTAAATACTGGTCCGATTGCTCGGGTCCCGAACCTCGCAATTCACTTGTACCGAGCGGATACGCCTCCGGTTGAGCGCCAACAACACACGCAGCCGGTGCTCGGCGTGGATCGTCCGCTGCTAGACATCATCGCTGAGCAGATCGGGCTCGACGGTGAGCAGGTAGTTGCACATGAACTGATCTCGGTGGATACGCAAGAAGGTGCAGTCATCGGTGACATGCTGATGGCAGGCAGGCTAGACAACCTTTCGAGCGTGTGGGCGAGCCTAGAAGCGCTGATTGAAGCCCAACGTGAGGCAACACATTCCGATGTATTGGTTCTCGTCGCGTTCAACCACGAAGAGGTCGGTTCAAACTCACCGACGGGCGCAGCAGGCCCACTACTCGAGCGATTCCTACGACGAATCGCGTCCGGGCTGGGGGTCAATGACTTCCTGAGCCTCTGCGCTAGGTCTTCGATGATCTCAGCCGACGCGGCTCACGCGGTGCACCCGAACTATGCAACAAAGCACGATCCTTCGCACCGCCCCTTGCTGAACGCCGGGCCTGTCCTGAAGGTGAACGCAAATCAGCGCTACGCCTCCGACGCGGAAACTGAGGCAACGTGGCTTCGCGCTTGCGAGGCGGCGTGTGTGCCGAACCAGGTGTTCGTCGGAAACAACGACGTCCCTTGCGGTTCGACGATCGGACCTATCGCCGCGACGCGCCTTGGCATCCCTACCGTGGATGTTGGTGTTCCGTTGCTCTCGATGCACTCCGCCCGTGAAATGTGTGGGGTAGAGGATATGAAGTGGTTTGTACAGGCGCTCCACGCCTTTTACACGGATGCGCGAGTGTAAGGCATACTGAACAACATGTATTCAGGTCCATTTCGCGTTGGCGATAAAGTCCAACTCACGGACGCAAAGCGTCGCCACTTCACCATCCAACTCGTTGAAGGAGGGCAGTTTCACTCACATAAGGGGATTGTCAGCCACGACGACATCATCGGCGCGCACGAAGGCTCGGTGGTGAAGTCCACCTTGGGTGCGGACTATCTCTGTTTCAGGCACCTGCTTGTTGATCACGTGTTATCTATGCCACGTGGCGCCGCGGTCATTTATCCAAAGGATGCCGCTCAGATTCTTGTCGAGGGCGACATTTTTATGGGTGCGCGCGTGTTGGAGGCCGGCGCAGGTTCCGGTGCTCTCACGATGTCGCTCTTGCGTGCTGTCGGCCCCGATGGTCATGTGTTTTCCTACGAGATCCGCGATGATCATCTGAAGTTCGCGAAAGACAACGTAGAGGACTACTTCAACGGTCGCCCTGATTGGTGGACACCACGTCTGGGAGATTTCGGTGAGGTCACTCAAGAGGACCTTGGTGGACCAGTTGACCGCGTGATCTTGGACATGGTTGAGCCGTGGCACTTCATCGACACCGTCAAGAATGTGTTGATCCCCGGTGGCGTTTTCATGACCTACGTGGCAACCGTCCCGCAGCTGATGAACATTATGGAGGGCATCCGCGAGGCAAAGTGCTTTACGGAACCTCGCGCATGGGAAACCCTGCTGCGTGAATGGAAGGTCGAAGGTCTGGCAACTCGGCCAGAACACCGTATGAACGCGCACACTGCATTTCTCGTGTGGACGCGCCGACTCGCGGACGGAGTGACACCACCTCGTCCGCAACGGCGCGCGCGTCGCTAAGATTCCTTGTATGACTGAACGCTTGCCCGAAGTCCAGGTACTCACACGCGACAACCAGCAGCTCCGCGCGCGCAATGCACAGCTTGCGGACATGCTCAAAACCAGTCGGGACAAGCTGCAAGAGCTCTACGAACAGGTCGAGTCCCTCGGCGACCCAGCTTCGACGTACGGCCTGTTCCTTGCGTCCACTGGCAATGGAACAGACGCTGAAGTCTTTACAAGCGGTCGGCACATGCGTGTCAAGGTCGCGCCAACGATCGCGATCGACCGAGTGAAGCCGGGGTCGCTGGTGAGGCTTGGCGATGGCAGCGTGGTACTCGAGGTCTGCCAATATCCTGCTGTGGGCCAGCTAGCTACGCTCGTTGAAAAGCTGGACGCCGGTCGCGCTATTGTGCAAGACATCCAGGGAACGGAGCACGTCGTACGGCTTACAGACGAGCTACAGCGTGAAAGCCGTGCCGGTGACACGTTGCTCACCGATGTGCGCGCACAGTTCGCGTTTGAGCGCATTGCAAAGACCGAGGTGAACCAGCTTTCACTCGAAGAAGTACCCGATGTGACGTATGAGGACATCGGCGGGCTCCAAGAACAGATTGAGCTCATCCACGATGCGGTTGAGCTGCCGTTCGCGCACCCTCACCTTTACCAGCAGTATGACTTGAAGCCTCCGAAGGGCCTGCTACTGTACGGCCCGCCCGGGTGCGGTAAGACGCTGATTGCGAAAGCGGTCGCGAATTCGCTGGCGCACCGGCTTGGTCATGATGCGTCGGCACACTTCATCAACGTGAAGGGCCCCGAGCTGCTGAATAAGTTCGTGGGAGAGACCGAGCGTAGAATCCGGCTGATTTTCGAGCGTGCGAGGGAGCTCGCCTCGGAAGGTCGCCCCGTGATCATTTTCTTCGATGAGATGGAGTCGATCTTCCGTACCCGCGGTTCGGGGGTGTCCTCCGATATGGAAACGACAGTTGTGCCGCAGCTGCTCACAGAGATTGACGGCGTAGAAGATATTTCGAACGTCATCGTCATCGGCGCGACGAATAGGGAAGAGCTCATTGACCCTGCGATTCTCCGACCTGGACGCCTCGATATCAAGGTGCGGATTTCACGCCCGACTAAAGCTGAGGCCCTCGATATCTTCGGCCGGTACTTACGCCCTGAAGTCCCTCACGCAGCTCCTATCGAGGAGCTTTCTGAGATTGCCGTCGAGGAGTTGTTTGCGCCGCGGCCTTTCGTCCGTCTCCGGTTGATTGATGGCTCTGAGGAGACGTTGCATTACTCTGACTTTGTGTCTGGTGCGATGATCGCGAACATTGTCAGCCGCGCCAAAAAGCTTGCTATCAAGGACGCTATTTCCGGCGAGTCAGATACCGGCGTTACTGCGGAGCACCTGCGTGCGGCGGTTCGCGCGGAGCAGCAGGAAAATGAGGACCTGCCAAATACTGCCGACCCAGATACTTGGTCGCGCCTAGCCGGTCGACATGGCAAGCAAGTGGTCGCTGTGGAGGTCGTCGCTAGGTCAGCATCCTAGAAACTCAGCGAGGGAGCGCGTTGCGGCATCAAAGTCTTGGTCGCTCAGCGTTGAGAAACTGAGCAGTGCAAAACAGTCTTCGCCAGCGCCAGTTGAATCACCGGTCGCGCAAACGCAGCCAGCGCATTTCAGCTGCTCCCTGAAGCGCTGCAGATCGCGTTGATGAGAAAACTCAACGATAATGTCAGCGCTACTCGTGTTGCTCATAGCAGCGTTGCTCGCACCACTGACTTCGGCAATACGCTCGAGGAGTGGGGTTACTTGTCGACGCCGCTTCGCAAGCCTAGTGTGAAACGCCTTGGTGCTTTTCCGGACGGTGCCATCAGTCAGTAGGTGCGCGATCGCGTGTTGGGTAACTGTCGACACCGGCATTCCTAGCACTTCCCGGGTCTCTTGCACCGAGGAAAACGTATCCGGTGTGGTGACGATGTAGCCGGCGGAAAGCTGCTTGTGCAGCAGCGTTGTGAAAGTACCGAGCGTGAGCACATTGCCTGAGTTCGGTAGAGCACTCAGTGTCGGTTGGGGAGCGGTTCGGTAGCGCAGTTCTGTGTTGAAGTCATCCTCGATGAGCAACGTACCCGTTGCCGATGCCCATTCGAGTAACTCAACGCGTCGGCGTACTGTCATGACACCGCCAAACGGCGGCACGTGTGCTGGCGTGATGAGCAGTGCGTCGATGTCGCATGGAAGCTGCGAGACCAACACGCCTTCGTCGTCACATTGGCAGGGCACCGTCGCATGGCCTGCGAGAGCGATCACGGAACGAAGCCCGCTAGACTCCGAAGTTTCAACACCAACTCGGACGCTGTTGCCAATAGACATCAGCGTGAGCAGTAGTCCTTCGCGGGTCCCACCGGTGACGATGACCTCCTCCGGAGCAACGTGAAGCCCACGAGCTACTCGCAGGTGCTCGGCGATTGCAGTCCGTAGTTTCGGCTCGCCTTGTGGGTCGGCCTGTTTCGGCACGCAATATGAGGCTTCGCGCCATGCACGGTGCCAGGCTGCCGGGCGGATCATGCCGTCGATACCTGATGTTGGGACCAGCGAAAGTACTGCAGGTGTTGACGCCTCGTTGGATGCTCTTTGCCTCCGTTGTATCGACTGCTTCGGTACTCGGAGCTCAGGATGAATCCTTGTTGGTGCTCCCTGCGTGGTATCCAGATAGCCTTCGCTGATGAGCTGATCGAACGCGCTGACCACGGTCCCACGCGATACGCCAAGTTGGGCAGCAAGCTCGCGGGTAGATGCGATGGTGTCTCCGGGTCGCAGTGTGCCTTCGGCAACCGCGGTTCGGATTTGCGCTGCGATTTGGGCAGGAAGTGAAAGTGATGCGTTACGCGAGACTGGAAAGAACATACTCACCAACTGGTACAAAATATTGCTGTAAAACTGGACCTCGTAATCGTCCAGATCGTACCGCATGATGGAACCCATGACTGATTTTTCGAAACATGCAGAGTTGACCAACAGCTTGCGCGGCGGCGTCATTATGGACGTCGTGACCGCAGAGCAGGCGAAGATTGCGGAGAATGCCGGCGCCGTTGCCGTCATGGCACTTGAGCGAGTCCCGGCAGACATCCGTGCCCAGGGAGGGGTGGCGCGTATGTCCGACCCCGACCTCATCGAAGAGATCCTCGACGCGGTGGAAATTCCAGTCATGGCAAAGGCGCGCATCGGACACACGGTCGAGGCCGCGATCTTGGAGCATCTCAAAATCGATTACATCGATGAGTCCGAGGTGCTCAGCCCAGCTGACTATGTCAACCACATCGATAAGAACGCATTCGACACCCCCTTCGTGTGCGGTGCGACAAACTTGGGTGAAGCACTTCGCCGCATCAATGAAGGCGCGTCCATGATTCGTTCCAAAGGCGAGGCTGGTACTGGTGATGTCTCCGAGGCCACGAAACATATCCGCACTATCAAAGCCCAAATCGCACAGCTGCAGGCTACGGTAGCGTCTAACCCAGATGAGCTCTACGTCGCGGCGAAAGAGCTGCAAGCCCCATATGATCTGGTGAAGTACGTTGCTGAACACGGCGAGCTTCCCGTTGCCCTGTTCACCGCTGGTGGCGTTGCAACACCGGCTGACGCAGCTCTGATGATGCAGCTTGGCGCTGACGGCGTCTTCGTCGGCTCGGGCATCTTTAAGTCCGAGCATCCAGAGAAGCGCGCGGAAGCTGTCGTTCGTGCAACCCGCAACTGGCAAGACATCGCCGAAGTCACAGCAGCTTCACGCGGCCTTGGCGAGGCAATGGTTGGCATTAACGTCAGCGATCTGCCTGCGCCGCATCGCTTGGCTGAGCGCGGCTGGTAAATACCAGCACGGGAGGTAGCGTCGCGGTACAGTCGTGAGCCATGGGACGTTTCATGGGAACAGAAACTGAGTATGGCATCACGACTCCGAGCGACCCGACGCTCAGCCCGCTCATAACCTCGACGCATGCCGTCGTGGCATACGCTGCGATGCATACGAGTGCTCGAAGCCGATGGGACTACGCGGAGGAACACCCGCTGAAGGATACTCGCGGATACGACCTCCAACGCTATCGGACGGTTCCTGTTGTCGACCCAAACGCGATTGGCGTGGCTAATGTGGTGACTACTAACGGTGCTCGGTATTACGTCGACCACGGCCATCCTGAATACTCCTCCCCGGAAGTTGATAACGCCTGGGACGCCATGCTGTACGACGCCGCTGGTGATCTCTACCTGCGGCAGTCCATGGACGACATCCGCGATCTCTGGGACGAAGGTATTTCGGTGCTTGACGGCGCTGCACCATGCCCACCCATTAAGTTCTACAAGAACAACGTCGATGGCAAGGGCCAGTCGTACGGCAGTCACGAAAACTACCAGTACTCACGCCATACTGACTTCGCAGCGGTGGTAGAGGGGCTCATTCCGTTCTTCGTCACTCGGCAGGTCATCATTGGCGCCGGACGAGTTGGCATCGGGCGCGAAAGTGAACATGCCGGTTTCCAGATTTCACAGCGCGCAGACTACTTCGAGCAGGAAATCTCACTCGAAACGACACTGAACCGAGGCATCATCAACACGCGCGACGAACCACACGCTGACGCTACACAGTTTCGACGCCTCCACGTCATCATCGGTGACGCCAACATGAGCCAGTACTCCAACTTCTTGAAGATGGGCATGACCAAACTCGTGCTCGACGCAATCGAAGCTGGAGTGGACTTCTCGGACCTCACCATCCAGGACCCGGTTGCTGAGCTGCAACGCATCTCCCACGACCCAACGTGCACACACAAACTACTTCTTGCCAACGGTAGGCGCTGCACAGCAATCGAGGTGCTCCGGGAAATCCGAGATCGGGTGCAGGGGCTGCCAAACGAAGGGGACGTCGATAAGCGAGTGCTCGCTCTTTGGGCTGAAGTGCTCGATGATCTCGCAGTCGACCCACTGCGCACCGCGGATCGCCTTGATTGGACGGCCAAGTGGGCGCTTGTGCGCTCGTTCATGGACCGAGGAGTAGCCGCGGACGACCCAAAGTTGAAAATGATCGACATCCAGTACGCTGACATAGATCCTGCGAAATCGCTGTATCACGCACTCGTCCGAAAAGGATCGATACGGACGCTAGTAGGCGATGAGGAGATTGCTCACGCAGCAAAGAACCCGCCGAGAAACTCCCGCGCATACTTCCGTGGCAAGGTAACCGAAAAGTTTGGGGAAGAGATCGCGGCATCGAGTTGGCAGTCCATCGTTTTCAGGATTGAGGATCGAATGGTCCGCGTGCCGCTCGACGATGTCAATGGCTGGACGTATGAGCAAACTGCCCAAATCATCAACCGCGCTACAACGGCATCGGAGCTGCTAAACGCGCTAGGGTATAAGCATGTCTAAGCAGCAACAAATGTTCGGTGGAGGAGACACCCCGGAACCGCAGAATGAAGAAGGCAACAGCGCCCAAGCCCAGGTCGAGGTGACAGGCACTGACGATTTACTCGATGAGATTGATGCCTTGCTTGACACGAACGCTGAGGAGTTTGTGCGCTCATTCGTTCAAAAAGGTGGCCAATGAGTTCCGAACACCCTGCGCTGTATGCGCGCCGAATCATGGGGGTAGAGACGGAGTTTGGGCTCGCCGCCTACGCACATGGGCAATCCATCCTTGGCCCGGAAGAGCTTTCGCGCTACTTGTTCCGGCCGGTAGTTTCGCGCTATCGGTCGTCGAATATCTTCACCCAGAACGGCTCTCGGCTCTACCTCGACGTAGGTGCGCACCCTGAAATCGCGACGCCAGAATGCGACTCACTGATGCAGCTCTTGCAATACGACAAGGCTGGCGAGATGCTCTACCACCAGCTTGCGCTGCATGCAGAGGAAGCCCTTGCACAGGAGGGGACTCCGGCCCAGGTGTACCTGTTTAAGAACAACGTCGACTCACAGGGCAACTCTTACGGTGCACACGAGAATTATCTGGTGAGTCGCGAAATCGTCCTGAAGTCATTTAGCAAGCAGCTCCTGCCTTTTTTGATTACGAGACAGCTAATATGTGGCGCAGGAATGATCAATAAGGGCAAGTTTGTGCTGTCCCAGCGCGCCGACCAGGTGTGGGAAGGGGTTTCATCTGCCACCACGCGCACGCGTCCCATCATTAACACTCGAGATGAGCCACACGGAGATTCTCATCGATTCCGCCGAATGCACGTCATCGTCGGTGACGCCAACATGTCGGAAACTACGTTCGCACTCAAGGTAGGCGCGACGCAGCTGGTCATTGAGATGCTTGAGGCTGGCTTCCCGATGCCGAACGTGGAGCTCGAAGATCCGATCAAGCATATTCGAGCGATTGCGCTCGACCCGACTGGCCAAACGCTCCTTACTTGTAAAGACGGTTCAACTGTTACAGCACTCGCGGTGCAGCAACAGATTCTTGACGCCGCCACAAAATGGCTGACACAACGGCCAGACGAGGGAACCTCAAACGAGGAACTCAGTCGGGTAGTGGAGCTATGGCAAAGAGTGCTGACTGCAATCGAGACGCAGGATTTCTCTGCGGTTGACACAGAGATCGACTGGGTGATCAAACACAAGCTCTTAGAGCAGGTTCGTGAAAAACTAGACACGGACTGGTCACATCCGAAATTGGCACAGATTGATTTGACCTATCACGACATCAACCCGGAGCGTGGTCTGTTCTACCTGCTGCAACGCAAAGGCCTCGCGGCGCGTTGGACTACCGACACGGACATTCGAATGGCTGCTGAGCAGCCTCCTGCCACGACCCGCGCCGCGCTGCGGGGCAGGTTCCTCTCAGCTGCTCGGGGCTACAACGCGGAGCACAACGTCGACTGGGTGCACCTGAAAGTAAACCGTCCAGAGCCTCGAACGCTCAAGCTTCTCGATCCCTTCGAAACCGAGAACGCTGACGTCGACGCCTTGATCCAATACATCGTGGACAACCATCAGCAGGAGCATCATGACACGTAGTGATGTAATGACTTCCCGGCAGCTGAACTTGGCGTTCGCGTTACTGGGGTCACCGCGTCCGAGGACACAGCAGTGGATTGCCAAGCACGTCGACGGATACGCTGATCGAACTCCAGAGGCCCTGGAGAAACTGATTAAGCGCGACGTCGACGACCTTCGCCGTGTTGGCGTGCCCGCAGAAACTCGAGCAGGCGAGGCATGGATCGAACACGATAAATATGAACTCGAGCCGCTCAACCTCACTGTTGAGGAGGCAACGGCGCTTGGTCTCGTAGTTGATCTCAGCCAGGCGGGACGCCTAGGCGCGTTTGCGCGATCCGGTTGGACAAAGATCGCGGCATCTGGCGTTACCAGGATGTTTGATAGCCCAACCATTGCGTTCGTCGACAACGACATCATCAACCTCGACCCTGATGTACTCAAGGCGGCCTTGGCTTGCGCACGCACCAAGACCCGCATGACGTTCGATTTTCAGCCAGCTCCAGGTACGTCGCTCCAGCGCCGAACGCTCGACCCGTGGAGCGTCGTACCTCTCAATAACAAGACTTACCTTGTTGGTTGGGACTGCGATCGCGGCCAGGAGCGCGTCTTCAGACTGATGAAGGTGAGCAACATCAGGAAGTCGAAGAATCAGACATCGTTTCACGACGCCACCAAGGACCCGCGTGACGTACTTCAGAACGTACTTCGTGGCCCGCTTGCCGATGCCGTGGTGGAAATTTCAGCTGGTGTAGGCGAGGAGCTATCGCTGCAAGGAGAGCGCTCAGAAGGCTCTGCAGCGGGTCTGGACCGGATAGCTGTCAGTGGGGTCGAACGCGACTGGCTCGTGCGCACTCTCGCGAGCCTTGCTCCGCATGTGCGCTCAATTACGCCGCCCGATATCCACGAAGAGGTATCTGCGCTCTTGCGCAAACAGCTTCGAGGACAGGAACGAGTTGAAGCATGAAGCAAAACACTGC
The DNA here is from genome assembly GCF_030228125.1 of Corynebacterium sp. UMB10119B. Taxonomy (NCBI): domain Bacteria; kingdom Bacillati; phylum Actinomycetota; class Actinomycetes; order Mycobacteriales; family Corynebacteriaceae; genus Corynebacterium; species Corynebacterium sp. UMB10119B. The sequence continues at coordinate 418,127 of NZ_JASPBG010000001.1, forward strand.
AGTCGAACGCCAGGTGCGTCTGGCACGGCTTTTAAACCTGTTGTCATACCTGTCGCAGCACCCAGATCGTTCACCAATGGAAATAGCGCGGGACATCGGAACTGACGCGGAACAGGTGAAAAGCGACTTGGCGATGCTCCATTTGACGGGAGTTGGCAATGGCCCCGGGGAGATGATTGATCTCAAACATTCGTGGACCGAGGTGACCGTCATTGACGACCAAGGTTTGAGTCGGCCCTTGCGTCTCACACCAACCGAGGCAAACACATTGTTACTGCTGCTCGACTCATTCGAGACCATGCCAGGCCTGCTCGACCAAGCGGCGCTGAGTTCTGCAGCAGAGAAGTTGCGAGCTGTAGTTGGCAGTACCTCCGTGCTTGATGCGGATGGGGAACAAAGCGATCAAGAATCCATCCTGGGGATACTTCAAAGTGGTTTGCAGCAGGGCGTCCAAGTGCAGGTGACATACTTTTCGCCTTCCTCCGATACGCTTCGTGAGCGCCAGTTGACCGGTATTCGGTTCTTTCACCAAGGTGGTCACACCTATTTCACGGCGCTGGATGAAGGAGAGGAGAAGAGCTTCCGAACTGACCGTATTCGTGAAGCTCAGTTGACCGAAGTTCCAGCCGACCGTTCTGCGGTAGGCAAAACGTTCGACGGCTCCGACCCATTTGGCTTCGACTCTGAAAACATCGCCACGCTACTCGTATCTTCCGATGCGACATGGCTTGCGGACTACTGGGAAATCGAAATCGGTGATGCCTATGATGACGGACGGATTGAGGCAACCATGGTCTACGGGTCCGCGGACTGGCTTATCCGTTTCTGCCTTAGCCAAGGAGACCGCATCGAACTCGTCGGTCCGCCAGAGCTGGCTGCTGAGGCACGCCGTCGTGCGTTTTCCGGCTTAGAGGCATTAGAATAGCGGAGGACTCTACCCAAGCAGTGTGAAAGGAATCCAATGCCGAATTTAGGTTGGATGGAAATCCTCATTATTTTGGCCATCGTGCTGTTATTGTTCGGGGCAAACAAGCTTCCCGACTTGGCACGTTCGATGGGTCGCTCCGCCCGTATCTTCAAGTCTGAAGTCAAGGAGCTGCGCAACGACGACGAGGCACAAGCTACTCCGCAGCAGCCTGCGCAGAGCCAGGAACCTAAAGAAATCGCTCCTCCATCGAATCCACAGCAGCAAACAGGCCCTAACGCTCAGCAAAGTTTTTGGGACGCGCCTGAGAACCAGCACCGCCAGTAGCGTTTGTTGTTAAGGAATTCTTGGAGGTCGTAGTTCAGTGGGGCAACAGCAAGTTCCGCCTGCACAAAAGGCAGGTCGTCGATTTCGTCGGAAGCCAAAGAATGCTACCGGCGAGATGACGCTCGTTGAACACCTGAAAGAGCTACGACGCCGCGTCATCGTCTCGCTCGTCGCAGTGTGCGTCGGCACCGTTGTGGGATTCATTTGGTATCAGTCTGCGCCTTTTCACTGGTACCCACTCGGCGAAATCATTCGAGGCCCGTACTGCAACCTCCCGACTGAGCTTCGAGCAGACTTCACAGGTGATGGCAATTGTCGTCTCTTAGCGACGGGCCCCTTCGAAATGTTCATGCTGCGGCTGAAGGTAGGCGCGCTCGCTGGGCTCGTCATGGCATCACCAGTGTGGCTGACCCAAATTTGGCGATTCATCACGCCGGGGCTCCACAAGAATGAAAAACAGTACACATTCACGTTTGTGACGCTTGCGGTACTGCTCTTCGTGGCCGGGGCGATGCTTGCGTACTTTGTTTTGGACAAAGGCCTGTACTTCCTGATGACGATGGGCAGCGAGGTGCAGATTGGCGCACTGTCTGGTGGGAGCTACTATAACTTTTTGCTCGGGCTCATCGTCGTCTTTGGTGTGAGCTTCGAAGTCCCCCTCATCATCGTGATGCTCAACGTCGCGGGCATCATTCGTTATGAACAGGTAAAGGATAAGCGCCGGATCATCATCGTTGGGATCTTTATCTTTGCGGCGTTTATGACACCCGGCCAGGACCCGTTCTCGATGGTCGCGCTGGCGCTCTCCATCACACTCCTCGTCGAGTGCGCATTCCAGTTCTGCAGGATCAATGACAAGCGCCACGCCAGGAACAGACCGGACTGGCTCGACCTCGACGACGACGAGTCCTCAGGACCTATCGACGCAGCTTCGCCCATCGAAAAGGCAGCACCGATTGGTGACGTAGCGGCCGTCGAGAAGCCAAAGCCCGTGCACACGTTTACCGAGGATCCATTCAACGACGTACTGTAGGGGCATGTCCGCTTCCTCTGACTCGTTTCTCGCACAGTTTCAAGCCTCGAAGGATTTTCCGCTCGACCCATTCCAAATTGAAGCTTGCCAGGCACTCGAAGACGATCGGGGCGTGCTCGTCTGCGCCCCAACGGGATCCGGGAAAACCGTAGTCGGTGAGTTCGCCGTTGCGCTGGCGCTCTCGCGAGGCACAAAGTGCTTTTACACCACACCAATTAAGGCGCTGAGCAATCAGAAGTACCACGACTTCGTCGCTGCATACGGCGAAGAATCCGTTGGACTGCTGACAGGCGACGTGAGCATCAACGGTTCGGCGGACATCGTCGTGATGACGACAGAGGTGCTCCGAAACATGGTGTACGCGGAAGCACCTCGCCTGGACCGACTAACCCACGTGGTAATGGATGAAATCCACTTCCTCGCAGACCCGGAACGTGGACCTGTTTGGGAGGAGATCATTCTCAACTTGGACGACTCCGTCCAGATCGTTGGGCTTTCGGCGACTGTGTCGAACTCGGAAGAGTTCGGTGAATGGCTCAACACTGTTCGTGGCGATACGACCGTGATTGTTTCCGAAGACCGTCCGGTTCCGTTGAGTCAGTACATGATGGTTGGCAAGAAGGTCCTTCCATTGTTCGAGCCTGCCAACCCATCCTCCGAGCCCGAACTTAACAGGGCTTTGGCGCATCAGATCGCCCGTATCGAGTCTCGAACGATGGAAGAAGGCGCGGACGACTTTCATGAAGGTCGCGGGTTCCGTGCCCGCTCGAGTGGACGTCGCCATGGGAGGACGCGCCAACAAGACCGCTACCGTCCGGTTGGGCGGCCGGAAGTTGTCGAGGTGCTCGATGGGCTAGAGATGCTTCCGGCTATTGTGTTCATCTTCTCTCGAGCGGGATGCGATGGCGCTCTCTACCAATGCCTCCGTTCGCGGAAGGAACTCACGACAGAAGAGGAACGTGCACGTGCCGCCGAGATCATCGACGCGGGTGTTGAAGGCATCCCGGAAGAGGATCTCAAAGTACTGAACTACCGGCAGCTTCGCAGCGCGTGGCTGAGGGGGTTCGCTTCGCACCACGCAGGGCTATTGCCCGCGTTCAAGCACATCGTCGAGCAGTTATTTGTGGAAGGGCTCGTCCGGGTGGTGTTTGCGACGGAAACGCTGGCCCTGGGCATCAACATGCCGGCCCGAACCGTCGTGCTGGAGAAGTTGGTCAAGTTCAACGGCGAGGGCCACGTAGACCTCACACCAGGGCAGTACACCCAGCTCACGGGGCGCGCCGGTCGGCGAGGGATCGATGTGCTCGGCAACGCTGTTGTGCAGTGGGCGCCAGCGATGGACCCGCAGTATGTAGCTGGATTGGCGTCGACAAGAACGTATCCACTCATTTCACCATTTGCTCCCGGCTACAACATGGCTATCAACATGCTTGCCATGAATGGTTTCGACGACTCCATTCGACTTATCGAGCAGTCATTTGCTCAGTTCCAAACCGACCGATCCGTGGTTGGCGAGGTGAGGGACCTAGAGCGGCTGGAAGGCAAAGTTGCTCGACTTCGCGCCCAATTATCCCGCGATATCTCTTCGTACGCGCCACCATCAGATCACGCGATTGAGGACCTGTTGGAGTACTTGGACATCCGACATGCTCTCAGCGTGGAGGAGAAGAAAGCACGCAGAGACGCGCTCGACAACCGGCACACCGAGGTCGCCCGCGTGCTGGCCCGACTGGAAGTCGGCGAGATCATCGCGCTTCCTGGTAAACGTCAACCGGAGCTCGCGGTCGTGGTTCAGCCCGCCGGCAGACACGACGATCCGCGCCCCTGGGTCACCACCGAGCGTGGCTGGTCGAGCCGCATCAACGCTGATTTTTTCAAGAACACTCCACTCGTCGTAGGGCGAATGAAAGTTCCACGGCATACGCGGGACCAACCACGTAAATTTGCGAAAAAGATCGCAAGCCAGCTCCGCCACGCTCCGGTGCATGCACCAAAGCGACTGCGTGAGAAGGCCCGGTATCGAACTCCAAAATCCGTCACCAAACTTCGCGAGCAACTTCATGCGCACCCCGTCCACTCATGGCCGGCCACGGACCGCGAAATGCTGGCCCGAGTAGGCGAGAAGCTTGCCCGTGAGCAGCGCGCACTTGACCGGCTGAGCAGGCAAGTAGACAACGCCACCGACACACTTGGCAGAACATTCGAGCGCCTGATCGGGCTGCTGCAAGAACTCGACTACGTGGAGCTCGTGGAAGGAGAATTCCAAGTCACTGATGAGGGCGAGCGTTTAGCAAAGCTGCACAATGTTTCGGACCTCCTCGTTGCGCAGTGCCTAAAACGCGGGATCTGGGACGAGTTGGACCCCGCCGAGCTCGCCGGTGTCGCGTCGATGGTCGTGTTTGAGAACCGCCGTACCACGGGAGGCTCCCCGGAGGCCGCTACAGAGCCAATGGCCCACGCAATGAATGAAACGATGCGTGTGTACGGCGAACTCGTTTCCGATGAGCAGCGTCACAAGCTTCCACTCACCAGAATGCCAGACCCACATTTCTCACTCGCGTTGCACCAATGGACCGCCGGCGCACCGCTTGGGTACGCGCTTGCAGCCGCGGCAGAATCTGGCGCGGAACTGACCGCGGGCGACTTTGTCCGATGGTGCCGGCAGGTGATCGACCTGCTAGAACAGGTGAAGAAGGTCGGCTACAGCGATGAGATTCGCAACAATGCGAACCGCGCGATAGAAGCTATTCGACGCGGTGTAGTAGCAATCGGGAACTAGTGCGAGTACTAGTGCGCCTACGATGGGCGTATGACTTTCTTCGGAAGCGATACATTTGAACGTCGACGCGCAGCAGCCTGCAAATTTCTTGCGGCAAATCACCTGCGCGCCGTGATCATCGGCCCTGGCCCGGAATTTGAATACCTGACCGGTACACAAATCGATACGCACGAGAGGCTCTCCGCTATCGTGCTCACCGATGAAGGAAACGCTACCGTTGTCCTCCCCAGCACCGACGCTGGCTCCTTCCCCTCAGACGACCCGGCGCTCATCCCCATTGGGTGGCGCGATGGCGAAGACCCCTATGAAATTGTTTATAAACTCATCGCATCGCCTGCCGACAGCGCAACGCCTCCGATCATTGGCCTGGGCAGCACGCTCACCGCGGATCACGTGCTGGCTTTGCAGCGATACCCATTCAAGACCTGTCTTGCGCAGGACGCATTGTCTAGTCTGTTTATGGTCAAGGATGATGACGAGATTGCGCAATTGGCTCAGGCCGCCGAAGCAATCGACCGCGTTCATGCCCTCGTTCCCTCGCTACTTACCCCAGGTATTACCGAGCGCGCTGTGGCTGACGCACTGCACACGGCGATCATGGAGGAGCACACTGCAGTAGACTTCATCATTGTCGGTTCTGGCCCCAACGGCGCAAACCCTCATCACGACTTCTCCGATCGAATCATTGAAGCAGGGGACATCGTCGTCGTCGATATCGGAGGGACGATCGCGAGCGGCTACCACTCCGACTGCACGCGAACGTATCTTGTCGAAGGAGCACCGGGCTGCCAAGAGCAGCTCGATGCCTACGAAGTGCTTTTGCAAGCGCAACAGGCAGCTTGCGACGCCGCTCGGCCTGGAATGCGAGCAGAAGAGCTCGACGCGGTTGCGAGGAACATTATCTCCGAGCACGGGTACGGCGAGTGGTTTACGCACCGAATCGGGCACGGCATTGGGTTGGCTGGCCACGAACCGCCGTTCCTGGTCACCGGCAATGATCTCGTCCTAGATGAAGGAATGGTCTTTTCCATCGAACCAGGAATTTACAAACCAGACAGCTGGGGAATGCGTATCGAGGACATAGTGCATCTCCAGGCAGACGGTGCACACGCGCTGAACACCAGGCCAAAGACCTTGCAGCCCCACCCACGAGACACTCCGAAGATCTAGGAAAGCACATACATGGAGTTCGGCTTAACTCTTCGCACACTGCTGCCGCTTAGCGTTGACCTCTCACATTCACATCCGCTCACAGATGCGGAGTACGGCAAAGCAACTTGGGCAGTCGGCGCTAGTCCTGGCACACTGCTGCAAGCAACGCCGATTCGTCCTATAGGGCTGCAGTACAGGCTCAATCGTGCCAACGCATTCAGAATTGAATACACCACGACCGACGAGCGGGAACGCGTGATGTCTGCTACCGGCGCGGTGTTCCTCAGCAAGCGTCCCTGGCATGGCAATGGACAGCGTCCAACCGTCGCGTTCGCCCCCTCCACCCAAGGCGTTGCCCCGGCATGTGACCCTTCTTACTCCTGCACAGTGGGACTTCGACTTCGACGCAAACCACTGGACCTTATCGCTGCCTACGAGCAGCCTGCGATCAACATGTTGCTCGCCGCGGGAGCGAATGTCGTGTTGACGGACTATCCACGAGATCCCGAAGACAATGTGCAGCTCTATTGCTTCCACCGCGCAGCAGCCCACGCACTCGCCGATGCAGTTCGCGCCAGCGTAGGCCTAGGCTGCAGCGTCGAAAAGCTTGGTCTCTGGGGTTTTTCTCAGGGCGGGGGCGCCGCAGCTTCATGGTTAGAGCAACCCGAGTACTCGCCGGAACTACATCTGCGTGCCGCAGTCGTCGGAGCACCACCTGCAGATCTGCTTGCGATGCTCGACCGCATCGATGGAACGCTTCCGTCCATCATGATTCTTTACGCAGTCGCCGCCCTTCTAGCATCCGACCCAGAGATCACGGAAGAGCTGATGCCCCACCTCAGCCCCGTTGGTATGTCCGCTGTCATCCTTGATGCGAACATCTGTGCAGTGGGCGCGGTCCTCCGACATGCTTGGGCAAGCACCGTACACTGGACGGCAGCAGGTATCCCAATGTCTACGCTCCTCGAGGATCTTCCGAAAACAGCCGCAGCGCTCGACGATCAAGCATTAGGTACTCGTACACCACTCGATATCCCACTCAGACTGTGGGGCAGTAAGCACGACGACATCGTCCCGTGGCAAGTGGTCGCCGAACTAGGGGAGAGGTGGGATAGACCCGTTCAAATGCGAAAACTTCCCAAGCTTCCGGGAAGAACTGGCATCAACCACTTCGCCCCATACTTCCAGCACCTCCGAAAGGACGTCCTGTGGCTATTAAGCCAGCTAGAATCCTCAGGCAAGTAACCGTGTAGTCCGGCTAAGATGGTCGGCATGCCAATCTACATTTTGACGTATTTCCTCGTAGAAGCGCTGGCGTTTTTCCTTGTCGCGAAGTCAATCGGCGTTGGCTGGGCTTTGCTGGCAATCTTCGCGCTGATGGTGCTAGGCGGTGCACTGGCGACGCTCACGCTCCGCGGCGAACTCGCAAAGGCGGCACGTGGCAAAACATCTGTAGGGAAGCTAGCAGGCGACTCTGCGCTTCTCATGGTTGGCTGGGCTTTTTGCATTATCCCGGGCTTCGTTTCTTCAATCCTGGGGTTCTTCTTGGTCTTCAGCCCTACTCGCTCGATACTCCGAAACCACCTTTCACGCTCTCTGCGGCAACGCGTGGAAAATGTTGGAATCAGGATGTACGAATCGACGCCGATGTCCCGAAACTCTGCTTCCTACGGCTCGTTCACGCGGCCAACTCCTGAGCGTGGGGCCAGCGACGATGAGCACCCCGTCATTGACACGGATGAAATTGAAGACTGGCTCTACGAAGAGCACAAACGCCGATCAGAAGGTGGGGAAGAGGGACCACGGTCGTGAATGCGTCACTCCGACTTGTCCTCGCGGTACTTTCCGGCGTTGCGGTTGCGTTCTCCTATGAGCCGTTCGGGTACTGGTTCCTCGCAGTACTCGGCGTTGGTGCGTTCTACCTCGCTCTGATGCCGTGGCAACGTTTTGCTACAGCAGCGAAGCCATCGCCAAGTGCAGCATTTGGCTGCTTGCTCGGGTTTGCCCATGCCGCCACGTGCTACTTGATCCTCCTGCCCTGGATCGGAGCATTCGTCGGCGCGATGCCCTACGTGGCGCTCGCTATCACGCTGGCGCTCTCAGCGCTTATCACTGGCGCGGTTGGCGTCCGCATTGCCCGTTGCCAGTATGGGTTCCTTGCTTTTCCATTTGTGTATATCGCGGTGGAGTTCCTCCGCTCGTCGCTTCCATTCGGCGGATTTTCCTGGGTCCGGCTGGCATGGGGGCAGGTCAATGGGCCTCTGGTGTGGCTATCTTCAATTGGTGGTCCAGCGCTAGTTTCTCTCGCCGCCTGTCTCGCTGGTGTAAGCCTCGTGACGTTTCTCATCACGCGTGGGAGAACCCGCAGGGTAGCTGCGTTAGGTTTCGCGCTCCCGATCGGGCTCGGAGGACTTATCAGCCCGAGTTTCGATGGCGAGGGGACAGAGGCTCAGACGGCACAGGGCAACTCCGTACTGGTCGCAGCGATTCAAGGCAATGTGCCGCGCCTCGGGCTTGACTTCAACGCTCAGCGCAGAGCCGTGTTACAAAATCACGTCGATGAAACTGTTCGCGCAGCGAATGATGCCCAAAAACAAGGTGAAAAGCTTGACCTCGTTATTTGGCCGGAGAACTCGTCGGACGTGAACCCGTTTCAAGATCCTTTGGCGGCGTCGTCAATCGAACGCGCTGTGAGCGCAGTAGGGGCACCGGTGCTGGTGGGGACGCTGACGCGCGACGAGGTCGGTGCGCGCAACACGATGGTCGTGTTTAACCCGGAAACAGGGCCAGGCGAGACGCATCATAAACGCTTTTTGCAGCCGTTTGGCGAGTACATGCCAATGCGCGACTTCTTCCGGAAAATCACGGACCTCGTGGACCTCGCCAGCGATTTCAAGCCCGGCAATGGCCCAGGTGTCGTCCACATGGGAGGCATCCCTGTTGGGATTGCCACATGCTATGAAGTGGCAGAAGACCCGGCGTACCGGATGGCAATTAATAATGGTGCGCAAATTCTCGCTACACCGACGAACAACGCGACTTTCGGGTTTAGCGATATGACCTATCAGCAGCTGGCGATGAGCAGGCTGCGTGCCATTGAAACGGATAGGGCAGTGGTTGTTGCAGCTACTTCAGGTGTGTCAGCAATCGTGCACCCTGATGGAACGGTGAGCCAAGAAACTTCTATATTTGAAGCTAACCACCTGATTGAACGCCTGCCACTACATACAACGCGGACATTTGCTGTGCGTTTTGGGGACTACCTCGAGGCTGCGTTCGTTTGGCTTGGGTTCATGCTCATACTCGGTGCAGCAGTCCGCCGACCCAGGGAGTATGCTAGACAACATTTGAACAACGGCGAGAAACGTTGCTGGAAAAGGAGCAGCCACCGTGGCGAATTCGACATTAGTGATCATCCCGACGTACAACGAGATTGAGAATCTTCCCCTCATTGTTGGCCGGGTTTTCGATGCAAACGATGATGTAGACATCCTTATTGTCGACGACAATTCTCCTGACGGAACGGGGCAGAAGGCCGACGAACTGGCAGAAGCGAATGATCGCCTGCACGTCCTGCACCGTGCTGGCAAGGAAGGGCTACTCGCCGCGTACCGCGACGGTTTCAACTGGGGACTCGAGCGTGACTATGAGGTTATCTGCCAGATGGACGCCGATGGCTCGCATGCACCTGAGGAGCTTCACCGCTTGTTGGAGGAGATCGAAAGCGGCGCAGACGTCGTAATCGGTTCGCGGTATGTGGACGGCGGGGAAGTTAAAAATTGGCCCAAGCAGCGCTACTTGCTTTCCAAGCTGGGAAACGCCTATGTTTCCCTTGCGCTGGGTGGCGATGTTCGCGACATGACCGCAGGTTACCGCGCTTTTCGACGCGAAGTCCTCGAGACCATCGATCTCCAGGAGTTGTCCAACAAGGGCTATATTTTCCAGGTCGATATGGCGCACAAGGCCGAGCTTGCCGGTTTCGACGTTCGCGAAGTACCGATTACATTCGAGGACCGCACGTTGGGCGAATCTAAGCTAGACGCAAGCTTCGCGACAACTTCTCTCTGGGAAGTCACCAAGTGGGGTGCCACCGAAAAGTTTGGCACCGCACGGGAGATGGCGAAAGAGGGATTCCGAATGCTCAGCTACGAGGCCAAGCGCTCTAAAGCAAACGAGCTGCTGAGCAAGGCGAACGACCTGCCTCAGCTCGCGGGCAACGTCGTAGAGGTTGCCAAGGAATTCATCGCTTCGAAGCGTAAGTAACTTCGCGTTGACAGTTAGACGAAAGGCGAGAAGCTACAGAATATGTGGCCTCTCGCCTTCGGGCTATAACTAGCTCTTACTTCTTGTTTTCTGCTGCTTGTTCTTTCGCCAAGCGCGCAGCAGCGCGACGACGTTTCCGCAGCTGTTCAAGGCGCTCTTCAAGCAGCACGTCGAGCTCTTCGATAGTACGGCGTTCGCGAAGCATATCCCAGTGCGTACGGGGTGGCTTCGTCGGCTTCGACTCGACGCCTTCGCCTTCCATAAGGGTGCCGAGCTGGCCGTTCTTGCACATCCATTCCTCTGGAATCTCTGCATCATCTGCGAACGGCACTTCGAAAATCTCGCCGTTCGGAGTGCGGTATCGCGCTTGCTGCCGAGGCGCGAGATCATGGTCTCGGTCCGTCTCGTAGCTCACAGCGCCCATTCGACTTCCGCGAAGAACACGATCAGCCATACTCAATTGTCCCTTCTAAACACATTTAAATGCAGTCGCCCTATTATAACGTTCACCTTTTAGATTTTGTTCCCGCAGTATTGAACCGGACATGCATTCCGTTCAAGGTGTGTATTAGGCTGACCCGTATGCCAGAAAGTGATGTGTACGCGAAGAGCGAATCGCCTACGTGTCAGTGGTGTGGCAAAGAAATGGCTCGTCAGCAGGGAAGAGGACGCCGCCGAAAATATTGCAGCCAGTCATGTAAGCAGCGCGCGTATGAACAGCGTAACTTTGTAGCCGGCACTGCGATTGATGAAGGGGCAGCCATACTTAAACCGGAAACTGTGTCGATGCTCCGCGACAACCTTTTCGTTTTGCGTTGTACAGCGGAAGATATCCGGACAGCGGTGGATGAAGGTGCAAACCCGGATGAATTACGTAACATGTGTGACGAATTAATTGAATTAGCGCGAACAGTTGAGAAGTTGAGGTAAGTACCCATGAAGGAAGTGCAAGCTCCCAGCGACCGCAAGAAGAAGCTCTTGATGGTCATTGTTGCGGGAATTGCGGTGCTCGCGGTCCTAATCGCGATAATCCCATTGCTGCTCAACATGTTTGGTGGCGGTGGAGTCAAGACAGAAGGAATTGATACAGACCGACTTAAACCGGCGGACACTGACATCAACGGCGTTTGGAAGATCCAAAAGCGTCCTGGCGTCAACTCGACGTCCGTTGGGTTCACGTTCGATGAAGTTCTTCCTGGTGAAGCAAAGACGACCTCAGGATCGACGACAGGCGTTGAAGGCGAAGTACATATTGAGTCGGGTGTACTGCAATCTGGCGAAATCGTAGTCGACATGACGAATTTAACTACAGACAGCGATGTTCGAGACAACAACGTACGCCGGAAGATTCTTCACACGGATCAATACCCGACGTCAAGCTTCACGATCACCGAGCCGATTGATCTATCCAAGGTTCCATCAGACGGTTCCGCTGGAACCGTGAACGTGGTCGGAGACTTGACCATCCATGGCGAGACGAATCGCGTCACAGCACCTTTTGACGTAGCCCTGTCTGGCAGCCATCTCATCGTCGCGGGCGATGTACCGTTTGATAGAGCTGACTACGGCGTTGAGACGCCTGAATTTGTCGCAGCGAAGATTGCCGAGAGCGGGCTACTCAATATTCGCCTCAATATGACCAAGTAGACTGTCCAGAATTACCCGCCCAATTACGTCACGTTACGTTATTGGGCGGGCTTCCGCTATCTATATGCAAAGTTGTGGAAATGTCCGATAATGTACATTATGTCAACTAAGACACTCGACCCTTGCTTCTTATCGGCGCCCACCCCGGTGCTTCCGTACCAATACCGCCTGCGCCAGATCCAAGCCCCCTACGGATGCAACTGCTTCGCGAACCGCAAACTGCCAGAGCCATAGTCGGCGAAATACTTCGTCATAGCCATCGGCCGCGGCTTCACGGAGCCGCCCTTCAAACATTTGACGCTGCAAACGAATCGACAACCGAAGATGTTCCGGCGCACGGCTAATACTGATCGCTTGGAGATGCGTTTGCTGTTCAACTAGCTTCAGAAAATCGACTTCATATTGATACTCCATACCTGGCCATACATACGCACCAAGCACCTGAAGCGCACTCCGACACGCTCGGTTCACGGATTTTGATTGCACGCGACGTGCCATCACCGATTGCACACCGATACGCCCGCCTGGAAGTAGCATGCGGTCCATCGCGCGAAGGTACTGCACTTTATCGCGTTTCGGGCATGATTCAAGCTGACTAAATGAAACGATTGCATCATACGGCCCATGCTGCTGGGCCCATTGGGCGTCACCAAGTTTGCCCACGGCAACGCGCACATCGTTCGCAGCGCCATTAAGAATGAGGTATTCCCGAAGATGAGCGGCACTGTCATGGCTAATTGCGAGAGTATCAACCACCACTCCGCGCCCTATCGCGGCCAGAGCCACAGCACCTCCCGAGTTCGGATACTCGAGCATTCTCGTACCGCGCCCTGCACCGACTAGGTCCAGCAACTGCTGAGCGCTCCGCGCCTGTATATCGCCCAAGTCGGCTCGATCCGCATCGAGCGGTGCTTCGTAGGTGGTCACATCGATATAGCGGCGCTTCGCGCCACGCTGTTTGGCACGCTGCTCCGGGTAGGACTTGGTCAGTTTGCGCTCGGTAGTTGCGACACCTGTAGCGAAATGACCCTGGAAAGCACTCACACGATCGCCCGAAAAGTGCTGTACGAGAGAACTCGGCAGCATCGCTCCAACAGTTTCCGGCCGTGGCTTCCACGATGTACGGCGGGGTACGTAGCCCTGCCCCAGCAGCTTCGCAATGACTTCAACAAGTACATCCGATGAGGTCACTGACCACTCGCCTGCCATGTACCCCTCTGCCAGGCCTGTCCAGCCAGCAGCCGCGATTCGTTCAAAAAGCCGCTCATGGTTCACGAGAATGTCGGCGTCGTCACCAGAAAGCGTTACACCCGCGGCGTCACAGGCTCGAGCAAACTCGGCCTCTGCAAGCCTGGCGCGAGTTTTCAGAGCAAACCCATCCAACGGCTGCACTAGCCGTGGCCACTTTGTGGCGTCAACAGTGTGTAAATGCGTTGGTACTGGTTCAGGAATCGGCACGCTTCCCCACCTTACTTGGTCAAACTTTCAGCGGAGTTTTCGACGCTTCATCTCCAAAACCATACCGTTCTAACATTATGGGCGTACTATAAAGGGAAGAAAATTCAAACAGCTTTCCCAAGGAGCGACACTTTTATGACTCAGACACCATACCGCCCCGCTGGAAACCGCCATCACGTCGTGATCGTAGGTGCGGGGTTTGGTGGCATTAACGCTGCTCATGCACTCGCGGATGCAGACGTAGACATTACGATTATTAACCGCACAAACCACTTCATCTTCGCCCCTCTGCTCTATCAGGTAGCGACCGGTCTTCTGTCTGTCGGCGAAATTGCCTCTTCGGTTCGCCAGATTTTGGCAAGCCAGGACAACGTTCGCGTTGTGCGCGGCAATGTTGACGAGATCGATACCGCGAATCAGATCGTCACTGCTTCCGATGATGGTGCGTCGTCACAGTATGCCTACGACTCATTGATCCTCGCAGCGGGTGCAGGCCAGTCCTACTTCGGCAACGATCACTTTGCGGAGTTCGCACCTGGTTTGAAAACAGCCGATGACGCGCTCGAGGTGCGCGCACGCATTCTTGATGCCTTCGAGAAAGCTGAGCTAGCTACTTCCGCTGAAGAACGCGAACGGCTGCTCACTTTTGTGCTCGTCGGCGCCGGTCCAACTGGTGTTGAGCTCGCTGGACAGATCGCCGAGTTGGCGCACCGCGCATTTGCTGGAGGCCAGTACTCGTTCTCACCAGATCAGACCAAGATCCTTCTTATCGACGGCATGCCACAGGTTCTGCCACCATTTGGAAAGCGTCTTGGCCGGAAGGCGCAGCGCGAGTTGGAGAAGGCAGGCGTTACTGTCATCTTGAACGCCATTGTGACTAACGTCGACGCTGAAAGCGTCACGTACAAGAACACCAAGACCGACGAAGAAACCACTGTCTACACTCCAACGAAGATTTGGTCTGCTGGTGTCCAGGCTTCCCCGCTGGGCAAGCAGGTCGCCGAGCAAGCTGGTGTAGAGGCTGAGCGTAACGGCAAGGTGCCGGTAAACGCCGACCTGTCCGTTGGCGAACTGTCGAATGTATTCATCGTGGGCGACATGATGAGCCGCGACCGCTTGCCGGGCGTCGCTCAGGTTGCAATCCAGTCCGGTGAATATGTCGGAAAGATTTTAAAGGCCCAGGTTGAAGACGAGATTACGCCGGAACAGCGCGAGCCATTCTCTTACTTTGACAAGGGATCGATGGCTATCGTCACTCGCTTTAACGCTGTCGTAAAGATGGGCAAGGTCGAAATCGCTGGATTCTTGGGTTGGTTGATGTGGCTCTATGTCCACGTCTCATTCCTCACTGGACTGCGCAACCGGACTGTTACAGCGTTGACGTGGGTTTACAACGCTTTGAGCTCGAAGCGATACAACCTTCCGACGACACCCGGCCAACGCCACGCGAGCTCCGAAAACGCAGAGAACTAAATGACTCTGCTGACGCGCCTCTCCCCTTTGCATGAGGTTGGAGAGGCGCGTTCGTGTTCCGTTCTCGAAGGGCGTAGTATCTCGAGCGTTGTTGTATCCCTCGCCCTTGATTGGCGCGACGCAGGTAGTAAAGGGGGCCACTATGCCACCAAGGATCCCGTTGTCGAGGAAGTCGTCGAAAAGCACGCTTCAACCATCGCGCATACCGGTGAAGGTCCCTCTGGAACGCTCGATCGACTTTTGCAAAGTATTTGTCGACGGCAAGCGCGTCCCTGGCAACTATCGGATTCCACAGGCACTGCAGGTCGCACGGGAGCACGATAACGCGTTTGTGTGGGTCTCGTTGAAAGGTCCGACAGATGAGCAGATGACGAAGATCTCGTCGTTTTTCGACATTGACGATCTGATCGTTGACGACGTAGTCGATGCCCACCAGAGGCCGAAGGTTGAGCGCTACGATGAGCAGCTGTTCATGGTCGTGCGCTCGGTGTATTACCGCGACGATGAGGAAGTTGCGGATGCCCGTGAAATCATTTCCACTGGTGAAGTCCAAATTGTGACCGGTCCGAACTTTGCGATCACGATCCGGCACGGCGCACCACTGCCTGATTTGACTGGCAAACTAGAGAGCGAGGAGGAGCTTGCGGTGCTTGGCCCAAGTGCCGTCGCATGGGTGGTGTCCGACTACATCGTCGATAACTATTTGAAGGTCGCAGACAACCTGAGCCGCGACGTCGATGAGCTGGAAAACGAGGTGTTTACGCCTCGGCGAGACATTAACATTGACAAGATTTACAACTACAAACGTGAGATCTTGGAGATGCGCCACGCGATCGACCCACTTGCACCGGCGTTAAAGAATGGTTTGACCAACAACCGTGATCTGATGCGGAAAGCGCTCAGATCTTACTTCCGTGACGTGCAGGACAACGCGACGATCGTGAGTGACCACCTCTCAGGCTTCGATGAACGCCTTTCCTCCCTGCTTGACGCCTCGGTTGCGAAGGTTTCGATGCAACAGAACTCCGATATGCGTACGATATCTGCAGTAGTTGGTATGGCTGCGGCCCCGACCATGATTGCCGGTGTTTATGGCATGAATTTCGAGAATATGCCGGAATTGGCTTGGAAGTACTCCTACCCGGTGGTGCTCGGCGTAATGATCCTGACCATGGCACTGATGTATTGGTGGTTCAGGAAGAACCGCTGGCTTTAGGGTACGAGGAGCTTCAGATTCGTCAGGGCCACTAATTTGCCTTCGTGATGCATTTCGATGCGCCAGAGGTGGGTTCGCCGCCCGACATGAACTGGGCGCGCGGATGCTTCGATTCGCCCGTCACGGACGCTTCGTAGGAGGTCGGTGTTGTTGTTCATGCCGACAGCAGGTCTGCCAGCTGTCGCCATCGCTGCAACGGAACCTACCGTTTCCGCGAGACCGGCATAGACTCCCCCGTTGACGATCCCGGCAGGCTGAAGATGCTGGGGTCCGACGTCTATATGTGCAGTTACGCACTCTGGGCTACACGCCGTGATCACCATTCCGATCGTGTTGGCGTAACCGTTGTTGTATTCGTTGAGGATCCGCAATTCTTCCTCGTTGAGCTCGCGATCAACTTTTTCGAATAGAAAACTCATTCCGTTCTTTCCTCTCAGCAGCGTAGTATTGTCTGCATGACTACCACCGAGCATGATACGAATCAGTCCCAGACTCATCTCGCCCAGATCGGCGTTGTCGGTATGGCGGTGATGGGTTCGAACCTAGCACGTAATTTCGCCCGCAACGGACATACGGTTGCTATCTACAACCGGTCCCCTGAGAAGACTCGCGCCGTAATGGCCGAGCACGGGGATGAGGGCTCGTTTATCCCATCTGAAACGATTGAGGACTTTGTTGCCTCGCTGGAGCGTCCACGCCGTGCTGTCATCATGGTCCAGGCTGGCAAGGCTACGGATGCAGTGATCAATCAGCTCGTCGAAGCGATGGATGAGGGCGATATCATCATCGATGGCGGTAACTCGTTGTTCACCGATACGATCCGCCGTGAGAAAGAAGTCGCTGAAAAGGGGCGCCACTTCGTCGGCGCAGGTATCTCTGGCGGCGAGGAAGGTGCACTGCTTGGTCCTTCGATCATGCCTGGTGGTCCTGTCGAGTCATGGGAGGCGCTTGGCCCACTCCTTGAGGATATTGCCGCGAAAGTCGATGGCGTTCCGTGCGTGACCCACATTGGCCCAAATGGTGCCGGACACTTCGTCAAGATGGTGCATAACGGCATCGAGTACGCCGACATGCAGGTCATCGGCGAGGCATACCATTTGCTTCGCTACGCAGCTGGGTTGGAGCCGGCGGAGATCGCTGAAATCTTCTCCGAGTGGAATGAGGGTGACCTGGATTCCTACCTGATCGAGATCACCGCTGAGGTACTGAAGCAAGTCGATGAGCAAACAGGCAAACCGTTTGTCGACGTCGTTGTGGACGCGGCTGGCCAGAAGGGCACGGGTCGCTGGACTGTGAAGGAGGCCCTAGACTTGGGCGTCCCAGTCACTGGCATCGGCGAAGCAGTGTTTGCTCGTGCGCTTTCTTCTTCTACTGCGCAACGCACCGCGGCCTTGGAGGCCAACCTCCCTAGTGGCATAGAAGCTTCGTTCGCTGACCTTGGTCTGGACAAGGCGCAGTTCGTCGAGGATGTCCGGCGTGCTCTGTACGCCTCAAAGCTCGTTGCGTACGCGCAAGGCTTTGATGAAATTTCTGCGGGTTCCGAAGAGTACGACTGGGGTCTGAAGCCTGGTGAGCTGGCGAAGATTTGGCGTGGTGGCTGCATTATCCGCGCGAAGTTCCTCGACCGCATCACCGAGGCGTATGAGAAAAACCCTGAGCTGCCATCACTGTTGCTCGACCCTTACTTCCGCAATGAGCTGGAGGGCGGCGTCATTGATGCGTGGCGTCGCGTCGTCATAACGGCTACGCAGCTCGGGCTTCCGGTTCCGGTATTCGCGTCCTCGCTCTCCTACTACGATTCCTTGCGTGCAGACCGCTTGCCTGCGGCGCTGATTCAGGGACAACGTGATTTCTTCGGTGCGCACACCTACAAGCGCGTCGATATGGACGGCACGTTCCATATCGCGTGGTCTGGCGACCGCAAGGAGCTTCGTTCCTAAGCGTGGCGATAGCACCTGACCGCAAAAAGGCACTAGGGTGTTTGCAATGAAAAGTTTTGCCGATCTCGGCCTTCCCCACCCCCTGGTGCGCGCGCTCAACGCAGAAGGAATTACTCGGCCGTTTCCAATTCAGGAAGCGGCTATTCCTGATGCCCTAGCAGGCAGAGACGTGCTTGGGCGTGGTCCGACCGGCTCCGGCAAGACTTTTACGTTTGGTTTGCCGATGTTGGCGCGTCTGAGTGGTGCGCCAAGTCAGCCTGGACGGCCCCGTGGACTTGTGCTCGCACCGACGCGTGAATTGGCAAGCCAGATTCAACAGCGATTGAACAGCCCCGCGAGCGCACAAGGCCTTCGCGTGCTGGATGTAGTTGGTGGCGTCAATATCAATACGCAGATCCGCGCTTTGGCGGCACCAGTCGACCTCTTGGTGGCGACACCGGGCCGTGCAGAGGATCTATTGCAGCGTGGCGTCCTCGATTTTCGGGCTCTGGAGATCGTCACGCTTGATGAAGCCGACCAGATGGCCGACATGGGCTTCATGCCTCAGGTCATCAAGCTTGTCGACCGAGCGCCAAAGGATTCCCAGAAGTTACTGTTTTCTGCAACGCTCGATGGCGATGTACAGAGAATCGTTGACAGGTACATGCATAATCCGGTTACGCACTCCACAGCTCCAGCGAAGTCAGCTGTAAAGACCATGAAACACTTCGTCCTGTTGTGTGGCAGCCGCGAGTCGCGCAATGCTCGAGTGCTGGAAATCGCCGCACGCGAAGGCAAGACGATCATGTTTATGCGCACGAAGCATGGTGTGGACAGGCAGGTGAAGAAGCTTCGTCGCGCCGGAGTTCACGCGCAGGGAATTCACGGTGACAAAGGTCAAGGTGCTCGAACTCGCGCACTAGAGGGGTTCGCTGATGGTTCAACTCCAGTCTTAGTTGCGACGGACATCGCAGCACGCGGAATCGACGTTTCGGGAGTCTCACTCGTTGTCCACATCGACCCGCCTGCAGAACACAAGGCATACTTGCACCGCGCGGGGCGTACAGCGCGTGCGGGCACTGAGGGCAACGTTGTTACGTTGGTCATGGATGAACAGCGTAAGGAGGTTCGCTCGCTTCTAAACAAAGCTGGAGTGCGAGCGACCGAAGTCCGGGCGCTGGAGCTCACACCTGAGGTCGTTGAGATCACCGGAGCTCGGCAGCCGTCTGGGAAGCCCCTGCCACCGCCTGGTGGCCAGCCACCACATCAGCGAAAGAACCACAACGCAACCAGGCGTTCGAAACGCCCCAGTGCGAATGCTCAACGACGACGGTCGACGGGAAGGAGCGGTAGGCGTCGGACGCCTCGGTCATAGTCGATGGATATAGTCATTTCAATCTTTGCTCTTTTGGGCTTCATCTTGTTGACGGCCTCAACGGGCCTGTTCGTTGCAATCGAGTTTGCAATGACAGGACTCGAGCGCTCAACTATCGATGAGCACGTCCGGGAGGTCGGCGACCGCACGGCGAAAGCCGTCGCTCGAGACCACGCGAACCTTTCGTTCGTGTTGTCAGGCGCGCAACTCGGTATTACCGTGACGACGCTCGCAGCTGGCTTCCTCGCCGAGCCGGTGTTGGGCAAGTTCTTCACCCCCCTGCTTGAGCTCGTTGGTCTGAGTGAAGCGGCCTCAACGACAGTAGCGCTGATCCTTGCGTTGGCGATTGCGACATTGCTCTCGATGGTTTTTGGCGAACTTGTTCCAAAGAACATGGCGATTACGGATCCGCTGAAGACTGCGCGGGTCGTGGTACCTCCTGTGAATGCGTTTAATACCGCAGCTGGTTGGTTTATTAAGTGGCTCAATTCTTCGGCGAACTGGGTTGTGCGAAAACTCGGGATTGAGCCAGCAGATGAGCTAGCCTCCGCTCGTTCTGGTCAAGAGCTGGGTGCGGTGGTCCGAAACTCGATGGAGTCTGGAGACCTTGACGCAGATACCGCAGCGGTGATCGACAGATCGCTGCAGTTCGGAGAGACCACCGCCGAAGCCGTGATGACGCCACGTTCAACCATTAATGCGCTTGACGCTGAGGACACCGTAGCGGATTTGATTGCGTTTGCACGTGAGACAGGCCATTCGCGCTTCCCCGTCCGCCGCGGTGACTTGGACGACACAATAGGCGTGGTCCACATCAAAGACGCCTTTTCTGTAGATAAGAAGCAGCGTGCAACCACCAAGCTGTCAACGCTGGCCAAGCCAGTTCCGTTTATCCCCGGGACGCTTGACGGCGATGCGGTGCTCAACAGGGTTCGTTCCGCGGGCTCACAGGTAGTGCTGGTTGCGGATGAGTTCGGCGGAACGCAAGGTCTGGTCACGATTGAGGACGTGGTCGAGGAGATCCTCGGTGAGGTGTACGACGAGTACGACGACCGCGAATCCGAGCGGGACTTTTTGCACGTCGGAACGTCGTGGGAGATTTCTGGTTTGGTGCGGCTCGATGAACTGCAGGAGGAGCTCGGTTATGTTGCACCCGAGGGGCCTTACGAAACTCTTGGAGGACTGATTATGTCAGCACTTGGACATATCCCAACAGTTGGCGACAAAGTAGTGCTCCCCTCCGGTACAGCTGATTTCCAGGAACAGTTTGAAACAGGCAGCGCCGGCCACTGGCTCGCAAGGGTTTCCACAATGGATGATCGCAGGATCGACAGGGCAATTTTGAGTCCGATTTCTCCAGAGGAAGCAATCGAGTTTCAGAGGAGGTCAGCACAGTGAATATTTGGGTAGCATTCCTTCTCATTTTGGTCCTGCTGGCGCTCAACGCGTTCTTCGTTGCGTCAGAGTTCGCACTCGTGTCCTCCAGGCGCGATCGATTGGAGTCAATGCAGGCACAAGGCAAGACAAATGTTACTGGCGTGCTGTACGCGACGGAACACCTCTCGATTTACCTCGCAGGTGCCCAACTGGGCATCACCATCGCGTCGCTCGTGCTCGGTAAGGTCGCTGAGCCTGCGGTTGCACACTATGTTGAAGTTCCGTTTCTCGCGATGGGGTTGCCGGGTGAGTGGCTGCATCCTGTTTCCTTCGTGATTGCGCTGGCGTTCATCTCCTTCTTGCATATTTTGTTCGGCGAGATGGTGCCGAAGAACATTGCGATTGCCGGACCAGAGTCAACTGCTGTTTGGCTTACCCCCGCTATGACGCTTTGGATGAAGGCCACGGGGCCGTTTATTCGCTTCTTGAACTGGGTAGCGCGTAAGACGCTGGCTCTGTTTGGTATTGAACAACGCGATGAGCTTTCATCCACTGTGGACCAGAAACAGCTGGCAAACATGATTCGTGAATCACGCGAAGAGGGTCTTCTTGACGCTGAGGAAACAGCTCGCCTTTCAAAGGCGCTGCGCTCTGAGTCGAGGAACCTCAAAGAGGTAATGATCCCGCTCGATCGTCTGACAACCATCCCCTTTTACCCTGAGGGCGTCGCGCTTTCGATAATCGAGCAAGCTGTACGTGAAACCGGATATTCGCGCTTCCCCGTTGCTAGGCCTTCCGGCATTCTCGTTGGATATATTCACGTGAAGGACATTCTGGACCTGATGGAGTCCGATGAGGATGATCCACTGGTACCGGTGAGCCGCATCCGCCCATTGATGGTGATTGATGGCTCTGAGTCGCTGGATAGTGCGCTGACGTCGCTGCACCGTCGCTCTGCACACATGGCTCAGGTCCGCGATCAAGGTCGCCTCGTTGGCGTACTTGCTCTTGAGGACGTCATTGAGGAGTACGTGGGCACGGTCGCAGACTGGACCCACGAGAATTCATGATTCGTACGTTCCTGGAGTCAGCCGAATACGAGGCTCGGATCGCGTCGCATGAGGAACGTGCGGCCGGATTCGTCGAGCCACACCTAGCTCGCCGTCGTCGCGCACAGAAGCACCCGGTGTGGGACTTCCTGTTCGACTACTACAGGTTCCGCCCCACACACCTTAAGAAGTGGCATCCTGGCGCAAATACAGTGCTTCTCGACGCCTCTACGCTTCCTCAAGCTTCATGGCGCGACTACCAAGTTGTAGACAGCAGGCACGTGTGCGCAAACATCGCGTCGTTTCTTGAGCACCGTGAACAAGACGTTCGGGAAATTGACGAACTACTTCGCGCGACAGCCTCTCGTTCGGCGCACTTTGACTGCTTCGGTTTGCATGAATGGGCAATGTTGTACCGCGAGGAACGCCCTCGTCATGATCTTCCGCTTCGTCTCGGAGCAGACGGCACGAACTCAGTGGTTGAATCTCATCAGCTTCGATGCAGCCACTTCGACGCGTTTCGTTTCTTTACTCCCCCAGCTCGCCCCCTCAACGTTGTGGCGTTGCGGAGGGAAGACCAGGTATCGAGGGAACAACCAGGCTGTGTGCACGCCACCATGGATCTGTTTAAGTGGGCTTTGAAACTGGGCCCATTGGTCCCTGGTGAGCTCCTCCTTGACTGTTTCGAATTGGCCAAGGACGCGCGTCGCCTCGATATGGAGGCATCCCCGTACGACTGCCGGGAACTCGGCTTCGACATCGTTCCTGTGGAGACTACCGAGGGAAAAGCCACGTACGTGCAGCGCCAACGAGCGCTCAGCGCGCGTGGAGAAGAATTACGCTCCCGGCTCGTCGCTCTCCTCGACGTAGTTCTAGGGCGATAGACTGTGTGACAACGCTAGACGGGTTGTACACGAAGTAAGGACGGTATTGGCATGGGCCGACATTCTGATGGCAAGAGTAACTATCGCTTGTCCGGTGGAGCGATCCTGGTCATTCTGGTCGCGCTCGCTGTGATTTTGAGTGCCATTTTGATGATGAAGCTGAAGCCAGAACAGTCCGATGATGCTTCTGAAGCACAGTGCGTGTCTGGAGAACTCTCACTGCCAGTAGCGTCTACGGAACGATCGGTCGGTGAAGCGATCGTAGCCGCGTACAACGAGTCGCACCGTGTTGTGCGGGACTACTGTATGCAGGCAGAGCTCGTCGATAAGGTCGAGGACGCAGCTATCCTTCTCGCTCCGGAAACCGCGAACCCAGACGCCGTACTTAGGAACGCAAAACGCTCGGCGGCGGTACCTGACCCACAGATTGTTTACGCAGCACCTCTCGGCGTGGAGGGGCAAACTTCTACTGATCCAGCGACACTTAAGCTGGAGTCAGTGCGATTTGTGTTGCCTGAACGCTCGGATGCCTCTGTTGCTGTTGCGTCATTGCTTGCCAAAGATGAGGCAGGCGCCGTAGATGTCCTACAACAGCAGGCAGTGGAAGATATAGAGTCAATCCAAGATGAACAGAGTCTATACGCAGCAGCTATTGAACAAGCATCCGGTGACCGGGTTTTCACATCGCTAGATGCAGTTTTGAACTACGTCGGTATCCCGCTGAACAGTACTGATAACGTCGATGAGAATAAGTCTCGCGCCGGGCAGGACCTCATGAAGTACGCGGCGTCAACGTTGAAAACTGATAGCAAATCACAGGTGGTTGATGTCCCTGATCAGGTTTGGTCCCAGGTGGCAGAAATTCCGGTCGATGAAACAGAAAAGGAACAGAAAGAAGTTGGTTCCGAGAACCAACAGCAAGCTCTGGACACGTTATTCCTGTACGATACGTCAGATGCGATGCAGCCTTTCAAGCCAGCAGTCGACACCGCGATACGCGATGCTGCATACCGTGTCACCGAATCTGGCCATCAAGTAGCGCTTTGGAACTACTCTTCCCCACTGAACCCTGGTGTAACGAAGGGTTGGCGCAGCAACATTGCTATGACCAGTGATGCCGAGGACGTCGCATACACCGCCAGCTTGCTTGGCACCGGCGGTGCTCCGCAGACTCGGGAAGCGCTCTTCGCTGCCGCCGATGCCATGCGTGAGCTCGATCGCGATATTCGCATCGTGTTGATTACCACCGGCACCGCCGATGATGATGGTTCACCACAGGCGGCAGCAGCACTGCAGGACCGGCTCGGTGAGCGAATCAAGCTTGACGTCGTTCGTGTAGGCGATAGCCCTGCAGATACGGCTGTGACAGATGTCGCATCCGTGGTGAAAGAGGCTCCATCCGCTGAGCAGGTCAGTGCCGCTCTGACCGCCGTTGTGGACTAACCACTTGCGCTAGACCCACAGCAGTACGAAAGGCTGCAGCCCCGCCGGGGAGTAAACGGCGGGGCTGCAGCCTTTCAGAACTCTCTAGGAAGACTTACGACGGCGACGATCTGCGAGTTCATCGAACCCGGCAGGCTGAGGGTCATTGAGTTCGGGATTGATGGTTTCTGCTGGGAAGTCAGCAATTGTGCCAGTCAGATCCTTCATAATCTGCGGGACCGCGATACCAAAGACACCCTGGCCGCCGCCGAGAAGGTCAATGACCTCCTCGTTGCTGCGGCACTCGTACACCGTTGCGCCATCAGAGACCAACGTGATCTCGGCGATGTCATTCACACCCCGGTTACGGAGCTTATCCACGGCTAGGCGAATGTTTTGCAGTGAGATCCCGGTATCCAAGAGACCTTTCACGATTTTCAGAACCAGAATGTCCTTGAAGGAGTAGAGGCGCTGGGAGCCGGAGCCCTTTGCGCCACGGATTGAAGGCTTCACCAAGTCAGTGCGCGCCCAGTAATCGAGCTGGCGGTACGTGATGCCTGCTACCTGGCATGCAATCGGAACTCGGTACCCCACTTCGTCAGAAGGCCCGATATCAAACAGCGTTTCCTGAACAGGCCCTTCCACTGCGGAAAGTTCAAGCTCTTGTTGCAGATCGCTCATTTTCCATACTCCCGTTTTCTATTGTCTCGGCTAACAGTATTTGTACTGATAGCTTAGGCATTTGACTCTATCAGCTCGGGCCGACACGCCGAAGTCTCAACCTTTACTTTACATTGAGGGAGGTTTAGTTGGCAGCCCCGTCTCCATCTTCATCATCAGAAGTAAAAAGATCATCCGCGCCAAGGCTCTTCATCAGCTGCTCAAAATCGCGGTCTGCTTCTGGGTCACCGCTTGCGGAAACACTTCCGTCTTCAGCGTCCCCTTCGACAACGGGAAGATCAAGGTCAAAGATACCTTTCGCATCTGCCGCGGAAATCCGTATGCCGGCTTGCCGCAAAACCTGAGGGTCAACCTCGAGAGCAATATCCCCTGTCCAAGCCAAAAGCAGCGCGTCGGACATGCTCGTGTCTACTTTGCTGCCAGTACTCAGCAACACCTCGGCATGAAACACGCCTTCGTAATAGCTCGCAATGCGCACGGCCTGCACTTGAGCGCCGAGATCCTTTAACGTTTCCAAATACGTTTCGTAAATACTCGGGTTCAGGGGGCCTACATCATCAATGAGCGCGGCCAGTTTGCCTCCAGAAAATGGCGAAAGCCAAATTGGCAGGAATAGATTCTGCTCTGGTGTGTGCAGCAACGCGCACAGAAAGTGTTCCGGGCCGACCGGGTAGACCCCGAGCAAATTCAGCGACCGCATCTCAGCGCCCGGAATTTCGCAGCTCATTCTTGAGCAGCGAAGCATGCAGTGATACGACCAGGGCAGAAAGCTGCTGTCCAAGTTCTTCCGCCTGCTGTGCTGAATTTTCCTTACCGGACTTCGCAACGGGTTCCGTTACTTGAGAGATGAGATCAGCCTGGCGACGAGCCATAGTCCGCAGCGTCTTGAGGTGGCGAGAATCCAAACCGAATTCCGCTAGAGCCATGGCTGCAGTAACCACGCGAACGTCGTCGGCGGTGAAATGACCAGCCACATCAGGACCGATCAATCCATCACGCACAAACTCGTCGACAAGTTCTTGGTCTGCTTGAGCCTGCTCGGCAACGTCAAGGTCGCTCAAGTGCGTCGAAGTTGGTGCGCGGAAGCTATCTGGAGAAACTAGTGGATCAGCTTCGCTCGCGCTCATGATCGCGGTAACCTGACCGGAATCCATGGCCTCGAGCTGCTCGCGGATCACCTTTAATGGAAGGTAATTGTCTCGCTGGGTAACCAAGATGTAGCGAAGTCGCTCGACATCATCACTTGTAAAGCGCCGGTATCCGGACGCAGTGCGTTGTGGAGTGATCAGGCCTTCGGACTCAAGAAAGCGAATCTTCGACACAGTCACATCGGGGAACTCTTCCCGCAACTGTTTCAGGACAACACCAATGGACATGGTCTTTGTCCCTGACGGGGCGACGGTGGCTCCCATTTGCTCTGTAGCAGCTCGACGTATTGCACTCACGGTGATGATTAATCTCTTCTAATGGGCAGGGGCAGACAAACGGACAATACTATTTTTCGTCGGCGATAAAGACCAGGCGGAATTTACCAATCTGAATCTCATCCCCGGAGGAGAGAACCTGCGAGTCCTTTGGCTCTCGGTTCACATAAGTGCCGTTCAGTGATCCCACGTCAACGACTTCGAAAGAGTCACCGTCGCGGCGGAACTCAGCGTGACGGCGGGACACCGTGACGTCATCAAGGAAAATGTCGGCCTCAGGATGGCGACCTGCGGTGGTTGCGTCCTGGTCCAGTAGGAACCTTGCACCAGCGTTCGGTCCGCGCTTCACCACGAGCAACGCAACACCATCCGGCAAATTCTCCGTGCTGGTGACGTTATCGTTGGCTGCAGCAGCGCCGTTCTCCATCTCCTTCAAAAGGTCAGCGCGAAAGACGGAGGTCGTTTCGACCTGGACGATGTCTGCATCTTTGTTTTCGGCCATTCCCAACTCCTGACGGTGTTTTTGAAAGTCAATAAATTCTAAATCGCAATATTACCCAATTGTGGGTCAACGTGCTGTTGCGGTTCTAGTGTAACGCTCTGAACCTCAACATGAGGATTAACGGAAAACATTTCCAATCCCGGAGATCACCGAGTTCCCCGAACCCGCCAACGGATTATCCGACACCATGTAGGTCCACGTCGCACTCGGACGCTTCCAACCAGCATCTTCGAGGTGTGCTCCATCGTTATCAATCATAACTTTCCTGAAAGTATCGACGGCCTGATCTACGGCACGATTCGCTAGTTCTTTAAATTCACGAATGGCGATTCGATGGTATTCGTCGATTGGCGTTTCACGGGCGATGGCGCGCAGGTGGATAGATTCGCGAACATCGTCCATGAGCGCGAGATACTCAGACCACTCATGGTCCAGGTGGTAGAGCATTATCTCCCGAGCTGCCTGCCGTAGTTTGTCAGCATCGATGGCATCCAGCTCGGTGGCGCGCTCCGGTGCTCGTTCGCTAAGCTCACGCCACGCCGCGTCGGTATCGAGCAATGACGCTCGCCGCTCATCAAGGATTGTACGGTGATCCGAGATGAGCTTGTTGTATTTCCACGTTTGTGAGTGAATTTCTAGCAGCTGGCCCTCTGTAACGCGCTGGCAGTGGTCAACAAACTGCTGTGCACGCGAGGATTCGATCCGTCCCGACGCGTCGGGATGTACGGTGATGCGCTCATCCTCTCCCCCGGTAACAACAATGTCATCTTCCAGGGAAACAAAGAACAGGCTCAGGCCAGGGTCGCCCTGACGCCCTGCACGTCCGCGCAATTGATTGTCGAGCCGCGCTGTGCGATGGCGTGCTGTACCGATAACGGCGAGACCACCCAGCTTCGCAACCTTGTCGTGATCTCCTTCGTCAGCGCCACCTAGGCGAATATCGGTACCGCGGCCTGCCATTTGTGTAGACACGGTCACCCGCCCTAAATCTCCAGCCTCAGCCACAATGCGTGCTTCCTCAGCGTCATTCTTCGCATTGAGCACGTTCACGCTGATCCCACGCTCGTTCAATGCCTCTGCGAGAGCCTCAGACTCTGCAACGTCATGAGTCCCTACAAGAACAGGTTGACCATTCGTGTGAAGCAGCGCGATCTCTTCGACGATCGCTTGGTTCTTCTCCTCCATCGTTGCGTAGATCCGGTCGGCTTCATCAAATCGCTGCAACGGATTTGCGCGGTCAATAACAGATACGTGCAGGTCGTAAAATGAACGCAGTTGATCGGTGGCTTCTACGGCGGTTCCAGTCATGCCACAGACCGTCGGATAGCGACGCATAAGTGCTTGCAGCGTGATCGAGTCGAGAATTCGGCCCCCCTCGGAGACCTTCAGCCCCTCTTTTGCCTCGACTGCTGCCTGCAATCCGTCAGGCCAACGCTGCAGTTCAGCGACGCGGCCGCGGGAGGCGTCAACAAGCGCCACCTTGCCGTCCTCGACGATGTAATGTACGTCGCGGATCAGCAGTGCTCGAGCGTGTAACGCAAGGTTGACCCGGACAAGTGTGGTGCCAATGTGCTCATCAGAATAGAGCGAGTCGATACCGAGCAAACGTTCAACTTTCTTCGCCCCCTCCTCGGTAAGGAAGACATTGCGACCATCGGCATCAGTTTCGTAGTCCTTCTCCTCGTCAAGGTGCGAGACCGCTTCGGTGATCTTGCCTGTGGGCTGCTGCGTACTTTCAGAACCAGCCAGGACGAGCGGGACGAGGGCTTCGTCGACAAGGACGCTATCGGCCTCATCGACAAGAGCGACCTCGGCTGGTAGCTGAACGGTTTGAGAGCGGTGCGTGATCTGATTATCACGAAGGTGATCAAAGCCGATCTCGGTCACCGGAGCATAGACGACGTCACATCGGTATGCCTCTACACGCTGTTCACGTGGCGTCGATTCCGTTACAGCGGCAACACTGAGCCCAAAGAACTCGACAAGCGGCCGCATCCACGTGGCATCGCGCTCAGCGAGATAGTTATTCACGGTGATGAGGTGCACCCGCTTACCAGTGAGCGCAAAACCGGTCGCAGCGATAGTCCCAACGAGGGTTTTGCCCTCGCCGGTGGCCATCTGAATTACATCGCCTTCGAGTAGGCGCAAAACCGCCTGGTTTTGAACGTCGAACGGGGTCATCCCAAGGGTTCGAGTGGCGGCAACCGACAGAATTGCGAGGAAGCGAGGTTTGTCGACGACCTCTCCGTCACGCACGGTGTCACGCACAGCGGCGCTCAGCGCGGCGTCGTCAAGAGCTTCGAACTCGGCGATGAGCTCGTGAGCTTTCGCCACGATCCCCTTCGACTTCTTGTTGTTGCGTTCGGACGTTGCACCCATTGCTTTCCAAAACCAGCCAAATGCAGCCATTCCTCATACGACCTTTCGTCACGGCAAAAGTGGCCTTTTGCCTCTCGCACTACCTGGTCTACATGGTAAGTGCTTCTCACTCGTTCACGTCAATGTACTCTATCCTTGTTCAAGCAAAGACCACCGAATGCGTCCCCGTTCTCAGGAGGAAAGCCCACATGTTATCGCTGAACGTGAAGGTGCCGTCGTCGACGGGCAAGATGATGGCCGGAACGATTGACCGGCCTGACGGGCCGGCGAAAGCCTACGCGATTTTCGCACACTGTTTTGCGGGGTCCAGACATACTCCTGGTGCTTCGCGAATCTCCAAGCGGTTAACAGAGTTCGGCATTGCAACGCTCAGATTTGATTTTCCTGGTCTCGGACAATCCGAGGGTGAATTCGCCGATACTTCGTTCTCACAAAACGTTGACGATATCGTGGCTGCAGCAAAGTGGTTAGCCAAAGAGTTCAAAGCGCCACAGCTCATCATGGGCCACTCGCTCGGGGGCGCTGCAGCACTGAAAGCGGCGACCCATCCCGATCTCAAAAAGACGCTCAAAGCCGTAGCGACAGTCGGTGCGCCGTTCGACCCTGCTCACTCGGTGTTGCACTATGCGGATAAGATTGGTGACGCGGACCGCGACGGCTATGTCCCCGTCATCCTCGGCGGCAGGGAGCTCATCATTTCACGCGACTTCCTTGAGGATCTCGCCGACACGAACCCCGAAGAATACCTGCCGAAACTGCGCAAGCCACTATTGCTGGTCCACTCGCCTATTGATGTGACGGTAGGCATTGATAACGCCCAGTCAATTTTTAGCCTCACCCGCTACCCGAAGTCACTCATGGCGCTGGACAAGGCCGATCATTTATTGACGCGCCAAGGCACCGCACAGCGTGCAGCCGACATTATCGGCTCGTGGGTCATGCAATACATCACCCCCGAATTTGTCCCGGATGCCACCGGCGACTCCAACGCAGTCTCCTACTCCGCTCGCGGGACGAAGTATGGCGACGTAGTTCGCACCTCCAATCGTGCGATCGCAACTGACCGGGCTAAGAATGCTGGCGGCAAGGGCCAGGGTGTGACGTCGACAGGCTTGTACATGTCCGCGTTGGCAGTATCTTGTTCCCAGGCAATTCGTTCCGCCGCGAAAGGACTTGCGCTCAACGACGTGCGCGTGGAGGTCACACATCTCGGCGAGGGGCACTTCACACGTGACATCACGTTATTCGGCGACCTCAGCGACGCCGAGGCCCAGACGCTCATGGAGGCCGGCAAACGCTCAACCGTCGACGGCTACGTTCACAGCGCCTCGGTGCAGACAACCATCGACGTGGTGCGCTGACGTGAAACGCTGCCCATGTGGCCTCGATCGCCCATACCCCCTGTGCTGCGGCGCCCTGCACGCAGGCAAACCTGCTCCCACAGCAGAATCGCTCATGCGGGCACGCTACAGTGCGTTCGTCGTCGGCGATGCGGATTACTTGCTGCGCACCTGGGCTTCGAGCACACGACCGGCATCGTTGGAGCTTCCACCAGGTGGCGAACCATATATTGCGCTGCGAGTTCTCCACTCCGAACAAGGTGGCCCAACGGATACCTACGGAGAGGTCCGCTTCGAGGCCCTTCACCCGAGTGGCACCCAGCGAGAACATTCCCGTTTCATTCGCGAGGGCGGCGCATGGGTGTACCTCAACGGCACTGCCTTCTAACAGCTGGTTTCATAGTTGAAGTAACTGTGCGCTAAACTATCGGAGCTGTTCCGGTATTCGCCGGATGAAGGCAGCGGGCTGTGGCGCAGTTTGGTAGCGCACCACACTGGGGGTGTGGGGGTCGCAGGTTCAAATCCTGTCAGTCCGACAACTATCAACAAAAACCCCGCTTGACCAGGTGAAACTCCTGGTTGAGTGGGGTTTTAGCTCCCTTAAACGGCTCTTCCGGTTTTAGAGTGCATTGATTAGTTCGCCGGGGTTCGGGCGTGGCACAAGATATTGGGATCCTTGGCTTTGTAGGAAAAAGGGTATCTAATCCATCCGTACAAAACTACGGACCTGCTGTGCAGGCTAACGGAAATGCCATCGTCGATACCGTCTGTCACACCGCAGAACGAGGAGTTACTCTCACCGGTGTCGCAGAAAACGGTGACGTCACTGTTATTGAAGCCGAGCCCGTCGAGCCCATCAATGAATACCTTACCTGCGGGCAGCCTGGAGTATTCCGCGACCATGCCAACCGGGCCTGCTCGTGGGAATGACGCACATCCATCCCGCAACAGCCTGGCAGACCTGGCCCAGAGCAGATGCTCCAGCGACACCCATCGAACCAGGGATTTTGCTAGAGCAGGCAGAAAAATACCGCGGGGACAACATCTCACTACTTGATGCACCAGCAGTAGCTGCCCGGCACGGAAGTCTTCAAAACTCGCATCAAGCGGCCACTTCACCCGAGCTAGAAGCAGATAGCGCCACACAGCCTCACAAGGACCGCAGTGCAGTAACTCCCCGCCCCACGATCGCTCTACACACCGTGGGCTGTTCGAATAGCTGGGGAATTCCTGACCAGCTGCGCGTCAACAAAACGGGGTCGTCACCGTGTTGGGAAAGCGGATCTGTGTCGGCACACGCTTTAAGAACCGGACCCCACGTACCAACGTCACCAGTGACACCTATGCCGAGTTCTTTACTGACCACGACGGCAAATTCCTGTTTAGCTTCCCGCTACCGATCCACACGGACTGGAAGTCAACAAGCCAGATCAACATCTATCACATCGAAAGCGCATGGCACCGCAAACCTCCACTGCTGACGCCGAAGCTATCCAAGCCACGGAGGCCACGAACCAAAGACCAACCGTAAACACAAGCCCCTAAAGCTATCCAGAAAGCAGGGAGACTCCCTGTCCAAAAAGTCCATGGACATAACATTCGAGTTTTGAGAACGCCATCCTAATCACGGAATCATAGAATGCGATGCAAATTCGTAGGAACAAAACCCGGGACACGTCAATTCATGTAGAGATGGAAAGTGACCGACCCTACCTCTTCCGCATCGGACAAAGTTCAGGGGCCAGAAGTAAACTTTTTGAATGCTCTAAACTGGCATAAAGAGTAGGGCTTGAATCATCATATGATCACATTTCTTGCAACATGTTAGGAAAGCAAAATGAAGCCGGATGAAGGTCTGTTGGAACCATTGTGGGATTTCACCAGCCCGATACAGCCCCTAGTACCCAGCGGGCTCCCTTACAGCTTGGACGATGGTGACTACCTCAGCTTCCTTAAGACCAACTTCGTCTATGTTTTGCAGCTATGCTTCCCGCCTTTCGCACCCATGGGAGATGTGAGGTTGTATTGGCGTGATCTCGCTCATAAACTCGGCAATAGATTCACGTTGGGTGTGAGCTTTTGGCAAGCAATTGGCGTTTTTGACGAACCTACCAAGAAGGATTTGTCTTCTTGGTTTTCAGAGCCCTACTTTGGTCTGATCGATATCGGTACATGGCAGTCCCTTCGGCAGGTTTTCGGACTTCCGAACGCTGGTATCTGTTACGCGGATTTCATCATGTACTCACCTGGACAACCTGGCCCCATACTTAACGAAAATGACTACATTCGAAAGACCCCGCAAGGATTCCGGTATCTTACAGGCCGATGTCTTGGGGAGACGACCGAAGAAATTTTTTGCACAGAGTCTGGAGTGAGCTCCTGTTGGATAGAGGGTGAGTGGTTTATTTCCGTCGATAGCGATCTGACCAGAGGTGTGATCTGTTTTAATTCTGTACAGTATTTGAAAAGTTTGGCTGAGGATAGCGATTTAGAGTGTTATCTCCTTCAGCCGCGTGAGCAACAAGGCGATGAGCCGGGCACCCTCAATAACTTATAGTGCCACTTCGTTGATTGCCTTCTCGGAGGCCCCTAACTCAAGTCACTTTTCTTTAGCGGATAGCGGTTTCGAATGGCTGGGTTTTCAGTCTTGGGTGGTAGCCTTCCATGTCTTGGGTGTCCATCGACTTCCGTTAGGCTGCACAGTAGGTCCTTAGTTTTGTACGGATGGATTAGATACCCTTTTTCCTACAAAGCCAAGGATCCCAATATCTTGTGCCACGTCCGAACCCCCGGCGAACTAATCAATGCACTCTAAAACCGGAAGAGCCCCTTAAACACTATTCAGTATCGGAACGGTCCACTGGAACCAAGCCAGTCGTAGCGCGCTTCCCCAGCTCAACATAAAAAGCTGCATGGCGTTCACGTGCCGAGTAAGTCGATTCATCAAGCTCGCGCTTCACCTTCGCTGGCACTCCTGCGGCAAGCGAGAACTCTGGGATCACTTGTCCTTCGAGGATCACTGCGCCACCGGCGATGATACTGCCTTTACCGATGCGTGAATTAGAAAGCACTGTCGCGTTCATTCCGATCAGGCAGCCGGGTTCAATATGACAGCCATGAATCATGGCGAGGTGGCCAATAGTCACATCTGCTTCGAGGACAGTCTCACCGTCCATGTCAACGTGCAGTACGGATCCGTCTTGGACATTGACTCTTTCGCCAATACGAATCGCGCCAACATCGCCGCGGATAACCACTCCGGGCCAAATGTTTGCATCTTCGCCGATTTGGACATCACCGATGATGGTGGCTTCGTCGGACACGAATGCGGACGGATGAATCTTCGGAGTTTTGCCTTCGAATGAGTAGATCATGTGGCAATTATGCCGAAAGATCCTTGGTGCTGCAGCGTGATTTATCGCATCAGCACCAACGCTTGTGGTATCACTCGGATCGTAGCGGCTTCAATAGATCCGACGGTATCACCGTCGACCTCGAACACCTCGGGCACGGCGAAAGACACGCTAATGGTCTTGCCCTTGAAATAGTCCATCTGTGGCGCCGGGATTCCTCGCCAGCCGCCGCCGAGGAGCGCGCGCAAGGTGTTAAACACGATGCGCAAACCGATCAGCAGCCAGCCGATAGGCCCTCGTGGAGACATCGCCACAACATCGATCTCGCCATCGTCGGGAAGGGCGTCGGGAAACAGCGGAATCTTATTCACTAAGTCACCGCAATTACCGAAAATCATGGTGTGCAGGCGACGTGTTATCGGAGGTTGGCCGTCAATCGTAACCTTTGCTTCCACACTGTTACCACCGCCCAACGACCGTGCGATGCCGCCGATATACGCAAGTGGCCCAATACGCCGCTTCAATTCCTCACGGGTTCGCTCGACCATCTGCGCATCAAGGCCTACTCCAGCCATGACTGTGAATCCGTAGGTTTCCTGGGAGCCGTCCCGGCGTGTGACGGTAGCCTCACACAAATCGACTGCGTGCTCTTCGCCTGTAAACGCGCGACGAATCGCGCTTTCAGGGTCCAGGGGCAGGCCAAGATTGCGCGCTAGCAGGTTTCCAGTACCTACCGGAATAATCCCCATTTTGATTCCTGTATCTGCGAGAACATGTGCGATGCGGCGGACTGTGCCATCGCCACCCGCGACGAGTACCACATCCACATCTTCAGTCAGCACGGTGGCGAACCCCGCGAGTGCCGTATCTTCTTTTGTAGTTGGCACCCAACGAATTTCGCGCCGGGGGTCAGCGTACAGCTCGACAAATCGTTCCAGGACCGATGACTGAATCTTCGTCGGGTTGTACACGACGATCGCGGTGCGTTGAAACTTGTCGTCTGCCATTACTTCTGCACCCCTACGCCAAAGAAGCGAAGCACTGCCTCGCTCGCGAAGCCGATGGGGAGAGCGGATGCCGGTGTGGTGCCTGGGCCGAGCCATTCGTGCTTGCCACCTTCGATTTTGTAGTGCACGAGACCTGCGTCGCACCCACTCCACTCAGCCTTCTCGACGCCGGGAAGCACTTCTGACCATTCTGGCTTCGGCGCCTCGTCGTCAGTGGCTTTGCAGTGGTTGCGCCGGGCTTCTCGTTCGACGTCTTGATACGCACCAGCGTAGTGAGTCTTGTGCCGGGTACCGCCCTGGTAGTCAATGACGTTATCGCTCGTACCGTGGATGTCGATGCGTTTGACGGGAATGGCTGAGCACCCTTCTAGCACCGAGTCGTATATCGCTGCTGACACGGTCGCCACCGCGGTGTAGTCTTGCGGCCGCTGGCAGCTCAAGAACTCTGCAAACCCACCGCCGTTTGAAAAGCCGACCGCGAACGTGCGTGCCGGTTGGGTATGGAACTCCTGCTGCAGCTGCTCACGGACTGCGTCCGCAAACTGAAGGTCCTGGCGGGCATTCGTGTTTGCGTACGGCGCTGGCGCCCACGCCTTATTCACGCCTTGCAGGTACGCCACCACGGCATCGGCGTTGTTAAGGCCTGTTGTGCGCTGCATCGATGCGGCAGTACTCGTGTAGCCATGGAATACCAGGATGAGTGGCAACCCTTCTCGCTGCTGTGCACCTTTCGGTAGCGAGAGAATGTAATCGCGCTGCAGACCACCTGCCGGAATCGTTCGTGATTCAACCGAGGCAGCGCTCCACGGCTCTACCTCCGAAACCGTATCTGCACGATTGCTGTTTTCTACTGTTCGCAGTGGGTTCGGCAACGCGTCCGAAGCTTCTGATTCGTCCGTGTCCTCGCTACAGCCCGCCATGACTGCACAGCCGAGCAGCACAGCGAGCAGCACCGTACGGACCGACCAGCGTCGGTTCATCGTGTTGGAAGTGTTCACTCGTGCATTCTCCTGACAGTCACAGGTTGATAGGTTAGTTGATTATGAAGCCAAGCGGAAAGCACCAGCCACTGTTTCGTAGTAGCGAGCACCGACTCGATTCATCGCGCGCATTCGCGGTCGGTGCGGATACATATGATGCGGTCAGGCCTTCGTACCCCTCTGAGGTGGTTGAGCTGCTCGGGAACCGTGGCATAACACGCAGGGTCCTTGATGTGGGCTCAGGTACAGGTATATTTGCTGCCCAACTACACGCGGCCGGGCACCGGGTTTCGTGCTGCGAACCCTCGAAAGACATGGTGAATACTCTGCGCGACCAGCACCCGAACTTCCCTGTGTGGCGCGCCACGGCTGAGCACACCGCAGCTGCTTCCGAGTTTTTCGACGCCGTTACCTTTGCCCAGGCGTGGCACTGGGTCGACCCCCGCCAAGCAAGCGCAGAAGCCGCCCGGATCACGCGACCTGACGGCGAGCTACTCCTATGTTGGAACACCCTCGAGGTTGAGCACCCGTGGGTGCTGCGTCTTGCAAAAATCATGCACTCTGGCGATGTGCTTACCAAGGGCTTCTACCCCACCGTGCACAAGCCGTGGCACCTGAAGCGTGAATTCCGCACAACCTGGATCCAACCGATCCATACCGATCAGCTGTTTACCCTCATGTCGACCCGTTCCTACTGGCTTCGTGCTAACGAACGCGCACGGGCAAAGATGGTGGACAACCTTACCTGGTACCTCTTTGATCGCCTCGGGTTCGACCCAGGGCAGCTTGTACCGCTGCCGTACAGGACAGACGCGTTCCTGTACGGGCGTAGATAGAACTACTTGCGGCGCCGAGGGTTACGCTCGCGTACGCGAACCGCGATTCGAATCGGCGTGCCATGGTAACCGAATTGCTCACGGAACTTTCGCTCAAGGTAACGGCGGTAACCACCATCCAGGAAACCAGTCGTAAACAGTACGATTGTCGGTGGACGCGTGCCAACCATCGTTGCGAACAACACCTTTGGCAGGCGATTGTTCTTCATCGGTGGAGGGTTCGCCGCAATCGCGTCGCGTAGCCAGTTGTTGAGCTGCCCCGTAGAAATGCGTCGATCCCAGTTCTCAAGCGCTTCTTCCATCGCTGGCTCAAGGCGGTGTAGACCACGCCCAGTGTCCGCCGAGATATTCAGCTTCGTCACCCACGGGAGATGCCCGACCATCTCATCAAACTCGCGATCGAAGTAGTAGCGACGGTCTTCATCCATCAGGTCCCACTTGTTGAAGCAGATAACCATTGCCTTGCCCGCCTCGAGCACCATGGAGATCACTCGCTGGTCCTGCTCGGAAATCTCCTGGGAGGCGTCGATAAGCACGACGCACACCTCTGCTGCCTCGATCGTGCCTCGGGTACGCAGGCTCGCGTAGTATTCGTGGCCTTGCGCGTTCTTCACTTTCTTGCGCAGCCCAGCGGTGTCGATGAACTTCCACAGCTTGCTGTCGAGCTGGATCAGCTCATCAACAGGGTCAACCGTGGTGCCAGCCACATTGTCAACGACCGCGCGCTTCGACTTCGAGAGCTTGTTGAGCAAGCTCGACTTGCCGACGTTCGGACGCCCAACCAAAGCAACCGCGCGCGGACCTTCCGTAACTGAGTCTTTCGCGCGTGGAACATCCGGGAACAGCCGCAGGATTTCGTCGAGCACATCCGCGCCTCCGCGTCCGTGCAACGCGGAAACAGGCCACGGATCACCGAGACCAAGCGCATAGAGCTCAGCGACGTCACCCCACTGCGACTCGGATTCAAACTTGTTCGCGACCAAAATGACTGGAACTTCGGAGCGCTGCAGGTTCCGGGCCATCGCTTCATCGGACATCGTGATGCCGGTATGAGAATCGACCACAAAAACGATCACGTCCGCAGTCTCCATCGCAGCTTCCGACTGGTGGGCGATCGCCGCATTGATGCCTTTCGCGTCCGGATCCCAGCCTCCAGTGTCCTGAACCCAGAATCGTCGACCTCCCCAGTCAGTGATGTAACTGATCCGGTCGCGCGTGACACCGGGATGGTCCTCCACCACAGCTTCACGACGACCAATAAACCGGTTTACCAGCGTTGACTTACCCACGTTCGGGCGGCCGACAATCGCTACCGTTGGCAGTGCTTCCTCTGTGTAGTCAGAGTTGACGATACCGAAGGCTTCCTCGACCGCGGCCCATTCTTCCTCCGTGTACTCCTCCGTAGAGTTCAGGTCACCGAAGTCGGCCTCGCCGAAGTCAGCTTCATTGAAGTCGGCCTCGTTAAAGTCCTGTGGAAAGGAATCTTCTGTGGTCACTTGCTGCTCCTTTCAATCACGTCGACGAGCGCCGCCAGAACTTGTTCTGGAGTCATCTCGGAGGTGTCGATTACTACAGCGTCATCAGCTGGCTTCAGTGGGCTGGTCTCACGGGAGGAGTCAAGGGCATCACGACGTTCCACGTCTGCTAGCACCTTTTCAAACTCTACTTTGCGGCCTGCTGCTGTGTCCTGGTCGAACCGGCGCTGTGCACGCACCTGGGCTGACGCCGTCATGTACACCTTGGCCGGTGCATCTGGCAAAACTACGGTGCCAATGTCCCTGCCCTCAACGATGGCGCGATGCGCCTCAGAGGCGAGGCGACGCTGCAGGGCCACCAAATTTTCACGGACCTCTGGGATCGCGGCAACAGCAGAAACTGCACTGGTTACTTCCGCCCCTCGGATCACGTTGGAGACGTCCCGGCCGCCCAAAATAACAGCCTTGTCATCGGGGTCGTCGGAAACCTCCATCGGCAGATCAGCAGTAGCAGCGATGACTGCACTAGTGTCTTCCGGATCCACGCCGGCGTCCAACACCGCCAACGTCGCAACTCGATACATCGCGCCCGTGTCGATGTACTTTGCGTCAAGCTTCTTGGCTAACGCTCGGCACATTGTCGACTTGCCAGTACCCGACGGCCCATCCACTGCGAGCAGCAGACCATTATCTGGCTGGTTACTCAACATCGTTTCCTCCATTTACATCCCCACCGCCTTGAACAGTGATGCCAACTCAGATGAGTTAAGTGCGCGCATCGATCCTGGCTTCATATCGCCGAGCTGCACCGTGTGCACTTTCGTTCGCACCAGACGCTGTACCGGGTAACCAGCTGCTTTCAGCATCCGACGGACAATGTGCTTGCGGCCTTCGTGTAGTTCGACGCGAACAATCGACTGACCATTGTGCACATCGACGATCTGCACGTAGTCTGCCTTCGCCACACCATCATCGAGCTCAATACCGTCGCGCAACTGCTTAGCATCAGCGGATTTAAACTCGCCGAGTACCGTGGCCAAGTACGTTTTTCGAACTTCGTAGCGCGGGTGCATGAGGCGGTTTGCAAGCTCGCCGTCGTTGGTAAGCAGCAAGAGCCCTTCAGTGTCGGCGTCGAGACGCCCGACATGGAACAGACGCTGACCTGCAGCGACTCTCTCAGCAACGAAGTCACCAACAGAGGCGCGATCATGCTCATCTTGCATGGTTGTGTGTACTCCGCGCGGCTTATTAAACGCGAAATACTCCAAGTCCTCATTTACATTGATGCGTGCACCGTCAACTCGAATCACGTCGACGTTCGGATTCACACGGGTGCCCTGGACGGTAACGATCTTCCCGTTGACCTCAACGCGCCCCTGATCAATCATAATCTCAGAGTGCCGTCGCGACGCGACGCCTGCTTGTGCGAGCACTTTTTGCAGACGGATCCCGTCGGTGTTCTTCTTGCGCTGCTTTGTTTCTTCGTCGTCCCACCAGTTGTCATCGAGTGGGTTCGGAGCCTCATTGGCAGCCTTGGCGCGCTTGTCACGCTTGACATGTTGTTTACGTGCCGGTTTCGCATACGAAGGATAGAACGGCTCGTTCTTTCCTTGTTCCGGTATGCCATCTCGGCGAGCGGGAGGATTCATCTTGAGTCCTTTTCTCTTTGCGAGTTATACAGTTCTTCGAACGACCGCAAGTGTAGCAGCCTTTACCATGCTTCCTCGATATCGTCGATCTCAGGCAACAATGGCGCCAGGTTCGGCAGTCGCTCAAGTGAATCTATGCCCAGCAACTCAAGAAAGAGCTCGGTAGTGACGTAACGGTGCGCGCCGGTCGACTCGTCTGGATCAACCTCGGCAATGAGCCCTCGCAGCGTCAGCGTTTTCATCACACCATCAACGTTGACGCCGCGTACTCCGGAAACCTGCGTGCGTGTCACCGGCTGGCGATATGCAACCACCGCAAGCGTCTCCATTGCCGCGCGGCTCAGCTTCGTCTGTGCACCATCAAGCAGAAATGCCTCCACGGCGTCTGCGTATTCTGGGCGCGTGTACAATCGCCACCCCTCAGCTGTCCGCCGAACGTCGATCCCGCTGCCGCGCAGTTCGCATTCCTCGGACCAGTCCTCGAGCTGCTTCTCGACGTCTCCCAGCTCCGCCCCCAGTGCCGACGCTAAGGCATCTACCGTGACTGGATTGTCCGCGACCAGCAAAATCGATTCGATACGTGCGCGAAGCTGCGAAACCATTTGGGGAGCATTCATGGTCTGGCATTCTATCGCTATTCCCAGTTGCTTGACGCAACCACAGCAGGATCAACGTTGATTCCTGTCCAGGAAACCTCCAGGCTACCGAGCGCTTCTGGCTGCTCGGTCTCCACCGCGCGAGCCTTGTACAACTCCAACAACGCCAAGAAGCGCCCCACGAGTTCCATGGAGGAACTACAGTCCTTCGTGAGCACCTCAAATGCGACCCACTGCTCCGCACCAAGGAGATGCAGCGCGCTCAACAGCTTCCCGGCCTGCTCGGGCACCGAAACGCTGACCGCGTGCAAGTGGTCCGTCCGCACTTCCTCCGGTGGGCGGGGCCGAAACACAGCAGCAGCCAACTCCGCAAAGGAATCAAGCGTGTGCCCCAGCTGTACAGGTGGAAGCAACGCAGCGAAACGGTCTTCGATTGAGACCGCACGCGGGTATCTCCGCTTCGCGTTGCGTTGCCAGGCCACGAACTCGTCAGCGACCTGCTGATACGCACGGTACTGGAGGAGACGCGCAAAGAGCAGGTCCCGGGCCTCCAGGAGCTCAAGATCTTCAATCTCCGTGTCTCCGTCGCGCGGAAGCAACCGCGCAGTCTTCAGATCCAGCAGAGTAGAAGCCACAAGAAGAAATTCAGTGACTTCGTCAAGTTGCGCTGCTGCACCCAGCGCACGCGTGTATGCAATAAACTCGTCGGTCACCTCAGCTAGTGCAACTTCGGTCACGTCCAGCTTCTTGGAGTGGATGAGGTGCAGGAGCAGGTCAAACGGCCCCTCAAAGTTCTGGAGGGCCAACGTAAAACCGGTAATCTCGGGCTGGACTCCCGTGGTGGCGTCCTCAGACACGATGCAACAAACTACTTATCAATGCGCTCGAGCAGCTCAAGCGCCAACTGCCGGTACTGCTCTGCGCCTTGGGAGTGCGGCGCCCAAGTAATGATCGGTTCACCGGCAACCGAGGTCTCCGGGAATCGAACCGTTCGGGTAATCACCGTGTCAAAAACTCGCTCGCCGAATACCTCAACGACTCGATCCATCACTTCTCGCGCGTGTGTAGTGCGGCGGTCGAACATCGTGACCAGGATGCCTACGATGTCAAGGTCGAAATTGATGCGGTCTCGCACCTTTTCCACTGTGTCAGTCAACAACGCAAGACCACGGAGCGAAAAGTACTCGCACTCCATCGGAATCATCACGCCCGCCGAGCACGCCAACGCATTGACGGTCAACAGGCCGAGCGAAGGGCCACAGTCGATGATGATGATGTCGTACTCGTTGCGCACAGGGCGGAGCGCACGGGCCAGTGTGTGCTCACGGCCGACTTCATTGACCAGTTGAATCTCCGCAGCAGAAAGGTCAATGTTCGCAGGGACAAGGTCCAGCCCCGGCATATTCGAGTGCCGAATGGCCGCGTGGATCGACGCAGTGTTGTCAAAAAGCAAGTCATACACGGTGACTTGCTCTTCATCATGGGACACTCCAAGACCGGCTGAGAGCGCACCCTGCGGGTCGAGGTCAACAAGCAGCACCTTGCGCCCTTGCTCTGCGAGACATGCACCCAGGTTGATTGTCGACGTCGTTTTGCCGACGCCACCCTTCTGATTCACCATCGATAGGATGGTCGCCGGGCCGTGGTGCTCGAGCGGTTCAGGCTGAGGGAACTCGCGGAATGGACGTCCCGTGAGAAACTTCTTTTCTTCAGCAGCGTCAAACAATGCGTTGCCTGCCATTGTCATCCCTTCCGTCCAATGCGCGTCACGTGTAAGCCCTTGACGCAATCATCTTACAATGCCATACCTAGTTATGTGCCTGTCGCCTCTTTCGAATCAGGAACACGATGAGCAGCAAGGCCACCAGTGCCGCAATTCCTGCGATGCCCAGGGCAAGAAGGCCGTCATTCGCCCTCGATTCGTCAAGTGTTTCCGCTTGACTGTCGCCTCCCTGGGTATTTCCATCCTTTGGTGCAGCAGTCGGAGCGTTCTTTGACGTTATCACCGCGATGAACTCCGCCGCCGATCCATCCCGGACAACCTCCATGATGAAGGGGTTATCCGGCGTCTGTCCCTCCGGGTACGTTAATGTCAGCGTGCGCGACGCTACGTCCACGTCACGCTTCACGCCTTCAATGATATTGCCGTCCACGTCTACGTAACGAAGTGTGGCGCCTTCCTTATCGGTCTTAGCGTACTTCATCAGCTGTCCGGCCTTACTCAGTGGCACCTTCACCACAATGCTGTTGTCCTCGATGACGCCCTCGAACTCCAGGCGCTTCGCGTTCGTGGTATCCACCTCCTTGGCTGGGACACGGTGGGCCTGTGGCGCAGCAGGCGCGTCGTGCACACGTTGATCTGAGCCTGAACCAGTCTCGGATCCGTGTCCTTCCCTGTTTGAGTCATCAACGCTATCGCCATGTGGCTTGCCAGCACCATCATTGTTTTCAGGCTCCGCAGCGCTCTCAGGTGGAGCATCAACGGTCTCACCACCGCCCACTGCGACGAGATTCACGGTCGCCGAGTATCCCCCAGCGGAGACCGGAACGCTCACCGTTGCACCTGGAGTATCAGGAGCAGTCACGGACACAGAAGTGCCAGATGATACAACGGTCCAGTCACCCGAACTGTAATTGAGGCTCAGCGGAACAC
Source organism: Corynebacterium sp. UMB10119B (assembly GCF_030228125.1). NCBI lineage: Bacteria > Bacillati > Actinomycetota > Actinomycetes > Mycobacteriales > Corynebacteriaceae > Corynebacterium > Corynebacterium sp. UMB10119B. The sequence goes on from NZ_JASPBG010000001.1 coordinate 461,301, forward strand.
CGGTGTCGACAGTCGTAGTCTGCCCGGCCTGCACGTGGATCTCGGAAGGGATGGCCTGCTGGATCGCGGCAGGATCAAGCCCCTCCGGCAACTGCGCATACGCGTTCATATCAACTCCCGAGGTGCTCAGCCCGAGAGCGCATGTAGCAGCAGCGACAGTTGCGAGAACGTGGGGTCGTCGAAAAGCCATGTGGCAAGAATCCTTCCGGTCGTGCATCAGAACATGTCAACCCTACATACCTATGCACGAGGGTGCGTAGCGTGCCAGACTTCCCGAAGGCTTTCCGCAGTAACGTGTGTGTAAATTTGGGTAGTCGTCACAGATGCGTGCCCAAGCAGTTCTTGCACTACTCGTACATCGGCGCCGCCGTCGAGCATGTGTGTTGCAAAAGAATGCCGCAACGTGTGAGGAGAAACATGCTTGGTGATCCCGGCTCGCTCAGCGGCCCGTTTGATGACCGTCCAAGCACTTTGCCGAGACAAGCTGCCGCCACGTGCGTTCAGGAACAGCGAATGAGAGCGCCCTTTGGCCAGCGCTGGGCGTCCGCGCACCAGATATTTTTCGACGGCCTCCTTCGCCATCGACCCCACCGGCACGATGCGCTGCTTATTGCCCTTGCCTGTCAATGTCAGCACCGCGTGCTGTTCGCCTTCGAGCGCCATGAAGTCATCGACGTAGAGCGCCAGTACTTCCGACACACGCGCCCCCGTGGCGTAGAGCAACTCCAGTAACGCTTTGTCTCGTAACCCAATCGGCTCCTCCGTGGGGCACGAGTCCAGCATCTTGCCGACCTCTTCGATACTTAGCGTATCGGGCAGCTTCTTACCAGGCGAAGGTGGAGCTACTTGGGCTGATTCATCACCTGCAAGTACGCCCTCAAGCACCCCAAACTTGTGTAGTCCGCGGGCAACCACAAGTGCGCGCGCAGCCGAAGATGCCGCCAACGGCGCAGCCCCATCAACTCCACGCCGTAGGTCCGCCAGGTACGCCTCGATGTCTGCAGCGGTCACCTCAGACAAGTTGGCTTTGCCGTTGGCGTGCAGCCACGAGGCATACCGTCTAAGGTCCCGACGATAGTTGCTCAATGTGTTTGCTGAAAGACCTCGTTCAACTGCAAGGTGCTCGAGCCAACGCCTAACAAGCTCATTGACGTCCAACTAGATCCTCTTCATATCGGGCGTGACGCCTTGCGCTGTGCGTCGCTCTGCTAGCGATCTTGGCCGCAGGTCAAAGGGCTCGGTTACATCACGCGGCTCTACCTCGCCTTCTAGCACTCGCGCCGCTGCCATCACTCCGGCAATCGCAATCGAGTTCACGATGTCACCGCGAAACACCATCGATTGTGCCTCTTCAATTGGCACCCATTCCAGCACCATATCGGCTTCTTCGAACTCGGCTTCACCACGAGGGGCCTCACGGAGATCCGAAGCCAGGTACACACGCACCGCTTCTTCTGCGAAACCCGGGGACGTCACCAGATCCAGCAACAATGCCCACTTCTCAGCAGCCAAACCAGCTTCCTCGGCCAACTCACGCTGGGCGCACACAAGCGCGTCTTCCTCGCTGACGTCGAGAAGTCCAGCAGGAAGTTCCCACAACCGGCGCCGAACGCTGTGCCGGTACTGGCGGACCATCGCAATCCTTCGTTTGGAATCGACGGCCACCACTGCAACCGCACCGAAGTGCTCTACGATCTCGCGTGCCGCGGAAGCGCCCCCCGGCATCGAAACAATATCTTTGCGCACCGCGATAATCGGTGCATCCAGCAGCAGCTCCGACTGTTGAACTTCAAACTCGTGCATCATTCGACCGCCAATTCTTCCGCAAGCGAAAGCACCGCCGACACCCTGCCTGCTTCCGTATCAACAAACCCACCGTCTTCATCTGGCGCCGCATACACTGCCGCAGCTAAGTCATTGAGCTCCGCGGTCATGTCTGTCAACAGTTGTGTCCCGAAAGAACGCTCCCCGCCGGTATCACCGGCGCCGATCACAACAATCGCATCAGCAGGCGCTGAAACATCTGTGTCGTCTATAAAACCGCCTCCATGCAGCGCCTCTATAACGAAATTACGATCAGATTCCGGAGCCACCGGTTCACCAGTCGCTGGATCCTTGAGCAGAACGCTCCCCAGCGACTGGCCAGCATGTGTGCCAGGCGCGCGTCGATCAACGGAAAGCTGCGCTCCTGCCGGCAGGGTGTTCGCGATGATCGTACTCAATGCATCAGCTGACTCCTGCTGGGTAAACTTCTCGCCCAACGTAATCTGGCCCGCTTCTGATGCCCCTGCGGTGCGAAGCAGCCACGTTACAGCATCGACATCTTCTGCTGACGCATCGTGCGTGCGAAGCACCATCACTGACTTACCATCCAGCGTGTTCGCAACAAGCTCGGCCGAATGCTGAGCTATCACTGCATCGGAAAACTCAAATTTTGTCCCCTGCGAGGCGTCAGCCGACTGTTGCGACTCGCCTAACTGCGACGACGTTGAAAAATCAAGCGTGCCCATTGCTGGCGCAATCACCAGCATTCCTGCTGCGACACCAAGTGCAATGCCCCAGCCCAGACCTGCTGCAACATAACCTGCCGAACTACTTCCTGAAGACATCAAAACCACCTACTCCCTATTAGCTCCACAGACTCTGCAGCTGTGTAACTATCGTGTTCCACGTATCCGCCAGGTTCGTGCTAAACGGCCCACTCCCGCCAAGCCCGACGATGAGTACAATCGTCGCCGCAGCAACAAGCAATCCCAAAATTGCCCATGCCCAGGCGACTCCCCGACCAGTCGTCAGATTGTACAAATCAGCTATCACTGTGGAATCCACCAGTTTTTGACCCGCTTTCAAACGAGTGAGCAGTGCTGCCGGCGAGCTTTCATCTGATTCGGTAAAGATACGGTCCAGGTTCACGGGCTGCTCAACCATCACGATCATTTCTGCATCGTGGAACACGCTCAGTAACACCGCCAGGTCTGTTGCAGATTCGGTCGCGGCGGGAAACGTCATCGCACCTACTCCAAGATCCTGGATGCGCTCCAGACCAGGCGCGTAGCCGTCGGGGTCCGCTGGCAAAATCACCCGCGCGTCGCTTCGCAAATTTTCTTCAGCCACGTCGCCCGGGTCGCCCACGATAAAGTCGGGCGCGTACCCCATCTCCGCCAAGGTATTCGTCGCCTTGCCTACGCCAATCAGCACAGGTGTGAACTCACGGATGAAATTGCGCAACGATTCGATACGCTCTCGGAGATCTGGGCACGGGCTCGCGATAATAACTTTTCGGTCCGCAATCACGTCACCTAACTCAGGCGCGCCAACACCATCGATAAGCAGCGGCGATTCGGAGTGTATAAATTCGATCGTGTTTCCGAAGTACGCCTCCATGTGATCTACGAGGTGACGCTGTGCTTCAATAAACGTCGCGTCAACATCAGCGCGCACCACTGGTGAAGCAGAACCGACTTCCTTGCGCCCAACCTTGATCTCACCCGAAACCGTTACGGATGTCTTCTTGCCATCGCGTATCGACGCCCGCATCTCCGCACCGGCAGCTTCAAACAGTGGAATGCCGGCGTCGAGAAGCAAGTGCGGGCCGTAATTAGGCACAGCCCCAGTGCTAAATCGTGCAATATTGACAACCGCCGCCGGTGCCGCGTTGATCAACATCTCAGCTTCCCTACGGCTGATATCTGGAGCATCAACGAAGGCAATATCCCCAGAACGAAGACGGCCGCGCCCCTTGCCTTGCGGCGTGCAATCACGCAGCGGTCCCTGCAACGGCGCGCTAGTCGATTCAGAAGTTGCAGAAGTTTCAGTCATATGTTGAATTCTGCCTGCATCGCACGCCAAGTACTGCTAGGCGCGCGGGCTATCGACGAAACTCTTTTGTTTCGCGCTGTGCCTGCTCCAGTAGCTCCGCCGCGTGCGCCTTTCCTGTTTCCGAGTTCGCCATCCCAGCCATCATGCGAGCTAGTTCCTCCACGCGCTCGGCATCGTCAAGCACAAGCACTCCTGATGTCACGGTTTCATCGCCAACGTTCTTCGCAACGTGTAAGTGTCTGTCCGCGTAAGCCGCAACCTGTGGCAGGTGCGTCACCACAATTACCTGATTGTTTACTGCGAGCCGTGCAAGGCGACGCCCTATCTCCACCGCGGCCTGACCACCGACACCAGCATCAACCTCATCAAAGACGAATGTCGCGCCGTGCGTTGACCCGGCAAGGATCACTTCAATCGCGAGCATGACGCGTGAAAGCTCACCTCCTGACGCGCTGGTTGCCAATGGCTTTGGCTCTGACGCAGCGTTAGGCGACAGACAAATCTCGACAGCATCAGCGCCATCACGGCCGTAGTCTGCTCCCTCAACGCGGACGCTCAGCACAGCCTTAGGCATCGCCAGCCCATGCAACTCCTGTGTCACCGCCTCAGAGAACCGTCGTGCAGCATCGCGACGAATGCCCGTCAACTCCTCAGCGTGCTGCTTCATCTCGGTCGCAGCGTCATCAACCCGCAGTTGAAGCTCCGCGAGGGCCTCATCCGACGTATCAATTGACGCCAACCGTTGCTGCGCCTCGTCCCTCCAACGGAGCACACCATCAATGTCCGACGCGTACTTTCGGGTCAGCACCTTTAACGACTGTTGCCTCTGAAGCATGTTCTCGAGCGCATGCGGATCCGCATCCAACGAAAACAAATACGTTCCAAGTTCCGAAGAAACATCCGAAAGCACAGTGGCGGCTTCTTCCAGTCGACGCCCCAGCTCCTGCAGCTGCGTATCAGTGGATGCACCAAGTGCACTCGCAGCCTGCCCTACCAAATCTGAAGCGGCGGACGCCTCGTCATACTCACCAACCGCCTCAGCGCCATCGATTGCAACCATCGCCTCTTGAACCGCGGAGCGCAATCCATCAACATCTTGCAGGCGCTGAATCGCAGAGACGAGCTCAGCGTCTTCACCTGGCTCGGGTGCGACCTCGTCGATCTCGTTGACAGCAAACAGGAGACGGTCCTGTTCCATCGCTAATTCTCGACGCCGCTTTGTCCGCTCCTCTAAATCTCTCTTCGCAACGCGCCAGCGCTTCCACGCTTCCTGATACGCACGGAGAACCTTTGAAGCAGCAGGATCGAAGCGGTCCAACGCATGCAGTTGCTGTTCTGGCGACATCAAACGTAACTGATCGTTCTGGCCATGAATCGTAAGCAGGTGCGAGGAGACTTCGCTGAGTGTCGCAGCCGGTACCGCCCGGCCACCAAAGTGCGCCTTCGACCTGCCTGTCGATTTTACGGAACGGACTACGACGTACTCACCGTTTTCATCGAGGACCGCACCAGCGTTCTCCGCGATCTTCGCAATAGCCTCGCGACTGTCCTCGTGGATTCCTGTTACCGCAAACGCGCCCTCCACCACCGCTTCCGGCGCTCCCGTCCGAACACGAGAAGCATCAGCACGACCACCAGTCAACAGCCGCAAACTCGTGACCACCATCGTCTTACCGGCGCCAGTTTCACCCGTAAGGACTGTCAAACCTTCCGAGAGCTCCGCGCTAGCGTGAGGGATCACACCAAGGTTCCTGATAGCAATTTCCGACAGCACGCCGATCTACCTCTCTTTGTCTGGGCCACGCCACCCAGATACCGGAAGCTGAAACTTCTCCACCAGGCGGTCGGTAAACGGACGCTCATCAAGCCGAACCCAGCGCACCGGGCGGCGACCACGCGTCACTTCGACCCGTGCACCTGGCGGCATCATAATCCTACGAACCCCATCCATCACGACAACAGCGGAGCTGGTCGTCGAAAAGGACTCAACCGCTACCGTCGACAACGGTGAAACAACCATTGGCTTCGCGAAGAGGGCGTGCGCATTATTCGGAACCACCAAGATGGCATCGAGCTCAGGCCACATCACCGGACCACCGGCCGAAAAAGCATACGCGGTTGATCCAGTAGGCGTAGATACCAGCACACCATCACAACCGAACGAAGACACGGGCCTGTAATCAATCTCTAGAAACGCATCAAGCACTCTTGTACGATCCGAGTTCTCAATGCTGCATTCATTCAGCGCCCAACTTTCGCCAAGCACTTCACCCGTCGCATCCAAAACCCGCACGTCAAGTGTCATGCGGTCTTCAACCCGATATGAGCGCGCTATCACCGAGGACAGCACATCTTCCAGGCTTTCCGCTTCGGACTCTGCCAAGAATCCCACATGGCCGAGATTCACCCCGAGCACTGGAATGTCCTGAAGGTGCGCAAAGTTTGCTGCGCGTAAAAACGTTCCATCGCCTCCAAGCACAAATACAAGCTCGCAGCCTCGGCCAGCCTCGGCCCCTGGGCTTACGTGCTCCAGCTTCTGCAATACTGGATCCTCTTCAGCGGGACTTGATTCCCCCGCAGAAAGCAACTGCACCTCAATGCCAGCCTGCTGCAGCATCCGGGCAGAATTCGCCGCAGCCTCAATATTGTCGGGCCTGTAAAAATGGGGCACCAACAAAATGCGTCGCCGATCATCTACAGACATATCTACGCTGGCCCTTCCTGCACCGCCTGTGTTGCCATCTCTTCGACGGCCTCGACAGATTGTTCCTGCGCATTTGCTGTCTTACGCAGCCACAGAAAGTATTCTACGTTACCACTCGGACCTGGCAACGGAGATGCAACCATTGATTTCACCTCAAGCCCCAGCGACTGTGCGAACAATGCGACATCTACCACTGCTTCTCGACGCAGCTCTGCCGAACGAACGACACCCCCGTGACCAACGCGGTCTTTACCAACCTCAAACTGTGGTTTCACCATCGGCAGGAGGTCCGCCTCGTCCTCAAGCGCTGCTACCAGCGCAGGAAGCACAAGCTTCAAAGAGATAAACGATAAATCACCCACCATGCAATTGGCCGACTCGCTCAGCATGTCGGCAGTCAACGACCGTATATTCACACGGTCCATCACCGTCACACGCGGATCGTTTTGCAGCCGCCAAAGTAATTGCCCGTAACCGACATCTACCGCAAAGACCCGGCGGACACCTCTTCGTAGCAAAACGTCAGTGAATCCCCCCGTTGACGCTCCCGCGTCAATCACCGTCCTATCCTTGACCGTAAACCCAAGCTTTTCGAAGTGCTCTAGTGCCCCCAGAAGTTTGTGCGCGCCACGGGAAGCCCAGTCATCGGTGTTATCAACATCGACCTTGATGGAAACATCGGGTTCGACAACTGTAGCTGGCTTTTTTGCAGGAAACCCTCCGACCTCAACGCGTCCTTCAATAATCCATGTCCGGGCCTGCTCCCGTGAACGAGCGATCTTTCGTCGAACAAGTTCTGCGTCAAGGCGTCGCCGACCAGGTGCCACCCGTACTCCTCTCCTACGGCGATGCTCAGTCTTTTAGCGCTTCTGCTAAAACGTCATGAGCCTCAGCCAACTGTTCAAGTTCATCCCTTATCGTAGACGGCACCCGCGCCAGCACACTATCTACCTTCGAACGCAATTCTTCCGGTGAAATGCCGACTCGCCTTGGATCGTGGGGTTTCGGGGCGTGCCCTACCACCACGACTCCACAGCCTTCTGCGCCCACTGCGATACCGGCTCAACCACTCGTACTTCGGCCTCTGCAGACCACGCAACAGCCAGAGCCGTTCGCAAGGCCTCCGTAGGCGAAGAAGATGCAGCACCACCGTTAAGCAGGAGCGTATCTCCTTGCAGCTTCGCCACGAAACCGCCCTGTGCTCCCGGCCGCAAGCTCTCCGCATCTGCCAAGAGGCTACGCAAGTCATCACCAATATATGTCGGGCGCTCCACCGGCTTAGCCGCCAACAAAGCATAAGGACCAGACACACCTGTAAGTACCTGCAACGTATCCATCCCCGCACGATTTCCACCGGCAATATCGGTATCTAAACGGTCACCGACCGCCAACGCTCGCGTAGCACCCGACAGCTTCACAGCCTGATGGAACATAGCCGGTTCCGGCTTTCCGGCCGCCTCTGGGACAACGCCGGTTGCCGACGTCACCGCCGCCACCATCGAGCCATTCCCGACCATAAGCCCCCGCTCCATCGGCAAGGAAGTATCAAGGTTTGAAGCCAAGTAGACCGCCCCGTTGCGAATCGCCAACGCTGCTTCAGACAGCTCACGCCACCCAGTTTCCGGGCAGTGCCCTTGTAGCACCGCAACTGGTGCGTCGTCAGCACTAGAGACTACGCGATAACCGGCCCCAGAAACCAAGTCTTTGAACGACTGCGCACCAAGAACAAGGATGGGATCATCCTCTTTCAGCAGGGGTCGCGCTAGCTCCAAAGCTGCCTCTGCTGAGGTAATAATCTCCTCACTCGAGCACTCTAGCCCAATATCACCAAGCATTTCGGCGACGAGGGCCGAAGGCCGGGATGCATTATTCGTGATGTAGAAAGGTGTCACACCACATTCGATGATGCTGGAAACCGCATTGTCTAACGCGCGGCCGCCCTCCCAAACCGTGCCGTCTAAGTCAAAGAGCAACACGTCATATTGATGAGCAAGAGAACCCAAAGCCACTACTCCGTCTCTTCCAAACGCTGCTTCGCATCCGTCAACATCTCCGGATCCAACTCAATAACATGCTTGAACCAGTCAGCAGCTTCAGCCTTTCGGCCAGCAGCCAGCAATGCGTCGGCGTAGGCGTAAGACAAACGCATTGCAGAGACGTCCCGCTCGTCCTTGTTCGGACGTACACGTTCCAAAGTCGCAATCGCAGAATCAACCTGGCCCAGATCGCGACGCGCACCAGAAAGAACGATGGCAAGCTCAATACGTCCCTCACGATCGAGGTCTCGCGCCTCAGGACTCCGACCAAGCTCCAACGCCTTCTCGGGACGACCAAGTCCGCGTTCAGCATCAGCCATCACAGCCAAAAGCCCAGGGCCGCCACTCATGCGCCGGGCAGCTCGCAGCTCAGAAAGTGCCTCTTTCCACTCACCTGCGTGGTAAGCGATTACACCATTCGTTTCACGAACAACCCCAACACGTCCGGCACGATTCTTTGCTGCCCTAGCATGACGCAAGGCAAGCGCCGGGTCGTCGTCGAGCAGATCTGCAGCCATAATCATGTGCTTCGCGACGCGAGTTGCGTTGTCATGTGACAACACCTTCAAATCTTGCAGCACGGACGGGTCGAGAACACTGATGTCAAGATCGGAAGGCAGGTCGGGTTCAGAAAGCTTTTGAGCCATCCTATCCTCGCGGTAGCCCTGCCGACGAGGCTGCGAGCGATTGTGACGATTGTTGAATTTGCGTTCTTCATCGCCGCCAGGACGAGCGCTTCTGCTCCTACCACGGCCGTCACCGCTGCGATCATTGCGACGATCCCTACTGTCGTCGCGCCGACCTTTCCGGCCCCCATTGCCTGGCCGCCCGTTCCGCCCCTTGGAGGAAGAAGAACCGTGGTTGCGACGTGGTCTCTCGTTAGAGCGATCGGACATGAAACACCTTTCTATTGGAACAAGTCATTATAAACAGGAATATCCGAAAATAAGAACTTATTGTGCACCTGTTGAAACAAATTCCCAATCATCCGGTCAGTCAGAGTTGCACCTCTGAGTCTACAAACAAGGAGCGCTGGCGTCATCAGACTTCGTAAAGACGGCCCTCGTTGTTTGTTGTGGGTGCACAAAAAAGAGTGTGGTGGGTACCACCACCCCCAACAACGGGAATAATGGAACCCACCACACACAAGAAAA